>JARLIU010000313.1 GCA_031291595.1 Ancalomicrobiaceae bacterium | reverse complement strand
GTTCTGACGGTCAATTCGCCATGCGGAGCATCGGTTTCGGGGGCGGTCGCGCGATCGGACATCGGGCCTCGGTCGGGGGAAAGAGGGGACGGGCGGCACTATAGCCGTTCAACCAAGGCCGACAAGCGGGCGCCGAGGAGGATCGGTGCGCGGAAACATCCATTCGGCGGCGGGCACAGGCCTCCAGTGGATTGCATCAACAACAATTGATTCTGCTGAATGTGTGGATGTTCCCGGCCAAGGCGGGGCAAATCAACGAGCGATGCACGGGCAATTCAATACTTCCATCGTGGAGTGTATTTGGCGAATTTAAAGGTTATGTTGCATGCGAATCCTGTGTGATTTTCGAGTTCCGCGATACAAGTCCCGACGCTTCTCTCTCGTTGTGCGTATTTCTCCGTCGGCCATTTTTAGAATTAGCGAAATATTAACTTAATGGGGGAGTTCGAGGCGATCTCGTAAACGTCTTTTCTTGGCAATACCAACGCTGTTAGTCTGTTGTTAACTTGTGTATGCAAAATTGCTCAGTAACTCTGATCTACCGGCATCGCCGATCATGGGGCACACGTGGCAGCTACGCCACACAACCGCTGTCGAACTGGTCTGCCGGCTATTTCTCTTGCAACTGCCCGACGCGAAAGCAAATGACATGTGGCCTTTTTCCGCCTCTTCCGCCCAGCGCATCCTTGAGGCTATCTCGCGTTCGCAAGCGATCATCGAGTTTCTGCCCGACGGGACGATCGTGACGGCGAACGACAACTTCCTGAAGGCGCTCGGCTATAAGCTTGAGGAGATCAAGGGCAAGCAGCATTCGATGTTCGTCGAGCCGACCTATGCGAAAAGCCGCGACTACGAGCAGTTCTGGCATGCGCTCAGAGGCGGCACGTTCCAGGCGGCCGAGTTCAAGCGCATCGGCAAGGGCGGCCGCGAGGTGTGGATCCGCGCCTCCTACAATCCCGTGATGGTCGGCGACAAGGTCGTCAAGGTGGTGAAATTCGCCACCGACGTTACCGAGGACAAGCTCCGCGCGGCCGAATTCGAAAGTCAGATCAAGGCGATCGACAAGTCGCAGGCGGTCATCGAATTCGACATGAGCGGGCAGATCCTGAACGCCAATGCCAATTTCCTCAATGCCATCGGCTACCGGCTCGAGGAGGTCAAGGGCAAGCATCACTCGATGTTCTGCGATCCGGCCTTCGCCCGCAGCGCCGACTATACGAGGTTCTGGGACGATCTTCGCGCCGGACGTTTCCAGGCCGGCGAATTCAGGCGAATCGGCAAGGGCGGCAAGGACCTCTGGCTGCAGGCATCGTACAATCCGATCAACGACATGAATGGCAAGACGGTCAAGGTGGTCAAATTCGCCGCCGATATAACCGCCGCCGTCATCGAGCGGCAGCGCCGGGCCGCGGCGCAGAAAGAGATCGTTTCCGACGTGGAGGAGATCTCCCGCCTCGTTGAACAGGCCAGCCAGCACGCCGCGACCAGCGCCGGCGAATCGCAGCGCACCTCCGGCAACGTGCAGGCGATGGCCTCCGGCTCGGAAGAGCTCGCCGCCTCGGTCGCCGAGATCAGCCGGCAGGTGTCGCACGCTCTCGCCATCACCGGGGATGCGGTGAAGCAGGCGGAACATACCAATGCCGTCGTCTCCGGATTGGCCGCCGCCGCCCAGAAGATCGGCCAGGTGGTCGAGATGATCTCCAACATCGCCGGGCAGACCAACCTTCTCGCCCTGAATGCCACCATCGAGGCAGCGCGGGCCGGCGAGATGGGCAGAGGCTTTGCGGTCGTCGCGGCGGAGGTGAAACAGCTCGCCGACCAGACCGCCAAGGCAACCGCCGATATCGGCGCGCAGATCACCTCCGTGCAGAATACGACGACGGAAGCGGTGCAGGCGATCGGCTCGATTTCGACGACGATCGGCCGCATCAACGAGATCTCGTCCTCGATTGCCACGGCGGTCGAGGAGCAGTCGTCGGTGACGCGCGACATGTCGGGCAACATGCAGTCGGCGGCGCAAGGCGTCGAAACCGTGACGCAGGGTATGACGGAAATTGCCCGCTCGGCCGAATTGGTCGATACGGCGACGCGACGCTTGCGCGATGCGGCCCGGGCGATCGCCTGACGCTCCGCGGTCGCATCCGACAAGCCTTGGAGACCCCGGTGCCTGACGGTTCCGGGGTCTTTGGATGTTTTGAACTGGTCCGGGGTCGGTCTGGCCGCGCCGGGCCGCTGGCAGACGGCCCTCAGGCCGCTGCGGTCTCGCCGAGCTTGCCGTTCGGGCGGATGCCGAGCATGTGGCAGACGGCGTAGACCAGTTCGGCGCGGTTCATCGTGTAGAAATGGAAGTCGCGGTAGCCGCGCTTGACCAGATCGAACACCTGTTCGGCGCACACCGTGGTGGCGACCAGCTGGCGGGTACGCTCGTCGGTCTCGAGCCCGTCGAAGCGCTCGGCGAAGACCTTCGGCACGCTGGCTCCGGCTTTTGCCGCGAAAGCGGCGGTGCGGGCGAAGTCCCAGATCGGCACGATGCCGGGAACGATCGGGATCGAGATCCCGGCGGCGCGCACGCGGTCGACGTAGCGCTCGAACACGTCGTTGTCGAAGAAGAACTGGGTGATAGCGCGGCTGGCGCCGGCCTCGACCTTGCGCTTCAACAGCTCAATGTCGGCGGCCAAGTCCGGGCTCTCCGGATGCTTCTCCGGATAGGCGGAGACCGACACCTCGAAATCGCCAACACGCTTGATGCCGCGGATGAGATCGGGCGTCGAGGCGTAGCCCTCGGGGTGCGGCTGGTAGGCGCCGCCGAGGCCGGCAACGGGGTCGCCGCGCAACGCGACGATATGGCGGATGCCAGCGTCGGCATAGCCGCGCACCACGGCGTCAACGTCGTCGCGGCTGGCATCGACGCAGGTCAGATGCGCTGCCGGCTTCAATCGCGTCTCGCGCAAGATGCGGGCGACGGTGGCATGGGTGCGTTCGCGCGTCGAACCGCCGGCGCCGTAGGTGACCGAGACGAAGTCCGGATCGAGCGGAGCGAGCCGTTCGATCGCTGCCCACAGCGTCTCTTCCATCTTGGGCGACTTCGGCGGGAAGAACTCGAAGGAGACGTGGATGCGTGAGGCGCTGGCCGCCGGCTGAGGGCTGATCGACTGGGGAGTCGTCGACTGGGAACTGGCGCTCATGCCTGGAACTCCTTCGGCGCGGCAGCGCGGGCGAGGTTGAAACGCTGGTCCTTGGCGAGCCACAGGGTGACGCCGAGCTTGTCGCCATGCCTGTCGCCGGACGGGCTCGGCACGTCGCGCACGACCACCTGATCGAGGCCGGCGGCGGCGAGCGCCCGGGAGATCTCGCCGTGGGAAAAGCCGAGGCGGCGGTGGGCGTGTTCGTCCCTGAGCCGCTCGACGTCGTGCGGAGCGAGATCGGTGATCAGCATGCGCCCGCCGGGCCGCAGCACCCGCGCCGCCTCGCGGATGGCGCGGGCGGGGTCGTCGAGATAGTGCAGCACCTGATGGATGGTGATCAGGTCGAACGAGTCGCGCGGCAGGCTCAGGGAATAGATGTCGCCCTGGCGGATCTGCACGTTGCCGATATGGGCGCGGTCGAGTTCGGCCCGGGCGATCGCCAGCATGGCGTGGCTCTGGTCGACGCCGACGGCGCGGGCGAACAGTCCGTCGAGCAGGGCGATGATGCGGCCGGTGCCGGTGCCGATGTCGAGCAGCGCATCGAACGGCTTGCCGCCGACAAGGTCGAGCATGGCGGCCTCGACCGCGGCTTCCTCGACCTGCAGCGAGCGGATGTCGTTCCAGCTCTCGGCGTTGCGGGCGAAGTAGGCACTCGCCCGCTCGGCATGCGCCCGCTTGACCTCGTCGAGGCGTTCCCTGTCGCGGGTCAGGATCGGATCGCGGGCTTCGATGAGCGAGCTGACGACCGTCGACAGCGTGATGGCGGCGACCGACCCGGCCAGCCGGTAGTAGACCCAAGAGCCTTCCGGGAAGCGGTCGATCAGCCCGGCCTCGACGAGGAGCTTCAGATGGCGGGAGATGCGTGGTTGGCTCTGGCCGAGGATCTCGGTCAGGTCCTTCACGGTCAGGTCGCCCTTTTCCAGCAGGACGAGGATCCGGAGCCGGGTCGATTCGCCGGCGGCGCGCAGGATCTCGACAAGCATCTCGGCCGAGAGGCGGTCGGCCGGGTCCGGGGCAGCGAGGGGGGACAGATAGCTCATGCCCAAACGGTATAAAGATATCTTTATATCGTTTCAAGAGGGGTGGCGCTGAGACATCGCTGCGGCGACAAGGCCCAGCTGGCGAGCCCGCGATGGACCAACCGGCGCGCCGGTCTCACGTCCCCGCCAAATTCGCCACCGGCGTCTTCGCGTCGAGCACCGTAACCGACACCTTGCCGGCGGAAAACCGCTCGATCAGCGCCATGGCGTCGGCGATCGCCGCGTCCAATTCGCCGACGCCGAGCGACTGGATGGTCATCACCGCCCGCGTCGTCTCGGCCGAGACCAGCGAGCGGGCGTCCTGGCGCCAGTTCCAGCGGCGGCACAGCGCCTTGCCCGAGCCGTCGGCGAAGATCACCTCACCCGGCTTCGGCGCATTGTCGCTGTCCTCGCCGTCGCCGTTTGCCTCCTCTCCACCGCTCATGTCGAGGAAGCTGTCGCCGTCGCGGGCATAGCGGAAGGCGAGGTCGCCAGCGACCTTGTCGACATCGTCGGCGCCGATCGGCAAGACGTGCGTCATCGAGACGGCATTGTAGGCGTCGACGAAGCCGTTGATGGCGGGCAGCGGCCGGCCGGCAAGCGCATTCTTCACCAGCCGCTCCACCGAGCAGCGGTACTTCGTCTTCTTGATGCCGAACGCCTTGTAGGCCAGCCGCCAGGCGTTGATGCCTGGGATGGCGCCGAGTTCGCGCCCGCCCCAGGCGCGGCGGACCGCGGCCTCGCGCGCGGCGATGATGTCGTCGAGCTCTTCGGCGCGCTCGGGCGACAGTCGCATGCCGGTCGCCACCAGGGCGGCAACGCGGAAGGCTGGGAAGGCGGGGACGAGTTCGGAGATATCGAGCTTCATGCCGCCTGTAGATAACGGCATTGGGCGCCGGAGAAAACCCCGCAGGCGGTTGGCTGAAACGGTACGGCCGGAGATGGTGGCATCTCCGGCCGTACCGTTTCAGCTGATCCGATGGGGCGGAGCGAGATCGCCCGCGCTCAGTTCAGCCGCTCATTGGGGTGGGTGGCGGCGTGGCGGGTCTTGCGCCACAGGCCGAGCATTTTGACTGCCTGCACCTTGGTCAGCGCGTGGTAGCGCTGGATGGCGTTCTGTCGGGCGATCGGGTCGAGCGCATGGCGCCACCAGCCGAGGCTGAGCAGACCGAATACGGTGCGCGATTCCAGCCCATAGGCCTTGGCGGCGACGAGCAGCGTATCCGGCCGGTCCGACTGATACCAGGCTTTCACCTCGCCGAGGTTGATGCCGACGATGCGGGCGAAGGAGACCAGGCTTTCCGCCAGCTTCTCTTCGGCGATGAAGCGCATCAGCAGCGGTTCGCCGTAGATGCCCTGCTGCGACAATTGGTCGACACGAGCCTTGGCGGCGTTGAAGTCGATCTCGTCCAGCTCGCGGCCGCGTGGCAGCGCTATGCCGATCAGCGGCTTGGCGGAGGCGGGAGCAAGAGCCTCGCGCGAAATGTCGCTGCCGAACTTGACCAAGATGTGCACGGCGACGCCCGGCAGGTCAGGACGCGATACGAGGATCTGTTCCATCGACTTGTCGTTGCGGGCCTGTCCGGCGAGCCGGCTGAAGCCGCGCGGCGAGATGGCCGCACGCTGGTTCTGCGCCAGATGCACCCGCACCACATCGTCACCGCGGAACACCAGCACGTCGGAGACGTTGGTCGTCAGCTTGTCACGCTGGGCGATGGCGATCATGTGGCCGCTGCCCTTATCCTCGCAGATGAGGATCAGGTCGTCGTCGGTCAGGACCACCGAGTGCAGCAGCACCGGGCGGGCGATCTCGATGTCTTCGCCGGCCAGCCGCAGCGTGATGCCGTGCGGCGCATTGGGGATCGGCGCCAACTGTTCCGACATGTAGGCGCGGGTCTCGGGCAGAGTGCTGTCGAACAATTCGCCGAACAGCACGTCGAACTCGGAGACTTCGCGTTCGCCGAAATAGGGGGCGGACACTTCATAGAGCGTCGCCAGTTGCCGGGCGAGCGCGTCGCGGCGCTCGTGGCGCAGCGTTGATGTCTGAGACATCAGACTAGATACGTCTAGTAGATCTGGAAATTGAGACATTTCGGGACTCATGACTGTGCCTCTCGCTCAAACACAGAGTTACTCATCGTATGCCCCCGTAATTCTGATTGGCAACAATGTACCACAGCTGAAGTGTATCGAGGGTAAGCCAAGTAATGAGAAGGCAACGGATATTCGTGAGACAAAATTTACTTTAATCTTGGCGGGCATGCGGAAATGTTTCTGTTGGAAAGAGAAGGACTTGGTACTGGGATTCGCCAACCGCGACAGACGCTTCGGTGGAGTGCCCGTCGGCCGGCAAACCAGTGGCGGAGGGCGGACAGCGGCCGCGATGATTAACGCTGCGGCTGCCGTGGCCGCCTCAGGCGTGCAAGGAGACCTGGCTACACGCGGCCGAGTTTGCAGAAATATCTGCCGTCCGGCTGCGGAACGGCGTACTGAACCCGCTCCCCGGCGATTGGCGCGGTCGGGGAGATCAGCCATTCGCCGCAACCGCCATGCCTTCGCCCCATTCTCGGACAATGCGAAGGCCGACTGCTGGCACGGGGGTAATCAGTTGCCGCAAGACCTATTCGGCAGGTGTCGGAGCGCCGTCTGGCGGGCGCTGGCGATCGGTGTGGCCGGCCTCCCGGCTGCCTGCGCCTCGCTCGACAATGCGCCGATCAATCTGCCGTCGGCGATCCCGCAACTGGCCGCGGCCGAACCGATCACCGGCGACGACAGTCTCAGGACGACCATCGTCGGGCTGGCGTTTTCGGGCGGCGGCACGCGCGCGGCGGCGTTTTCGTTCGGCGTGTTGAAAGGGCTCGACCAGGTGCGCCTGCCCGAGGGCGGCCGGCTGCTGGATCAGGTGCGCTTCGTCTCCGGCGTCTCCGGCGGCTCGGTGACCGCGGCCTATTTCGGCCTCAAGGGTCGCGCCGCGCTGGCCGACTTCGAAAGCCGCTTCCTCTACCGCAATGCCGAGGAATCGCTGCGCACCCAGATCTACTCGGTCGACAACATGGCGCGGGCGTTGGGGAGCGGCGTCAACGACCGCTCCGGCCTGCCGACCTGGCTGGAGAAGAATGTCTTCGGCAAGGCGACTTTTGCCGACATGAACCGTCCGGGCCGGCCGCGGGTGTGGATCAACGCCTCCGACATCAACGCCAAGACCGCCTTCATCTTCGAGCCGGTGACGTTTGCCGCGATCTGTTCCGACCTGAACGCCTATCCGGTCGCCGAAGCGGTGGCGGCCTCGGCGGCGGTGCCGATCGTCTTCGCGCCGGTGGTGATCAAGTCCTATGCCGACAAATGCGGCTTCGAGATTCCGCGCCGGCTGCAGCAGGTCGTGGACGACCGCAACGCGTCGGCCAACGTGCGGGCCTATGGCGCGGCGCTCAGGCGCTACCGCAACGTCAACGACATTTCCTTCGTCAAGCTGCTCGACGGCGGACTGACCGACAACTGGGGGCTCGACGGCGTCAACGTCGCGCTGGCCTCCGCCGACGAACCGTATCAGCCGCTCTCGCGCCAGGACGCCATCGCGCTGCAGAAATTCCTGTTCATCGTCGTCGACAGCGGCCGCACGCTGCCGTCCGACTGGTCGCGTACGCTCGAAGGGCCGAACGGCACGGAACTGCTGGAAGCGGTGACCGCCACCGCGATCGATTCCTCCGTGCGCAATTCCTTCGAGGTGTCACGGCTGGAGATGCAGCGCTGGGAGGAGCGGCTGAAGGCCTGGCGCTGCTCGCTTTCCTCGCAAGAAGTCGCCGACGTGCGCGGCTCGACCGACGGCTGGGACTGCCACAATGTCGAGGTGCGCATCGATCGGGTGTCGTTCGAGGATCTCGATCCGGCGACCAAGGGCAAGCTCGAACAGATCCCGACCCGCTTCGTGCTCGATCCGAAGCAGGTTCGGCTCGCCATCGACAGCGGCGCGGCGGCGACCGTCAAGGTCATGGCGCCGATCGTGAAATGAGCCGCCGGAGCGCCGGAAGGGCGGCCGGAACCAGTTCAGCGTTCTGGTTCGCGGTTCGGCACCGGATCTGGCTCGGCCCCGCATCCCGCTTGCGGGGGCGCGCTGAAACACGCTTTCCGATCAGCTGGACTGCTCCGATGCTTAAGGTCCTGCAGCGGATTGGCACGTTTGAGCGAGTTGCTGTCGCACCCCTCGCCTTGCCCGGAACGATATGGCTGCGAGCTTTGGTCAAAACCCCGTCGTCTGCGCGCGCTTTACTATGGCACTCCGCGGGTTCGACTTGATCCTGTCGTTAGGCTGACCGTTTATGGGCTAGCCGTCACAAGCATTTTACCAGTCGTGAGGCCGGAGGTTGTTGCTGATTTTCGAATAAACCCTACCTCATGTATGTGCTCCCGACGCCTGGACAGGCGAAATGCTGGCGCGTCACTTATGCGCTGTTCGGGCATAGGTTAGTTCGAGTGTGCGCTTCCCGCAGAAATGCCAGGAAACTGCACAGCGAAGCACATTGTTACCGGGAGGTGAAATATGAAAACTACAGCAGTTCTCGCCGCTATTCTCCTGGTCGTCGGCAGTGTATCGGTGGCGGACGCCCGCCCGATGTACATTCCGAGCAGGGGGACCATGCATAGTGCCGGACCGGGGTTCCATCCAGGGTTCCGTGCCAGCCCGGGGTTCCGTGCCAGCCCCGGAGGGGTGCATCCGGGGTTCCACGGGCCGCGGCAGGTCTATCGTGGCTACCACGGCCACCACCGCTACGCCGGCGGGCCGTATTTCGGCGGTCCCTACTTCGCCGGTCCCGACTATTACGACGACTATGACTGCGCACCCAACCCGCTGTTTCTTCTGCGCCACCACCATCACTCGGTGGCGGGCCTGCTCAACGGGATCCTGCGCTCCTACTGCTGAGCCGACCGAGCAGCGAGGTTCCGCCGAACGAGACGGCCGGGAGTGGCCCCCGGTCGTTCTCGCGGTCGTGCGTCAGCGCGTCACCTCGTCAGCGGCTTGTAGCGGACGCGATGCGGCTGGGTGGCGTCCTGTCCAAGCCGGCGCTTCTTGTCTTCTTCGTAGTCCTGGAAGTTGCCTTCGAACCATTCGACATGGCTGTCGTCCTCGAACGCCAGGATGTGGGTGGCGAGGCGGTCGAGGAACCAGCGATCGTGCGAAATGACCACGGCGCAGCCGGCGTAGTCCTCGAGCGCTTCTTCGAGGGCGCGCAGGGTCTCGACGTCGAGGTCGTTGGTCGGCTCGTCGAGGAGCAGCAGGTTGGCCCCCTCCTTCAGCATCTTGGCCAGATGCACGCGGTTGCGCTCGCCGCCCGACAGCATGCCGATCTTCTTCTGCTGGTCGCCGCCCTTGAAGTTGAAGGCGCCGCAGTAGGCGCGGGAGTTCATCTCGCGCTTGTTGCCGAGGTAGAACACTTCGGCGCCGCCGGAGATCTCCTCCCACACGGTCTTCTTGGCGTCGAGCGAGTCGCGCGACTGGTCGACATAGCCGAGCTTGACCGCTTCAGCGATGGTGATGTTGCCGGAGTCGGGCGTCTCCTGGCCGGTGATCATGCGGAACAGCGTCGTCTTGCCGGCGCCGTTCGGGCCGATGACGCCGACGATGCCGCCCGGCGGCAATTTGAACGTCAGATTGTCGATCAGCAGCCGGTCGCCGAACGATTTCGACAGGCCGTCGAAGGCGATGACGTTCTTGCCCAGCGGTTCGGCGACGGGAATGATGATCTGCGTCGGCGTGATGACCTTGTCGTTGGCCTTGGCGACCAGATCTTCGTAGCGCTGGATGCGCGCCTTCGATTTCGCCTGGCGAGCCTTGGGCGAAGCGGCGATCCACTCCTGCTCCATCTTGAGCTGGCGCATGCGGTTCTCTTCGTCGCGGTTTTCCTGGATCAGGCGCTTCTGCTTCTGTTCGAGCCAGGACGAATAGTTGCCCTCATAGGGGATGCCGCGGCCGCGGTCGAGTTCGAGGATCCATGAGGTGACATTGTCGAGGAAGTAGCGATCGTGGGTGACGATCAGCACGGCGCCCTTGTAGTCGCGCAGGTGCGTTTCCAGCCACTGCACGCTTTCGGCGTCGAGGTGGTTGGTCGGTTCGTCGAGGAGGAGCAGGTCGGGCTCCGACAACAGCAACTGGCAGAGCGCGACGCGGCGACGCTCGCCGCCCGACAGTTTGGTGACGTCGGCGTCGGCCGGCGGGCAGCGCAACGCGTCCATCGCCATTTCGACCTTGCTGTCGATGTCCCACAGGCCGTGGGCGTCGATCTGATCCTGCAGCTTGGTCATTTCCTCCATCAGCTCTTCGGAATAGTCCTCCGCGATCAGGTGCCCGATCTCATTGTAGCGATGGACTAGATCGGTTTTGTCCTTGACGCCGATCATGACGTTGCCGAGGACGTCGAGGCTGGAATCGAGCGGCGGCTCCTGATGCAGATAGCCGACGGTCGCCCCCTTGGCGGCCCAGGCCTCGCCGGTGAAGTCGGTGTCGAGCCCGGCCATGATCTTCATCAGCGTCGACTTGCCCGAGCCGTTGACGCCGAGGATGCCGATCTTGGCCGTGGGGAAGAACTGCAGGTGGATGTTCTCGAGGACTTTCTTGCCGCCGGGATAGGCCTTGGTGAGGCCGTGCATGTAATAGACATATTCGTACTGAGCCATCGAGGCCTCGCCGCCGTTCAAGTCCGGATTGGGGGAATTGGGTCGAGCGCTGCCGGCGCTCTTGCTCGGCGCTTATGTAGCGGTTGCTTCGAGGCGGGGCAATGGGCGGGCCGGCGGGCGGCGTGCAACCGGGGAGGCGGCGGCTGTCGCTGAAAATAGATGAATTTGCTATATTCTGTGCGTAAATTAGCATTGATTTCTATCGTGATGAGATATATTAGAACCATAAATTACAGAGTGGCCGAAAATTAGATTTGTGGCGCAGCATATTTCGGTCCCCGCCAGCCTGTCGCTTTTCGGCTAGCCCCGCCGCCGAGCCGCATTCGGAGATCGATCGATGTCGTTCCACGCCCGCACCACGTCCCGCTCTGCCGCGTGGGGGGCGCGTGCCATCGCCGCGATCGAGGCGGATATGACGCGCAGTGCCGATACGCACCTGATCCGGCTGCCGCTCCCCGGCTTCCCCGACATCGATTTCTACCTGAAGGACGAATCCACGCACATCACCGGCAGCCTGAAGCACCGGCTGGCGCGTTCGCTGTTCCTCTATGCCATCTGCAACGGCTGGCTGGACGAGGGCATGACGGTGGTCGAAGCCTCGAGCGGCTCGACGGCGGTGTCCGAGGCCTATTTCGCCCGGCTGATCGGGCTCCCGTTCGTCGCGGTGATGCCGGGCTCGACGGTGAGGGAGAAGATCGAGGCGATCCGCTTCTACGGCGGCACCTGCGCTTTCGTCGACGAACCGGGCGCCATCTATTCACAAGCGGCGGCGATTGCCCGCCGCAGCGGCGGTCACTTCATGGACCAGTTCACCTATGCCGAGCGGGCGACCGACTGGCGTGGCAACAACAATATCGCCCAATCGCTGTACGAGCAGATGCGGGCCGAGCGCTTTGCCGAGCCGGCCTGGATCGTCGTCGGGGCCGGCACCGGCGGGACATCGGCAACCATCGGTCGCCACATCCGCTATCGCCGGCATGCGACCAGGCTTGCCCTCGCCGATCCGACGCAGTCGGTGTTCCACCGGCTGGTCAATGGCGGCGACGCTGCCGAGACCAGCGGTTGCAGCTCGTCGCTGATCGAGGGGATCGGCCGGGGCCGCGTCGAACCGTCATTCCTGGCGAGCGTCATCGACCGGGCGGAGGCGGTCGACGACGATTGGTCGATCGGCGCGGCCTGGCTCATGTCGCGCCTGCTTGGCCGCCGGGTTGGCGGCTCGACCGGGACGGCGTTCGTCGCCTGCCTCAGAATCATGGCGGAGATGCGCGCTTGCGGCGAGGCCGGCTCGGTCGTGACGCTCTTGTGCGATTCCGGCGAGCGCTACCGCACCACCTATTACGACGACGCTTGGCTTGTGGCGCACGGCGTCGACATCCGCCCGCCGGTCGCGGCGATGGAGGCGACGCTGACCGGGCGCTGCGGCTGAACCGGGCGCCGGCAGTCCGGCCGTCATCCGTGCCATGCGCGGGAGCGGCCAGCGGCAGGCCACTGCACAGTTGCAACACTGGACCGGCAAAGTGCCGGACAGCGGATGGAATGATCCGGTGCCGACACTGGCGCCATGGATTCGGCGCCGACCATGTGTATGGCTAATGGCGATCGAGTCGCCTCCCGCGGCCCATGTTGGCGCGGCGTCCCCGGCTGAGGCCGGAAGGAACGGAATTTCATGTCTCTTCGTTTTCCGCGCTCCGGCGTCGCTGTGACACTGATGGCGCTGTTGCTCGGCGCCATGGCTCAGGCGCCGGCACAAGCCGACGTGCAGAGCGTGCTGTTCGTCTGCCTCAAAGGGCGCGCCAAGGCGATCTGCCCGCAGTTCCGGGCCTCGTTCAAGCTGCCGGCCGGCTGGGTGGAGGACAAGATCGCCGGCGCCCGGCAGGGCCGCGTCGTCTGGGTGCCGAAGGGGCGCGCTTTCGACAATGCCCCCTATGTGCTGAGTGCGCTGGTGCTGCTCAACAAGCTGAAGATGCCGCTCGCCACCTTCGAAAGCCGCGAGATCGATGCCTTCAAGCAGAAATTCGCCAATGTGATCCAGTCGCAACTGCCGGCAATCGTCAACCGCCGCCTCGGCGGTCCGGTGAACGTGACCAAGCTTGTTGCTCCGGCGCGCAAGCCGCGGCCGATCCAGCTGATTGCGCAGTTTACCGACAAGGATGTCGACGAATCCCCCTTCGTCGTGCAACTGACGCTCGACGCCCAGACGGAGGCGACGCTCGCAGAGGCACGGCCGAAGTTCGAAGCGATGATCAAAGCGTACTGACCGCACGGCAAGCCGGCAGTCGCGCCGGGGTCGGATGCCGCTGCAGTTGCATTTGCGCCGGTTGGTTGCATTTCAACCAGGGCGGCTGAAGCGCGAAGTCTAACCGCGCTTCAGTAGGGGTGTTCCGAAGCGCCTGCCGGCACGATCCTGCTGCGCTGGGCCGTGTGAGGCCCGAGTTGGTCACATTTGCCGGTAGATGCGGACGAAGCGGGCGTCGTCACGATGGAATTCGCGCCGCGGAGCGAGCGAAAGCTCATCGAGTTCGTCGATCTTCTCGACCTTGTCGAAGGTCAGAAACCGCCAGCCGGGCGCATCGGTCCCGGTAATCATGCCCTTCTCGTTGCGCACGATATAGCCCAACAGCGCCTCGTTGCCGGAGATCGACAGGCCGACCGCATGCACTTCGACTACCTGCCGGGTGCCGTCGCATTCGACCGCGAGCCGATGACCTTCGGCTAGTGCCTTACATGCCACATTTACGTACATGATCTCCTCCCATTCTATTTGTATTACTTTTAGAGAATCATACACGTAAGTAATCTGGACCACTAATATTGCGTTGCAATACGCAGTACTACGTGGGGCGAGCAAGTTGTGTTACGCGGCGGGCGAAATCGTCTTTCGCATGAACACCTCGTCCGTTCCCGCGAGGGCCAGATCCGGTATGATCCCGATCTCGACGAACCCCATCCTTTCGTAGAACCGACGTGCCGGCGCGTTCCAGCGGGATACGCAGAGCCAGAGATTGCGCTCTTCTCCCGCCACTTCCTCGGCCATCCAGTCGATGACGGCGCGGCCGATGCCCTGCCGACGCGCTTCGGCGATGAGCCCGAGTGTTTCGAGGTAGGGCCCCTTCATGAAGGGGTGACGCACGATCACCGCGCCGAGGAGCACAGTATCCGGCGCGACTACGGCGAATCGATGGGCGCTCGGATCTGTTTTGCGGAATCGTTCGGTCATCACCGCCGCCGTTCGCCCGCCGCGCCGCCACGGATCCATGCCGGAGACGAGCTCGCCGATGGCTTCGGCGAGCGGTGTGGCTTCGACGAGGCGGGCAACGACAGTCGACGGGTCGCCCAGGGCCTTCAACTCGTAGCTCTCGGCGGAAAAAGGCGCAGGCCGCGACATCAGTTGATCCTCCCGTTGAGGCCCGGTTCAATCGGCCTCGGCGCGGCTGGCGGCCGGGTATCGACCGCCGCTGGCAGCTTGATCGGTATGGCCGCAGGCGGTTGCGGCTTCGGCAGGGCAGCGGCCTTGTGCAGGCCCCAGGTGTCGTATTTGTCGGTATCGCCCGGCCGCTCGTCGTAGCAGGAGGCGGCGATCACTGGCCGACCGGCCGCGAGGAGTTCACTCACGGTGACGAATTCGTAGCCGCGGCGCTTCAGCTCGCGGATCAGCCGCGGCAGCGCCGAGCCGGTGTGGTAGCCGCGGCCGTTGGCGTGGGCGAGGATGATCGAACCGGGCCGGACATGCGGCAGTGTGTCTTTCACGATCATGTCGGCGGAGCGGAACGGCGAGGCATCGTCGGTCGCGACGTCCCATTGGATCGCCAGCATGCCGGCATCGTTGACCGCCTTCATGGTCGCCGGATTGCACGCGCCGAACGGGAAGCGGAACAGGCGAGGCCGCGGCATCGGCGCGTCTGCCGCTGCGTCCGGGCGGTGGCATGTCGAGCGGCCGGCGACCTCGGCGAAGGCGGCGATCGGCGCCAGGATTTCGCGCTTCAGCTTGTCTGGATCGGCCAGCCGCAAGTTGGCGTGGGTCCAGGTGTGGTTGCCGATCTCGAACGAGCCGTCCGCGGCCATCTCGCCGAACCGGGCGGCATGCGTCACCGCCCAATGGCCGCCGGAAAAGAACGTCGCGGGCACATGCTCGGCCCTGAGCGTCTCGACGATTTCACCGTCGTAACCGGCCACTTCGTTGGGTGTTTCGCAGAGATCGAAGGTCAGTGCCACCAGCTTCTTGCCGGGCGGCAGTTCCACCCGGCGGATCGAGCCGGAGAGTTCGGCTGCCACCGGCACGGTGGCGAGATCGGCATAATCCGGCATCGCGACATGCGCCTCGGGCACGTTCTTGCGCACCAGCTTTTCGCCGGCGCGCGACGGCAGCGGACAGATGGCCGCCGCATGGGGCGCCGTCGGTTGCTGCGCCGGCTGCGGGGACGTGGTCTGGGGTGGCACCGGCGGGGTTTCGGCCAGGGCGGAGGCGGGCAGCGCCAGAGCCAGCGCGGCGAACAGGATGAAGCGGGGCGAATCAATGCTCATGATGGTCAAATCTAGCCGGAAAGCGCATGTCTCGGCGGCGCCAGCGGGATTTTCGTCGCGGGCGCAGGCGTTTGCATTGATGTCGGTGCACATGCGGGTCGAGCAGCAGTTCGCTTCTGGCCGAGCGTAGCAGATGCGCAGGGGATGGCCGATATCGCGTCGCTGCCAGAATGAGTCGCAACGCCGGAGAGCTTAACGGACCCTTTGCCATTTCGCGACAATTATACGCAAATGAAGCGTGTGTTTCTCGTCGCTCTCTCGTTCGGCGCCCTGGCGCTGGTGCTGGCCGGCTGCAGCCTGTGGGGCTTCAGCGGATCCTATCGCGCCCCATGGCGGCACGAGGCCGAGGCGCAATGCCTTGCCTCCGGCCGGCTGAAGACCAGCGCCGCGATCACGCCGCTGCCGGAACTCGACCATGGCCAACTCGATTGCGGCGCCGATCATCCGTTCAAGGTGGCGGCGGTCTCCAACGGCATGGTGGAACTATCCTCGGCGGCGCTGCTCAATTGCCCGATGACAGTGGCCATGGACGACTGGATGGAGCGGGTGGTGCAGCCCAATGCGGCGACCTATATCGGCCAGCCGGTGGTGAAATTGAAGCTCCTCGGCTCCTACAGCTGCCGCCATATCGCCGGCGTCGCGTCGGTATCGGAACACGCCTATATGGATGCCATCGACGTCGGTGGCTTCATCTTCGCCGACGGGCGCGAGATCCTCGTGGCGCGTGACTGGAACGGCGCCGATCCGGTCTACCGGCAGTTCCTGCGCATGGTCGGCGGCGAGAGTTGCGCGGTGTTCAACACGGTGCTCGGCCCCGACTACAATTCCGACCATCACGACCACTTCCACCTCGACATGGCGGCACGGCTGAAGTCGCATCGCCGCGTCTGCAAGGGCGGCCAGCTGTACGATGGGCCGATGGCCTATGGCCTGCCGACCTTCACCGGCTCGATCACCCCGGGAAACGAGGACGACGACGAATAGCCGGCTGACGTCGCGCGATCCGGATCTCTACGTCGGACCAATTCACGATCGGCCATGCATGGCACCGCGTCCGGCTTCGTGCTAGACAGCACGGGCAACCCGCTCGTGCCTCCTTTCTCCGTCATCAAACCGTCCGACGAACGCCCTATGAAATTCAGATTGCCCCTCAAGCGCCCACCCGGCAGTGGGCGGACCTCGGCTTCGCCATCCGAGCAGCCGCCGAAAGAGCGGAGACT
>JARLIU010000058.1 GCA_031291595.1 Ancalomicrobiaceae bacterium | reverse complement strand
TGGCCGTCTTCCTTGTCGCCCATGCCGGTCTCGAGCGAGCCGAGCACGCCGAGTTCGCCTTCGGTCGAGGCACCGACGAGATGGGCCAGTTCGGCCACGCGACCGGTCACGCCGGCGTTATAGTCGAAATCGGCCGGGGTCTTGCCGTCGGATTTCAGCGAGCCGTCCATCATCACCGAGGAGAAGCCGTTGGTGATGGCCGACAGGCAGGTGGCCTCCGAGTTGCCGTGGTCCTGGTGCATGCACTACGGCGTGTCCGGATAAAGCTCGATCGCGGCCTGGATCAGGTGCTTCAGCACGATGTCGTTGGCAAACGCACGGGCGCCGCGGCTGGCCTGCATGATGACCGGGCTGTCGGTCTCCTTGGCGGCGGCCATGACCGATAGCATCTGTTCCATGTTGTTGATGTTGAAGGCGGGCATGCCGTAGCCGTGTTCGGCCGCGTGATCGAGCAACTGCCGCAGAGAAACCAATGCCATGACGTCGTCTCCTGATCAGGGGCACCCGGAAGCCGATGGCATGGTCCGGGTCGTTAAGCGGAATAGCACATGCACACACCCTGCCGCGACCAGCCGTCAGCCGGCGCCGGCGGGGTCGTTCGGGGTTGCCGGACGGGATCGCGGCTTCGATCGGATCGTCACAGCACGATCTGCGCTCCGACGCAATCGTGCTCCCACGCTCATTCCAAGACGGCGTCCAACCTGATGGCATCAGGTCGCAGGCCGCACCGGTCGTCAGCAAAGCCGGATCCGTCCGGCAAACCAGGGTCGGCCCGATCGGGCCGTATTCCGAAACCTCCCGGCGGGGCAACCCCGCCCGTCCGCCCCCCCGTCACACCGGACCCGTCCTGTCCGGCGCTTGGGGCCAGGGACTTGAAACATGCCGCGCGCTGCGGCCGGCTCCGACCACCTCAGGCCGGAACCGTGACCTTGGCCGCGGCGGCCAGCCCCTCCACCTCGGAAGCAGGACCGATATGCGGCCCGATCCGGTCGAGCTTGGCCGACGCGAAGGCGACCGCGAGCCGCGCCAGACGTTCGAGCGGCGCACCCTCGATCATGCCGGCGACGAGGCCGGCGACCATGGCGTCGCCGGCGCCGACGTTGGTCAGCACGTTCTTCGCCGGCAGCACCACTTCGAGCGCCTCGGTCTTGTCGACAAAGATCGCCCCCTTTGGCCCGCGCGAGACCACGACAAGCCCGACGCCGCGCTTGACCAGATGGCGCGCCACGGCGACGATATCCGCCGTCTCCGGCAGCGGCCGGCCGACCACTTCTTCAAGCTCGGCGCGGTTCGGCTTGATGACATGGGGCACATGCGGGCCGCCCAAGGTGGCGGCGAGCGCCGAGCCGGACGTGTCGAGCACCACGCGGCCGCCGCGTTCGGTGACGTCGGCGATGAGATCGACCCAGGTCGTGACCGACAGGCCTTCCGCCAGCGAGCCGGCCAGCACCACCGGACGTCCGGGGACGACGGCGCGCTGCAGCGTGGCGCGCATGGTGGCGAACGTCGACGGCGAGACTTCGAGGCCCGGCAGGTTCACCTCGGTCACGTCGCCGGAAAACGTGTCGGCGATCTTGAAGTTGGTCCGCGTCTCGCCGGTGGTGCGGATGAAGCGGTCGGCGATGCGCTTCTCGGCGAAGAAATCGACGAAGACGCGATCGTTGGCGCGGCCGAGGATCCCGGTGGCATCGACTTTCAGCCCCCAGTCGGCAAGACAGCCGGCGACGTTGACGCCCTTGCCGCCGACGCAGGATTGCGTGCCGCGCGCCCGCTGCACCCGGCCGAGCGAGAAACGGTCGACGGAGACCGTCAGGTCTATGGCCGGATTGAGCGTGACCGTCACGGCATCGGTCAAATGTACGTCGGCGGTCATGTGTGACCTCCGTCAAGGACAGCCGGATCACCGGCGGATAAGATCGGTCCCGCTTCGCGCTCCGCTGGCCGCCGCACCTCGTCCTGCGGCGGCCTCGCGGGGGCCCGGGCAGGACCGGCGAATCGTCGGTCCGAGCGTGGAAACCGTGTGATGTCTTGTAGTTGACTACGCATGATGGGCGCTAAGAAAACGATTACATCTTGACACCACTGATATCACACTGTTTAATGCTGTAAACGACGCATAAATGCGTAGATGTTCGCCTGAGGGCGGCAATGTTATGAACCGCATGACGAGAACGTTTACAGATGTGGGCGTCGGCATCAAGCATGTCGCGGCGGCGGCTGGCGTTTCCACCGCCACGGTGTCGCGCGTCCTGAGCGGCGGCTCGGTCAGCCCTGCGCTGAAGGAACGGGTCGAGGCGGCGGTCCGCGCCACCGGCTATCGCCCCAACCTGTCGGCCCGGCGGCTCAGATCGAAGCACTCGCGCACCATCGGCCTCATCGTCTCCGACATCCGCAACCCATTCTTCACCGCCCTGTCGCGGTCGGTCGAGGACGTCGCCTTCCGCGCGGACATGCGGGTGATCCTGTGCAACACCGACGAGAACCCCGAGCGCGAGGCGATGTACCTGCGGCTGATGGAGGAGGAGCGGGTCACCGGCATGATCATCGCGCCGACCCGTCAGACGGCCGACCGGATCGAGCGGCTGTCCTTCGATTTCCCCGTCGTGCTCGTCGACCGTACCGGGCCGCTGGGCACGCATGATGCCGTCGTCATCGACAATTTGCGGGCAACGCGGCAGCTGATCGAGCATCTGGTCGACCTCGGCCACCGCCGCATCGGCGGCATCTTCGGCAATACGTCGTCGACGGCGGTCGAGCGGCACGAAGGCTATGCCGCGGCGATGCGCAACGCCGGTCTCACGCCGGAGGCGCGTTTCGCCGCACCGACGATCGCCGGCGCCGCGACCGAACTCGCCGGCTGGCTGGCCGAGCCCGACCATCCCCGCGCCTTCATCGCCTCCAACGGCCTCCTGCTTCTCGGCATGGTCAAGGCGGTCAGGGCGGCGGGCCTCACGATCCCGGGCGACGTGACACTCGCCGGGTTCGACAACGAATTGTGGACGGAACTGATCGGCTCGGGGCTCTCCGTCATCGAACAGCCGATCGACGAGATCGGCCAGAGCGCCATGTCGCTGCTGTTCGACCGGCTGGAGCGGCCCGACGCTCCGCCGAGAAAGATGGTGCTGTCGGGCCGGTTGATCGAGCGCGACGCGTCCGATCCGATCGAGGCGGCAATTCCCGCCAGCCCGCCCTAAGTCTCTGATGCTGATCGCGATGCTGTTGCGTGGGAGCATGTGAAAGCATCGCGCCCTAGAACGATGACATGCCGATGCGCCAGAAGGCGAATTTGGCCGCCGAACGCCGGCTGACCGTGGCCGTGGCTGGCTCAAGCGCCTCGATCGGCAGGATGAAGCCGAAGGAGCCCCCCTCGTTGCCGCCGCGATCGCGCCAATAGGAATCGTAGTCGGTATGCAGCAGGTCGCGACGGCGAGCGCGGCGGCGATTGATGATGTGCGAGGCATTGGCGACGCCGTAAACCTTGGTCGCGCCGAGCCGAAATGCCAGGCCCTTCAACACCAGCAGGACGGCATCCTTGGGCCGCAGGCCGCCGAGATCACGCGTCGCATGGACAAGCGCCGATTTGGCGTCCGGAACGCCGGGCCCCTGCATGCCGCCAACGGCCAGCGACACGCCGCCATCCGGGTCGGTGACGAAGATGAACGTCATGCGATAGAGCCGAATCGGCAGTGTGCCGTGGAACAGCGAGACCGTCAGTTCGCCCTCATGCCGGGCACCGGCCTGATCGGAGCGACAGAGGTAGACGGAATAGTTCTCGCAGCGGCCGGCGACACGGCCCAGGGTAACGATGTGCCCGGACCAAAGCGCCTCCAGCGTCTCGCGGCGAAACACCCGCTCGGAGACCTCGAAATGCGTCATCAGCAGCGATTGCTTCCAGTCCATCGCGCAAGGATGCAGGAAATAGGTCGCCAGCGATTTGCGCACCAGTTCGAGCGGCGGTTGGCCGAGCCGGGTGACGCGACCGAAGTGCTCGATGAAATCGATCCAGTGCGCCGCCTTCGTCAGCTGAGACAGCGAACGCCCGAGAAAGACGACCGATTTCTTCAAGCTGGCAAAGCGCGCCAAAGCGTAGGCGTAGTAGAAAATCTTGAGGACCGAACCCACGCCAACCTTCACAATGCCGTCGTTGCCTCGCGTGAAGAGGCCGTACGCATCGAGCGCCGCGCCGGATTCAACGCCTATATTCGTCACGCCTTGACCGGGATCGGGCTGGGCCGGCTCTCCGGCAGACTGCGAACGCTGCCGGCTCTCCGGCCTGCCAAGCGCTGCAGCGTCACGTTCATCAGCTAAGGCCCGGCCCCAGGCCCGCGACAGAAGATCGACCATCAGACGGCAACGATTCCCCAGCACCTACAGGTGCGCCCCTCAGTTGCTCAGGTTTCTGTCACATAAAGACTGTCCCGGCAAGCGGATATGAACGACGATCAACTTCATGCACTTGCATGACTCGTGGCACCGACCGCAGGTTTGTACGAGAGCTGAATACGCGCCACGCCTGCCAGCACCAACGACTGCACCGATAGCCTTGCGATTCGCGAGTACCCACAACTAAAGATTCGGAAAGTCAGACAATTTTTCGACGCCGGAAAACCATCGGCCGCAACCGCCGACGTCCCGGACCGAGCGGCAGGGGAGCTGGGTCCGCCGCTCCGTCACCGGCGATTCGGGTCAGCCTTCACGGCCGGCATTCGACGCCGCGGCGAAGGCGGCGAGCGCGGCGTAGTCCTTGCGATTGATGTCGACATAGGCGTTGGCGAAGTCGGCAACCGCTGCGTCGAAGGCCGCGCCGGAGCCGAGGTAGCCGCCGATGGCAGCGGGATCGCCGCTGCGCGCATGCGCTCGGGCCAGCGTGCGGGCGCAGAGTTCGGCATAGGCCGACAGCACCGCTCCGTCTTCGATTTCCTCGGCGATCAGATCGCCGAGCGAAGCCAGCCGCTGGTTCTTCAACTGGCGGACGTAGAAGCGCCACTTGCTCTTGGTCTTCGGTATCCAGCCGAGGAACACGTCGGTCGCCGCCTGCAACGCCCGCTGGCCGTCGACAACGCGGCGGCCGTCATCGTCGATCGCCGGAGGCGCCTCGGCCAGATCGGCGATCACCGAGGGCTTGGCCTCCTTGATCTGCAGCACGAACCGGTCGTTGTCGGCGGTGCAGTACAGCCCGATGGCACAGAGTGTGCCGACCGAGCCGACGCCGACGATCTTGATGGCGGTGTCGACGAGGGCGTAGCGCTCGATCAGCCGACGCCGGTCGGGCTGCAACGTCCGAGGATAGGCCGCGAGCGCCTCGACAGCCTCGCGAAGCAGTCCGCGCGTTTCTTCGTCGCCATGGAAGATCTTCTTGTCGCGGTCCTCGAAGCGCGCCACCGGGCCGGAGAGATCGAGGTGCGGCACATCGTCGTCCGCCGACATCGTGGCTTCGGCCTTGATCAGGCCGCGCCGGATGACGCGGCGCAGCCGCCGGTCCTCGATGCGGTCGAGCTCATCGTCGAACAGGATGCGCTGCTGCCAGATCTGCAGCGGCGACAGCTTCGCCAGTTCGCGCATGAACTCGCGATAGGATTTCACCGCGCGACGGACGATCGCGTGGCTCCGCCTCGGCCCGATGCCGAAGTCGTCGGCGGCAACAGCGATCGAGGCGGCGAGCCGTTTGACGTCGACGGTGAAGTCGACACCGGCGCAGGTCTCGTCGAAGTCGTTCAGATCGAACAGGATGCGCCCTTCCGGCGAAACGAAGGCGCCGAAATTCATCAGATGGCAATCGCCCGAAGCCTGCACCGTCAGGCCGGGTTTCGGCAGCGGCTTCAGGTCGGCCGCCATGATGGCAGCGCCGCCGCGGAAGAAGGCGAACTGGCTCGCCAGCATGCGCCGGTGCCGCTCGGGCACCAGGCTGGCAATCCGGGTGCTGTCCTGGGCGAAGAGGATGGCGAGCGCATCGCGGCCGCGCGGCAGGTCAAGTTCGGCGTGTGCCTCGCGTGGCCAGGCGCCCCTCAGGCGTTTGGCCGCCTGGTGGCGATCGGCCCGGCTCGGCAGTGGCTCGCTCACGCGCATGGCGCCTCCATTTCCGATTGAGAGCGGCCGCCGCCCGCTCGGTGCCGGCTGCCGTCGTCCCCCTTTCCGCCGTCAGACAACGACGACAAAGGGCGGGACCGGATGATAGATGCAATCGTCCGGACTGCCGTCTTCATGCACCAGCATGGCGAGCGTTCCCGGCCGGTCCAACAGCAGCATGCCACAGTGCCAGACATCGGGCAGATAGGAGATGCCTATCCCCGCAGGCACGGTGAACGCGATGATCCCGGCCGCATCCGGCCCTCCGTCCTTGGTCGGCGCCACGATGACCAGATAGCGCGACACGTCGAGCGGCAGGAACGCCTGGGTGGAGAACGGGTGCCGTTCCATCCTGTCGACGGTGACCGGCAGATCTGTGACCGGCGGGCGGACGCAGGCGAGATTGGTGCGTGCAGCCGGGCGGCGGTTTTCCACCGTGGCGGCGAAGTTCACCCGTCCCTGCCCATCCGGACAATCGACGATCTGGCCGAAGGGTGCAAAGGCTGCGGCATCGATGGGTCTGGCAGCGATTTCAATCATCATGCGATCCTCAGAACGGCAACTTCATGCCGGGCGGCAGGCCGAGCCCGGCGGTCATTTCCTGCATCTTCGCGGCAACCGCCTGTTCCTGCTTGGCTTGCGCGTCGCGGTGGGCTGCGACGATCAGGTCTTCGAGGATCTCGACCTCGTCGGGCTTGGCCAGCGACGGATCGATCTTCAGCGAGACCAGACCGCCCTTTCCGTTGAGCGTGACGGTGACCAGGCCGGCGCCGGACACGCCGACGACCTGCAGGCCGACGAGTTCCTCCTGCAGCGCCGCCATGCGGGTCTGCATCTCCTTGGCCTTGGACATGAGCCCTAGAAAGTCCATCACGTGTCTCCGATCTCGATGCGACTTGGCCGACGTCTATAGCATGCTGCGGCGCGAGCGGAATGCCCGAACAGTCCGGATGCGCGGATCGCATCGGAGGGAGCGGAAGCCGCCGTCCGGCCACGCCGAGACGACACATCGAGTGGCCAGCCAGGTCTCCGCTCGAGCCGCCGCCCAAAGGCCCGATTCGAAGATCTGAATTCTTGAATTTTCGGAATAGACGCATCAGATACTCTGGATTGCACTTCATACAATAGGCAGTTTTTTCCTGATCATCGGCACAATATGCCCGTTCATTTTGGCAGTAGCACTGATTTTCTCCGGATGTCCTCGGCTTCTGCTCTGGCATCATCATTGCTATCAGCTTGCTATCATCCGAGTGGCGCGGCGCATGCCGTTTGGGCATGAGGTAGATTTGCCATACCGGGAGGGTTGCAAGATGGCAGGAATGGCCGTGGACGTCACCAAAGTGTATCGTCTGACCGACACGTTGAAAGATGTCACAGCGCAGGCGAAGCCGATCAAGCTCGCCGATTGGGATACCACGCTCAATGTCCCCGATTTGGTCTTGGCGGCGAGTAACGTCAGCTCCAATGGAGCGGCAACCGATCCGAAGGACGCACAAAATTTCTATGCCTCCATTCAGAAAAACGGAAAGACCGTCGCGCTCGTCTACAGGGATGGTTCCTATACGCTGCCGAGCGCCGTATCCGCCCCGGCCGATCTGGCGAATGGAACTCCGGGGACGGGGCTGGCCGAGACCAGGCTGGCACAATTGGGCAAGGCCCTGGGCGGCACGGTGCAATACGCCAAGGGCGGCTCGGTGCAGGGCCTGAGCAGTCTCGTGCAGGCGGCCAGCAGTCAGTTCTTGGCGCAACTGCTGGCGAGCCAGCCGACGGCGGTGGCGCAAGCCTGAGCCGGAGCCGAGCTGTCACTCCTCCGGCGTCCAGCCCGGATCATCCGGCTCGAAGCTGGGCAAATCATCGAAATCGCCGAAATCGTCCGCCATCTCGCCATCGTCGAGCGGCCCTGTGGGTGAGCGCACAAGCCCCGCGTCGGAGGCAGCCTCGGCCGCCGGGCGGTCGATGCGCACGTCGACGATCCTGGCGCCGGGGAAGCGGCGCATGACCGCCGCCACCAACGGATCGGCGCGGGCATCGCTCATCAACCGGTCGTGCGCCGCCTCGCGCTCCTCGGCGATGGTGGTGCTGCCGGTCTCGTGCGACACGATCACCATCCAGCGCTCGCCGGTCCAATCGGCGAGCTTGCGGGAGAGATCCTGCACCACGTCGCGCGAGGCATCGCTCGTCAGCGCGATCTCGATGCGGCCGGGTTCGAACTTCACCGGGCGCATGCTGCGCTCGATCGCCAGCTTCAACAGGATGTCGCGCTTCTCCGCGGCGAGCGCGGCAATATCCTGCAGCGAATTCAGCTGATAGCTCGGCGCCTGCGGCTCGAGGCGCGCGACCGGCGCCGCAACAGGCAGGGGATCGGGATTGGAGGCGACGAGCCGGGCAACCGGCTGGCGCTCGGTCTGCGGGCGGTTCTGCGGCTCGCTTGCAGGCAAGCGTGCCGGCGCCGCCATGGCAAACGCCGCGCCGCCGTTGCCGACTGAACCGCCGTTGCCTGCCGAGGCGGAAGGACCGCCGGACGGTCCGCCACGCGGCGCGTTCGACGGCGCCCCCTGCCCTATCCCGCCGTCGCGCAACGCTTTCAGCGCTTCGTCGGGTGTCGGCAGGTCGCTGGCATAGGCAAGCCGGATCAGCAGCATTTCCGCAGCGACAAGGGCTTTCGGCGCCGAACGCACCTCATCGTAGCCTTTGAGCAGGATCTGCCAGGCACGACCGAGCACCCTGAGCGACAGACCGCCGGCCATCGTGAGGCCACGCGCCACTTCGTCCGGGCTCGCCGCGGCATCGTTGGCCGCATCGGGCACCAGCTTCAGCCGGGTGACAAAATGGGTGAATTCGGCCAGATCGGCAATGACCACCGCCGGATCGGCGCCGACGTCGTATTGGCCGCGCAATTCGCCGAGCGCGCCGACGGCATCGCCGCGCATCAGCTTCTCGAACAGGTCGATGATGCGGGCGCGGTCGGCGAGCCCCAGCATCGTCCTGACTTCCTCTGCCGAAATGCCGCCCTCGCCATGCGCGATCGCCTGATCGAGCAGCGACAGCGCATCGCGGGCGGAGCCCTCGGCGGCGCGCGCGATCAGCCGCAGTGCAGTGTCGTCGACCGCGACCTGCTCGAGATCGGCGATGCGGCGCAAGTGCTTCACCAGCACGTCGGCATCGATGCGGCGGAGATCGAAGCGCTGGCAGCGCGACAGCACGGTCACCGGCACCTTGCGGATCTCGGTGGTGGCGAAGATGAATTTCACATGTTCCGGCGGTTCTTCGAGCGTCTTCAACAGGCCGTTGAAGGCGGCATTCGACAGCATGTGCACTTCGTCGATGACGTAGACCTTCATGCGCGCCGATACCGGCTTGTAGCGCACCGCGTCGATGATCTCGCGAATGTCGCCAATGCCGGTGTGCGAGGCGGCGTCCATCTCGATGACGTCGACGTGGCGGCCTTCCATGATGGCGCGGCAGTGCACGCCGATGTCCGGCATGTCGATGGTCGGTTTGTCGATCTTGCCGGGGATCTCGTAGTTCAGCGCCCGGGCGAGGATGCGAGCGGTCGTGGTCTTGCCGACGCCGCGCACGCCGGTCAGCATGTAGCCCTGGGCAATGCGACCGCTGGTGAAGGCGTTGGTCAACGTGCGGACCATCGGCTCCTGGCCGATCAGGTCGTCGAAGCTCTGCGGCCGGTATTTGCGCGCCAGCACCCGATAGGCGCCGGCCTTGGCTTGCTTGGCCTCAGTCGCCTCGCCTGGGAAAAGACCGTCCATCACGAGGCCTTCTGCAATCGGCGGCTGACATTCAAAGCGCCCGGCCGGCGCGATACGACGCCGTTTCGCAGCGTCATCTGCCAGATCCGGGCGCCGGCCCGCCCCCCGCAGCGAAAGCGCGAGGGGAATAGGTGGGAGGCTGGACACGCGACCCGTGCCGAACCCGTTGTGGCTGCTTCCTTCCGGACCTGACCAGGTTGGCGAGTGGCGACGTCCACTGCCAACCTCCCGGCCTCCATATCGCCAATCGCCGGCAAGAATGCAAGAGGGAGGATGGTCGGATCTGACCGGCGGCAGCCGGCTCGACCACCCTCCCCGTGTTGTCACCCGGCTAACAGCAATCCGCCATCGCAGACGAGGCAATGGCCGGTCATGAAGCTGTCGGCGATGAGGAAGCCGATCGCGGCGGCAATATCGTCCGGCCGGCCGACGCGCTTAACCGGCGTCTTGCCGGCAAAATCAACAAAGGCCGCGCCCTTCTGGTCAGCCGATAGGAAGTCCCACCACGCGGTGTCGACGACGCCCGGGGCGACGCAATTGACCCGGCGCGGCGCCAGTTCGACCGCCAGCACCGGCACAACCGCTTCGATCGCCGCGTTGGCGGCGGCGAGGCCGGCCGTCCCCGGCATGTGGGCCCGGCTCGAGACCGCGCTGATGAAGGTGATGCTACCGGTCTCGGCGAGATGCGGCAGCGCTGCTTGCGCGACGAACAGTTGCGGAAAGACCTTCTCCTCGAATTGCCGCTTGACGGCTGCCGGCTCAAGGCTGGCGAACGGGCCCATGCCGGATGAACTGCCGAGCGCGAGGACCAGATGGTCAAAGGCGCCGGCGGCAGCGAAAAAGGCTCGGGTGGCAACCGGATCGCAGGCATCGAGCTGCCGGGCGGTGACGCCCAGTGCAGCTGCCTCCGCTGCCTTCAGCCGGTCGAGGTCGCGCCCAGCGACCGTGACGCGGTGGCCAGCGGCGGTGAGGCTACGTGCTGCGGCAAGTCCGATGCCGGACGAGCCGCCGATGATGATGCTGTGGGTCTCTGTCATGGGTCAAATCTCATGTGTCGGTCGATGTCCTGTCGGACGCGGCCGTCATCCCATGCCGCGGGAAACCCAGTCAGTTCCGAATTTATCCTGGTATCGATCCTGCTATAATGCACCGATGTCGCTTGTGATCGATCCCACCGAAGTGCGCCGCTCCGAGCTCGCCGGTTTCTTGAGGAGCCGGCGCGAACGTCTCGCTCCCGCCGATGTCGGCCTTTCGCCCGGCTCGCGCCGCCGCACGCCGGGGCTTCGCCGCGAGGAAGTGGCGCTTTTGGCAGGGGTCGGCGCCACCTGGTACACGTGGCTCGAGCAGGGCCGGGACATCCGGCCGTCGGCAGAGGCACTGAAGGCGCTGGCCCGGGCGCTGAAGCTCGATCAAACGGAGACGCGGCATCTGTTCGTGCTCGGGCAGCGGCTGCTGCCGGAGGCGGTCACGCCGTCGCCGGAGGTCGTTCCCGCCGTGCTTCGCCGCATGCTCGATCGCATGTCCGACCAACCGGCCTACGTGATCGGCAGGCGCTGGGACGTTCTTGCTTGGAATGGGGCTGCCGCTGCCGTCTTCGGCGACTACGGCAGACTCCAGGGCGAAGAGCGCAACATCCTGCACCTCGTCTTCACCAGCGAAGCGCATCGTCACTTGCTGGTCGACTGGCCGGAAGTGGCGCGGGTGGCGCTCGCCATGTTCCGCCTGGATCATGCGCGCCACAGCGGCGAAACCGGGTTCGAGCGGCTGATCGGCACGCTCAATGCCCGGAGCTCGGAATTCCGCGACTGGTGGCCGAAACACGAGGTGGTGGTGCCGCTCGCCGGAGCCAAGCGTGTGCGGCATCCGCAGGTCGGGCCGATGAGCTTCGACTACACGATGTTGGCAGTCGTCGGGCAGTCGGACCTCAGGCTCGTCGTCTATACCGCGCTCGAGGCGGATGACAGCCTGACAAAGCTCAGCCAGTTGCTGCATGAACAGGCCTGAACTGGCACAAACGCCCAGTGGAGCGAATTCGACATGTGAGTCCCAGCGTGCGGCGCGAGGCGAGATCAAATGTCGAATTAAAAGATCCAGTAGAGTCAATAAGTTGATAGAGGTCCTTGGACTCCGACATGTGCACAGGCACGTGCGGCGAGCGGGATACAAATGTCGAGATCAGACCACTGGCGCGGCACGCGGCAAAGCCGGCGGAGTTCGCCTTCCTCCGCTCGCATGCGGTTTTCCGCAAGAATCCGCGGCCGTGCGTAATTCTATTGATTGGAATTTCCCGCGTCCTGATGCGAAATCAAAGTGATTGCTAGACGACGAAGTAAGTTGGACGATGTCGGCATTCCGGAAGCGGGACCAAATCCGCTTCCCGGGTAACAGACGGGCCTGAAGAGCCCTAGATAGAGAAATAGGGAGAAACGGGCCCCGCCGGCCCCGCGAATTCAGACGGCAGGCCGGCCCCGGACTTGAGCGATGAAACGGCGCATTTTGAAGCCGCAAAGGCATTGGGTGCGCGGAACATAACAAGAAAGCGAGGTCCACCATGTCGCATTCAAGCGAAGGAAATGCCAAGGGCAGAACAGTTGGCCCCCGGTGCGTGGCCATCGTAGGGCCTTTGGGAAGCGGCAAGACCACCCTTTTGGAGGCTCTGCTGGAACGCACGGGGGCGATCGTCAAAGCAGGCGGCGTCGCTGCCGGCACGAGCGTCGGCGACCGATCGAAGGAGGCACGCGCCCATGCCATGGGCGTCGAACTGAATACCGCCGATACGGAATACCTTGGAGATGCCTATACGTTTCTCGACTGCCCCGGCTCGGTCGAGTTCGGCTTCGAGATGGAGCCGGTATTGGCCGCAGCCGATGTCGCCATCGTCGTCTGCGAGGCGGACGAAGCGAAAATTCCGGCGTTGCAGTTCACGTTGAAGAAGCTCGAGGCGGCCGGCGTGCCGCGCATGCTGTTCCTGAACAAGATCGACAAGGCGAAGACCACCTTACGCGAGACGCTCGAACTGATGCAGGCGGCCTCCTCGGTGCCGCTCGTCCTTCGGCAGATCCCGATCTGGGACGACGGTGTGGCGACGGGAACGATCGACCTGGCGATCGAGCGCGCGCTGGTTTTTCACGAGCACGGCGAGAGCGAGGTTCTGGACATTCCCGGCGAGAGCCAGGCCGACGAAATGGCGGCGCGCTACCAGATGCTGGAGCGACTGGCCGACTATGACGATCATCTGATGGAGGAGCTGTTATCCGACGTGGCGCCGCCGCGCGACGAAGTCTTCCTCGATCTGGCGCGCGAGATGCGCAAAGGCCTGATCACGCCGGTCTTCATCGGCTCGGCCGAGCGCGGCAACGGCATCGCCCGACTGTTGAAGGCGCTGCGCCACGAAGCCCCGGGGATCGCCGACACCGCCGCCCGCCACAAGCTTGCAAGCAACGGCAATGCCGTCGTCCAGGTGGTCAAGACCATCTACACGTCGCATGCCGGCAAACTGTCGATCGCCCGCGTGTTGTCCGGCCAGATCCAGGACGGCGCCACCCTGTTCGACGCCGAAGGCAAGTCCGGACGCGTTTCCGGCGTCTATGCGCTCGGCGTGAAAGACCACGTCAAGGTGACCGGGGCCGCCGTCGGCGCCACGGTTGCGCTCGGCAAGGTCGATCCGGCGCTGACCGGTTCGACGCTGACGAGTGCCAAATCCGGCATCGCGCCCTTGGCCGCGATCGTGCCCCCGGCGCCCGTGATGGCCATGGTGGTGATGCCGAAGGAGAGCCGCGACGACGTCAAGCTCGTCACCGCGCTGGCCAAGCTGGCCGAAGAGGATCCGGCGCTCGGCCTGGTGCAGGACGGCGAGATGGGCGAGATCCGCATCGAGGGCCAGGGCGAGATGCACCTGCGCGTGGCGCTCGAACGGCTGCAGGCGCGCTACAACATCGCGACCGCCACGCATGACGCGGGCGTGCCGTACAAGGAGACCATCCGCGCGTCGACGACGGTGCGCGGCCGGCACAAGAAGCAGTCGGGTGGGCACGGCCAGTTCGGCGACTGCGTGCTCACCATCGAGCCGGCACCACGCGGCTCGGGCTTCACCTTCGTCGAAGTGGTGACCGGCGGCGCCATCCCGCGCAACTATTTCGGCGCGATCGAGGACGGCGTGGTCGAAAGCCTGAACGAAGGCGCGCTCGGCTTCCCGCTGGTCGATCTCAAGGTAACCCTGACCGACGGCTCCTATCATACGGTCGATTCCTCCGACATGGCGTTCAAGACGGCGGCGCTCATGGGCATGCGCGAGGGTTTGCCGAGTTGTCAGCCCGTACTGCTGGAGCCGATCCTCAAGGTGAAGTTCTACGGGCCGAGCGAGGCGACGTCGCGCATCAACCAGATCGTCACCGGCCGCCGCGGGCAATTGCTCGGCTTCGACGCGCGCGAGGGCTGGGCCGGATGGGACGTCACCTCCGCGCTGATCCCGCAGTCGGAGATGGGGCTCCTCATCGTCGAATTGCGTTCGGCCACCGCCGGCATCGGCAGCTTCGAGGCGAGCTTCGATCATCTGGCCGAGTTGACCGGCCAACTGGCGCAGAAGGTCGTCGACAAGCGCAAGAAGGAAGTGGCCTGAGGGCATGATCGCGGGCGGTCCGGCAGCGCCTCGGGCCGCCTGCGGCCTATCGTTCGACGACAGCGGCGGGGCCCGCCGGGCTCCGCCGGCGACATAGGCGCCAAGGTCCCGGTGGCCGACCTGCCGGCATCGCCGAGCCGTGCCGTTCCCGGCTACTTCAGCAATGTGGCGAGCGAGGTGACGGACACGTTCTCGTCGATCAGCCGGTCGAGTTCCTGTCTGATGGTGCTGACTGTCTCGTCGATGTCGGCGAAGGCATGTTCCGACGACAGGAAGAAGCGCAGCCGCGCCGACCGCTCCAGCACACCCGGCGGAATGATCGGCAGGGCATTGATGCCGCAGGCCAGCAGCCGGTCCGACAGCATCACCGTCCTGAGGCTGTCGCCGACGACGACGGGCGAGACCGCATAGCCCCAGGAGAGACCGACGTCGAGGCCGGCAGCGCGTGCCCGCTCGACGAAGTGGTTGCCGTTCGCCTTGAGCCGCGCCACCCGTTGCGGCTCCGCCTGCATCAGCCGCAGCGCCGTCAGCGAGGCGACCGCCATCGGCACCGGCATGCCGACGGAATAGACCATGCCGGCGGCCTGATAGCGCAGGATGTCGACGAGGGCGCGCGAGCCGGCGATATAGCCGCCGCAGCCGACCAGCGTCTTCGACAGCGTCCCCATCCAGATGTCGACGCGCTTGGGGTCGACGCCGGCCAGTTCGAAACTGCCGCGCCCGGCCGCCCCCAGCACGCCGAGCGTATGCGCCTCGTCGACCATCAGCCAGGCCCCCCAGCGCTCCTTGATTTCGACGAGGCGGGCGAGGTCGGCCCCGTCGCCATCCATGGAGAACAGGCCTTCGGTGACGATTAGGCAGCGTTCGAACTTGGCGCGGCTGGCTTCGAGCAGTTCGGCGAGCGCGTCGAGGTCGTTGTGCGGGTACAGCCGGCGCTGGGCGCGCGACAGTTCGGCGCCGACGACGATGGAATTGTGCGCGAGCGCATCGTGGACGATCAGATCCTTCGGCCCGACCAGCGCAGCAATGACAGAAACGTTTGTGGCGTGGCCGGAGACGAACGTGAGGCAATCCTCGGCCTCATAGACGGCCGCCAATTCGCGTTCCAACTCGCGGTGCGCCGGCCGCTCGCCGGCGGTCAGCCGGCTCGCCGACGTGCTGGTGCCCCAGTCCGCCGCCGCCTTGGCGACGGCCTCGGTGATCGCCGGGTGGCCGTTGAGGCCGAGATAGTCGTAGGAGGCGAAGTTCAGGCATTGCCGCCCGCCGATCGTCGCGCGAGCGCCCGAGCGGCCCTCGTGCAGCCGGTAGAACGGATTGCCGAGCCCGACCATCTCGGCAGCAAGTTCCTGGGTGCGGATCGCCTGGTAGCCGGGCAGCGTGGTGAAGGACGTGTCCCATTTGGCCGGGACGACAGGCTCGCGCGCCACTGGGCGGAGCGATTCCGCCCGGCGCATGCCGCTGATGACGGTCTTGCGCTGCTCCTCGGAAAGCCGGCTGCGGTTTGGCTGTTCGCTCATCCCGTGGTCCTTTGTGCGGCGGCACGGCGCGCCTCGATCTCGCCGGCCAGACTGGCAAAGGCGTCGATCTCGCCGCCGTGCGCGGCAACCAGCGACGCATCGCCCGGCTCCAGCTGCTTCTCGCCGGTCTCATCCGCCGATCGCATGCTGCTCACCAGCCGTTGCGCCAGATCGCGCAGGCTCTTGATCGACGTGATGGCGACCAGCGGCAATTCGACGCCGAACTTCGCCTCGAGGCGCATGCGCAGCTCGAGTCCCATCAGCGAATCCAATCCCAATTCGTCGAGCTGGCTGTCGAGGTGGACCTCCGCCGCCGACAGCCGCAGGATCCTGGCCACTTCGCCGGCGACCAGCTTGCCGACGAATTTCACCGCATCACGGTCCGGCATGCTGGCGACCAGCGCCTTGAGATCGGTGTCCGACTGGACGTCGTCATCGCGAATGCCGACCAGCAGGCCGGCAAACGCCGGAGCGGACAGGATCGGTAGCCGGCGCATGCTGGCGGAGCGCTTGAAGCGGGCACAATAGACGACCGGATCGGCGCTGCCGCGGGATTGGGTCAGCATTTCGCCCAGACGATGCAACGCTTCCGCCGACGTCAGGCCGGAGACGCCGGTCATTCGTTCGAGCTGTCTGGCGGTCGACTTGGCGCGGGTCAGCATGCCGACATCGGCGATCGTGCCCCAGCCGATGGCGAGGGCCGGCAAACCTTCGGCGCGACGGCGGCGGGCAAGACCATGCAGCCAGCCATTGGCCGCGACGTAAGCCGCCTGCCCGGGATTGCCGAACAGCGCGGCACCCGAGGAGAACAGCACGAAATGCGCGATCGGCTGAGTGCGGGTGGCGCGGTCGAGATGGCTGGCGCCGAGGATCTTCGGCGCGAGCACGCGGCGCAGCCGATCGGCATCGAGATCGTCGATCAGAGCGTCGTCGAGCACCGCCGCCGTCAGATAGACGCCGGAGATCGGCCCCATCCGCTCGGCCACCCGGGCGATGAGCGCCTCGACTTGCGCGAAATCCGCCACATCGACCGTTTCGACGGCGAAATCGACGCCCGACTGGCGCCAGCTCGCGACCGCCTCGTCCGCTTGCGGCTCGAGCCGGCCACGCCGCGACGCCACGATGATGCGCGTCGCCCCGCGTTCCGCCAGCCACAGCGCGGTCGCCAGACCGAAGCCGCCGGTTCCGCCGACGACGAGTTGCACGCCAGGGGCCGGGACGAACGCCTCGCCGCGTGCGGCCGTCGGCGGAAGCCGGTCGAGGACCGGAGGCTTGACGAGGATCTTGCCGACATGGCCGGCGGCCTGCATCAACCGGAAGGCCTCGCCGATCTCGTCGGCGGCAAAGACGCGGCAGGGCAGCGGCTTCAACAGGCCGTCGGAGAGGGCTGCGACCAGGTCCTGCAGGCCACGGGCGACGATATCGGGACGGCAGTCGATGAGCTGATCGAGATCGATACCGGCATAGGTGATGTTGTGGCGGAACGGCCGGAGCCCCAGCAGGGTATTGTCGACATAGTCGCGCTTGCCCAATTCGATGAAGCGGCCGAACGGCTTCAGGCACTTGATGCTGGCGCGCATGGCCTCGCCGGCCAGGCTGTTGATGACGACGTCGACGCCGCCGTGCTCGGCGCGGATCTGTTCTGCAAAGGCGAGCGAGCGCGAATCATAGACCGCGTCTGCGCCGAACAGCTGCACCAGGGCGCGCTTGTCGGGCGTCGAGACGGTGGCGATCACCAAGGCGCCACGCGATTTGGCGATCTGCAGCGCCGCCAGCCCGACGCCCCCGGAAGCGCCGTGCACCAGCACGCGCTCGCCCGCCGCCACCCGCGCCACCTCGACGAGCCCATACCAGGCAGTGAAGAATGCCACGGGGATGCTCGCCGCCATCTCCGGCAGCCACCCCGGCGGGATCGGCTTGAAGGCCTCGGCCGCCGCGACGACATGAGTGGAGAAGGCATCGGCGGCGAAGCCGAACACGAGATCGCCAACCGCGTGGCCGCTCACGCCCGGACCGACCGCGGCGACACGGCCGGAACACTCGAGGCCATAGACGGCGCCGGCCTTGCCGCCGTCGACGATTTCGTCGTCGAGAACGCCCATCGCCAGCATGACGTCGCGGAAATTCAGGCCGGTCGCGATCACCTCGACCTCGATTTCGCCGAAAGCCGGCGCCTGCCGCGGCTTCGGCCGCCAGCGGAAGCTCTCGATCGCTCCGCGCTGCGGCACGTCGAGTTGCATCGCTGCCGCCGGCTGCTTCGGCTCGGCCTCGGGCGGCAGATCGCCGACGACGCGCGGAACGAAGTCGCCACGCGGCGTCAGCGACAGTTCGCGTTCGTCGTCGGGTCTGGCCAGCCAGGCGAGAAGATCGCGAGCAGCGTCGCTCGCATCGACGCCGCGTTCGATGTCGGCGAAGTGCACGTCGACTTCCGGGTGTTCGTTCAGGGCGACGCGAGCAAAGGCGCGCAGCGCCTCGGCGAACGGATCGCGGGCAGCCTCCGCGCCGCTCTCGACGATGATCCGCAGGCCGGCACAGGGCTTCGCGGCGACGCAGTCGGCAATCGCCGCACGAACGAGGTCGATCGCAGCCGTCGTCCGGTCAAGGTCGTCGCCGACGCCATCCGGTACGAAGCAGACATGGTCGATGCGTCCGCCGGCGTGTTGGTCCGCGGTCGCGACAATGCAGTGACCGGCGCGCAACGCGGCAGCGGCAAAGGCCGCGACGAACGGATGCGGGTGGTCTCCCGCCGACAGGATCCGGAACGCCTTGGTGGCCGGCACGGCAGCGGTGCGCGGCGCAACGCGGCCGACGAACAGCGAGCCGTCGCCCGGTCCGAGCGCATGGTGGGTGATCGCCTGCAATCCCAGGCCGGAGAGGCGGCTTGTCAGCTCGGCGGCGGGTGCGGACGGGCCGGTCGAGGCGACCCGGCCGGCGGCAGGTCCGGCGCCCGACGCCCCCATCCAGAAGTCGACGAGCGGATCTGCCGGCGGCTGGGCAACAACGACGATGCTGCGCTCGCTGAGCCAGGGCAGCAGATCGGCGATCAGTTCGACACCGGCAGCATCGACCAGCGCCAGATCGAATCGCGGCTTGGCCGCGACACCGGCTGCGATCTGCAGCGTGTCGATGCCGCTGCCGGGAAGCAGCCGCGCGCCCAGATGCTCCAGGCGCTTGGCATCGCTGCCAGCCACGACGGCGCTCAGCTGCCGGCGGCGCACGCGTGGGGCAACCAGGGCCAGCAGCCCGCCGCAGTCCGGCTCGGCGATCACAACGCGAAGCGGCGTATCCGGCGTCGCCGCGATGACGGCAGCAAGCGCTGCGTCCACGGCACTGCGCAGCCCCTGCTCGCTCAGCCGCATCGCCTCGAACTGTTCGAGCACCGGCCCGCGATGGGCGATCGGCACGCCGCTTTTGAGAAAGTCGGCAAGGCCGGCAGCGGTATGGGCCGCCAGCATGAGCTCGGCGCTCGCCCAGGGGCACTCGGCGGCGACCGTCGACAGGATCAGCTCGGGATCGGGCAGCCCGGTTTCCTCGGCCAGCACGTAGCCGCTGCCGTCGGGCACGGCGAGTTGCGCCGCGGCGAGATCGGCGGCGAGCAAGCACGCATAGGTGACGGCATCGGCAGCAAGGCGGCCGCTCGCCACCAGCTCCGCCGGATCCAGCCGGCCATCGGCGCCGGCCAGGCATTTCAGCGCGCGATGGCTGGCGGTGCGCATATGTGCGGTGAGGAGGAGGCGGGCATCGTCGAGATCGCCGGCGGGCCGGCCGGCGAGAGCGCCGGCAATGATCCCGGCCGGATCGAAGCCGGCAGCCTGGTCGCGCCGCCGCATCTCGACGTGAAAGAACACGTCGTCGAGGTCGAAGCGAGCCAGCACGATTGACCGCAGGAACAGGCCGGATACCTCGGCGACGGTCTCGCCGGCCGCATCGATCAGCCAGACCGAGACGGTCAGCGACTCCTTGCGCTCGCGTTCGAGCTGGAGCTTGGCGGCAACGACGGTGGCGTGATCGCGGTAGACCACCAGCCGCGCCATGCGGACCGGCAGATAGGCTTTCTTGATGAGCGGATCGAAACCCGACAGGCAGAGGAGCGGGTGCAGCGCCGCATCCAGGCTGGTCGGATGAAGATAATGATCGCGCCGGAACAGCCCCGAGCCGCCGGTCGCCGGGGCGGCGAGCACGACGTCCATCAGATCGCCGCGGCGTTCGGCGGTTCGGGCCAGCCGGAATGCGGGGCCATAGCCCAAGCCGGCGAGCGAGGCGCGACGGTAGATCTCCTCCTCGCTGAAGCGGATCAGCGGGCCGCTCGGTCCCGGCAGTGTCCGCGCCGGAGCGGAGACCGGCACCAGACGGCCGCGCGCATTGAGGCTCCATTCGTCCGGACCGAGCCGTGGCCGGCTCCAGATCTCGATCGAGCCGCTATCGCCGGCGTGCCGCACCGAGATTTCCCGCATGGCGTCGCGCGGCAGCACCAGCGGCGTCAGGATATCGAAATCCTCGAAGCCGATCGCTCCCGCCGGCGCCAGGTCGCGCGCCGCAGCCAGCACCATCTCGGCCAGCGCCGATCCGGGCACGACGATTTCGCCATCGACGACATGGTCGGCGAGATAGGGAACGATGCGCGCGTCAAGCACGGTGCGCCACTCGTGCTGGCCCTGCGCCAGCCGCGAGCCGATCAGCGGATGCCGCTCCTCCTCGGCGAAGACGTCGAGCCGTTCGGAGGTATGGGCGAACTTCAACGTCTCGCGCTGCCAGGCATAGGTGGGCAGCGCCAGCGACCGGTCGACCGGGATGGCGGAGGCATCGAGCGCGACGGGTGGCGCGCCGTTGGCGAGTGCCCGCGCGGCGGCACGCTCGATCGGGTCGGCGAGCGCATCCTGATCGTCCGACTTCGCCAGGCTGGCGACGACGCGGGCGTTGGCGCCGATCTCCTTCAGCGTCTCGTTCATCGGCGACAGCAGGATCGGCTGCGGGCCGATCTCGATGAACAGCTGCGCCCCGAGGCCGGCAGCCGTCTCGATCGCCTGGCGGAACAGAACGGGCGCGCGCACGTTCAGCCACCAATGTTCGCCGTCGAGCAGACGATCGCCAACCGCTTCGCCGGTCACGGTCGAGACGAGCGCGATCGACGCCGGACGCGGGGCGATGGCGCCGAGCGATTCGAGCATCGGCTGGCGCAGCCCATCGAGGAAGTGCGAGTGGAAGGGATAGTCGATGTCGAGGGATCTGGTGGCGATCCGCCGCTGGCGGCCGAGCTTGACCGCCAAGGCCACCGCCTCGAACGATCCCGATACGGTGACCGAGGAGGGGCCGTTGTCGGCGGCGATGTCGATGTCGTGCCGGCCGAGTGCGGCAAGGCAATCCGCCACAACGTCGCGCCCGGCGGCAAACACCGCCATGGTGCCGCGGCCTTGCACCGCCTCCTGGCAGCTCGACCGGGCGCGGACGATGCGCAGCGCGTCGCTCAGCGAAATCGCCCCGGCCGTCAGGGCCGCCGCCAATTCGCCGATGCTGTGGCCGAGAACGACCGACGGTCTGATGCCCGATGCGGCAAGAGCGAACGTCGTCGCCTCCTGCATGGCAAACAACAGCGGCTGTACGAAGGCGCCGAACCGCATGCGCTCGGCGAGATCGGGCGCGAACAGATCGCCGACGAGCGAGCGGTCTTCGATGCGGGCGAATTCAGCGTCGATTTCATTGAGGCGCTGGCGGAAGGCGGCGTTGCGTTCGAACGCCGCCCGGCCCATGCCGATCCACTGGGCGCCATTGCCGGAATAGACGAAACAGATGCCGGCATCGCGGACCGGCGCAGTCCCCTCCTGCACGAGCTCGCTCTTGCCGGTCTCGACATAGGCTCTCAGCGCCGGACCGACCTCGTCCCGACGGACGACCGCGACGACGGCCCGGTGCTTCAGCCGGTCGCGCCCGCTTGCCACGGCAGCCGCGACCGAGGCCGCGTCCGCGCCTTCAGCGATCAGGTCGGCGTGGGCGGCAACGGAGGCTTTCAGCGCCTCCCGCGTCGCCGCCGAAATCATCAGGTAGCCAACGGGCGGGATGGCGCCATCGGCCGGCGACGGTGGCCGCTCGGCGCTACGCAGCACGACATGGGCATTGGTGCCGCCGAAGCCGAAGGCGGACACGCCGCAGATGAGCGTCTCGGCATCGCGGTCGAGCGCCACCGGCTCGCGGGCGGGCGCGAGGTTCAGCCGTTCGAAGTCGATCAGCGGGTTGAACTCGTCGAGGTGGAGACTGGCCGGCAGCGTCCGCGTCTCGAACGCGATCAGCGCCTTCATGATGCCGGCAACGCCGGAGGCCGGCTCGAGATGACCGATGTTCGACTTCACCGAGCCGATCGGCAACGGGCGGGACCGCCGCTGGCCGAGGACGCGGCCGAGCGCCTCGGCTTCGATCGGATCGCCGACGCGCGTTCCGGTGCCATGCGCCTCGACGAAGGCGATACGCTCCGGCTCGATGCCCGCCTCGGCATAGAGCCGGCCGAGCAACGAAACCTGTCCGTCGAGGCCGGGAAGCGCAATGCCCGACGTGCGGCCGTCGGAATTGACCTTGGTCGCCTCGATATAGGCGCGGATGGATCCGGGGCGCGCCAGATCGGCCCGCCGGATGACCAGCGCGACGCCGCCTTCCGAGCGCACGTAGCCGTCGCCGGCGGCCGAGAACGAGCGGCAGAGCCCGGTCGGCGACAGCATCGAGGCGCGCGAGAAGCCGACGAAGGAGAACGGCGACAGCAGGACGTTGACCCCGGCGACGATTGCCGTATCGATCCGGCCGGTCAAAAGATCGCGGTACGCCTGCGCCATGGCGACCAGCGACGACGAACAGGCGGTATCGACGGTGAAGCTCGGGCCGCGGAAATCGAAGACGTAGGAAACCCGGTTGGCCACCACCGAAAGCGTATTGCCGGTCATGAAGTAGCTGTCGATCGAGGCCGGATCGGCAGCATGGATGTTGCTGTGGTCGAGGCTTGAGGCGCCGACGTAGACGCCGACTTCCTGGCCGGCGAGCGACGACGGCGGAATCCGGGCGTTTTCGAGCGCTTCCCACACGAGTTCGATCAGGAGCCGCTGCTGCGGATCCATCTGCGTCGCCTCGCGCGGCGACAGACCGAACGCCGCGGGATCGAAAGCGAACGGGTCGTCCAGGTAGCCGCCGGCAAAGGAATAGCTGAAGCCCAGTTCCGTCGCCGATGGGTGGTAGAGGCGCGCAATATTCCAGCGATTGTCCGGGAATGGGCGGACCGAGCACAGGCGATTTGCAAGCAGCTCCGCGAAGGATTTCTCATCTTTCGCGCCGGGAAGCCGGCAGGCCGCTCCAACAATGGCGATGGTGTCCGTAGCGAGGCTCATATTCAACTGATTCGGTCCCAAGCAAGTCAACATCGCCGGCCGCTGATATCTTGGCTTCTGCTCGCAGCCGGCGCGGCTACGGTCCGATCGTCGATCGATGCGCTCAGAAGCGTTCTTGCACAGGCGCCCGAGCCGCTGCCCATCGATGGATCGATCACATCGCGGTTCACCCAGACGTTTCGGGTAGGCAGGGCGCCGGGATCGCCCCCCGCATCGCGCGTTCGCAGCTCCGGTACGCGATTGGCGAGCCGGATATCGCGCGCGCCCGGCCCGGCGCATCGCCATCCGATCGGCAGCCGGTCGTCGGTCCCACCCCGCCGTCCGCCCGCCACAGGGCGACTTGCGGCTACGACAAACAACAACCTTTGATTGTACAGCTGCGGGAAATGACTGGACGTGCCATCATGCGCAGGTGACGGCCCATCCAAACGCAAGCGGCTGTGTTCGCGGATCTGTGTCCCGATACCGCGGCGTATGCCGGCCACGACCGCTGCCGTTCGCGACGCACCGCGCTCACCGCGCATCGCCGTGCCAGCAATACCATGCGTCATTGCCAAGGCTTCACAGCAGGCGGACCAGTGTTCGCGACGGTGGCGATAGAACAGGCGCGACGAACACCGGCTGCGCCTATGCCCGCCCCAGACTCGCCTGGCCCAACCCGACCGGACAACGGCATCGCCCAGACGAAGATCGGTTCGACGCGCCCTATAGTCAGTGTCGATTGAATCGGCTGCGCCCCGCTGCAAGCAAGTCGACGACGCTACCCCCAGAAATGGCACGCCGTATCCGGCACCACCCGAAGTAGAATGCACGCCATGATCTCTAGCGGCTTCAGGACGCACCTGCTCGTTACATCTGGTAAGACGGAGACGAGCAACGCCTGATTGATCCACCGGGGGAGAATGTCTCGTCGACAGGCGCCTGATCCTTCCTGCGGCAACGATCGCGATAAAGCACGACTGTCTCGCCCCATGCAAGCCGTTCCGCGACAGCCAGCAATTCGATTG
>JARLIU010000057.1 GCA_031291595.1 Ancalomicrobiaceae bacterium | reverse complement strand
TCAAGCGCGGCGACTGTCATGGGCTCGGCTCCGATGCGCGGATCTTCCGGCAAAGCTTAGCACCCGGATGTGTTCGGGGCGGTCAGCAGGCGCCGGGATTCGGCGAATGAGGTGTAGCGTCGGTAAATCGTCCCGGCCCGATCCGTGGTCCAGGTCGGCATGACGGGCTCGCCACCCGGTCTCCGGTCGGAATTCTTTATGTATACAGAAGTCCCGCGTTCCCGTGTGGCGACCTGATCGATCCGACCAGGACGCGCCAAACTCCGCTTGCCAGCGTCCCTATTATGTATACACTTAGGACAAATACATAGATTGGGAGGATGTGATGGCCGAAGCGCGCGCCTATCCGTTGAATACCTGGTATGCCGCGGCCTGGACGACGGAAATCGGCCGGGCCCTGACGCCGCGCAAGCTTTGCGGCAAGAGCGTCGTGCTCTACCGGCTGACCGACGGTCGCGTCGCGACGCTGGAAGATGCCTGCTGGCACCGGCTGTTGCCGCTGTCGCTCGGGTTCCTGCGCGGCGACGAACTGGTCTGCGGCTATCACGGTCTGGTCTTCGATGGCGGCGGCCGCTGCACCCACATGCCGGCACAGCAGACCATCAACCCGTCGGCCTCGGTGCGCGCCTATCCGACGGTGGAGCGCCACCGTCTGGTGTGGATCTGGCCGGGCGATCCGGCGCTCGCCGATCCCGAACTGGTCCCGGATTTTTCCCGCAACGACGGGACCGATTGGGTCGGCGAAGGCGGCACCTTCGTGTCGCTGAAGTGCGACTACCGTCTGGTGCTCGACAATCTCATGGACCTCACCCACGAGACCTACGTCCATTCCGACAGTATCGGCGACGAGAACATCCTGGCCGCGCCCTTCGACGTCACCCATACCGACCGCTCGGTGACGCTGACACGCTGGATGACCGACATCGAGCCGCCGCCGTTCTGGCGGCGCCTGCTGAACCGCCCCGGCGCCCGCGTCGATCGCTGGCAGATCGTCACCTTCAAGGCCCCGAGCATTGTCGTCGGCGATGTCGGCGTTGCCGTCACCGGCACCGGCGCGCCGCAAGGCGATCGATCCCAGGGCGTCAACGGCGCGTTTCTGGCCGCCATCACGCCGGAGACGGACAAGACCTGCCACTATTTCTGGAATTTCGTCCGCAACTTCGACCGGGACAACGACGAACTGACGGCGGCCCTGACCAAGGGCCACGTCAACGACGGCAAGGGTGTCTACGATCAGGACCATCGCGTCCTCGAAGCGCAGCAGGCGGCCATCGACGGCAATCCGCGCACGCCGTTCTACAACCTCAACATCGATGCCGGTGCGCTGTGGACCCGCCGGCTGATCGCCGAGCTGGTCGCGCGCGACACCGATGCCGCGACGATGCACGCAGCGGCGGAGTGAGACGCATGCAGCTCGCCCATTGGCGTGCCGCCCGGCTGGTTGCGACGCGCGATCTGACCCACGACATCAGGCTGTTCGAAATCGCGCCGGCCGGGGACGAAGCTGGCGCCGCGACCTCCGGGTTTGTCGCCCCTTCGCCCGGCAGCCACATCCTCATCGAGGTGCTGATCGGCGACCGAGTCGAGACGCGGTCGTATTCGACCGTCGGTCCGTGCGGCGACGGCCTCTATCGCATCGCGGTCAAGCGGCTGAAGGCAAGCCGCGGCGGCTCGGCCTACATGTGGCGGCTGTCGCCCGGCGCGCGGCTGAAGATCGCGGCCCCGCGCAACCAGTTCGATCTCGCCTGGCACAAGCCCGGCTATCTGCTCCTGGCTGGCGGCATCGGCATCACGCCGATCTATTCGATGGCGCTGGCGCTCGCCGCGGCGAATGCGCCGGTGCGGCTGCTCTATGCCGTCCGCTCGAAAGCCGATCTGGCGTTCGGCGACGAACTCGGGGCGGTGCTCGGCGACCGTCTCGCCCTGTTCGTCGATGCGGACGGCAACAGGCTTGATCTCGAGCCCGAGATCTCGGCGTTGGCCCCCGGCGGCGAATTCTACGTCTGCGGTCCGCTCGGCCTGATGGAGATGGCGCGCCAGGCTTGGGCAGGGAGCGGCCGGCCGGCGACGCTGATGCGCTTCGAGACGTTCGGCAACGGCGGCCGGCTGGCGACGGTGCCGTTCCACGTCGCCATTCCACGGCTCGGCCTCGACTTCGACGTCGGCGCCGACGAGACGCTGCTCGATGCCTTGGAGAAGGCCGGCGTCGCCATGATCTCGGATTGCCGCAAGGGCGAATGCGGGCTGTGCACCTTGCCCGTGCTGGCGGCCGACGGTCCGCTCGACCACCGCGACGTGTTCTTCAGCGGCGAGGAAAAGGCGAAGAATTCGAAACTTTGCACTTGTGTTTCCCGCCTTGGCGGCGGCATCCTGACCCTCGATACCTGCGATCGCAAGGCGTGACGGATTTGGACGATATGGATCTTCCGGCACGGTCTGCCGCGAAGGGCGAGCGTGCCGCATCGCAGACCCTTCGGGCGCAGCTGATGCTGCGCAGTCTGATCATCGGCGGCAAATTGCGGCCGGGCGAACGTGTTTCCGAACTGCAGATGGTCGATCGGCTCGGAGTGTCGCGTACGCCGGTTCGGGCTGCCCTGATCCATCTCGAGCATGAGAATCTGGTCGAGGCCTTGCCCACCGGCGGCTACGCCGTCAAGGAGCTGGCGGAGCCGGAAATCCTGGTTTCGATCGAGATCCGCGGCACGCTTGAGGGCCTGGCGGCGCGTATGGCGGCCGAACGCGGCGCCGCGCCGCAGCTGATCGCGGCCGCGCGCGAAGCGCTCGATTTGATCGACGCGGTCGTCGAACCCGTGGCTCGTCCGGTCAATCTCGAGCACTATGTCAACTACAACGCCCGCTTTCACGATCTGATCGTCGAGATGGCCGGCAGCGACACGCTGGCGCGCCAGATCGAGCGCGCGTCGGTGCTGCCGTTCGCCTCGCCGAGCGCGCTGGTGCTGCTCGAGCCGGATTCGGTCGAGACCTACCAAGCCCTGCTGATGTCGCAGCTGCAGCACCGCACCGTGCTCGCGGCGGTCGAATTGCGGCAGGGCACGCGCGCCGAGGCGATGATGCGCGAACATGCCCGCACCGCCCATTCCAACCTGCAGCGGGCGCTGGCCGCCGGCCGCAAGCTGGCCGAACTCGCCGTCGTGGAACTCGGCGGCAGGTGACCGTCCCCGTCGGCCGTCCTCCATCCGCGCCTCGCTTGCCTCAATTGATCGTGCCGCTCATCGGCGGCAGCCGGTGTCCGGCGAACGGCCCGCCGACGGCCGTGAAATCGGCCGTCAGAGCGTCGACTTCGGTCTCGGTGGTCGTCCGCTTGAGCCATGTCGCTACCGAGCGCAGCGCTTCGAGCCGGCTCATGCCGCTCTCACGCGCCGTATCGTAGATCTCGAGCTGACGATGCGCGCTGGTGCCGAAGTCGAGGATGGCGCGGATCCTGGCGAGGTCGGCGCCGTGGCCGAGCACTCGCGCGTCCGGCGCCAGCGCCTTCACCAGCCGTTCGATCGCCTCGCGCGCCGTCGTTGCCCGGCCATTGCAGGGATCGACCACGCGGGCATCGAGCCCGTCGCGCTGCACCCGCCAGCGGCACTCCTCGGCAACCGAGCGGCCGATGGCGTCGACCGGCGGAGCGAAGTCGAGTTGGCGGTCGAGGCGGTGAACCAGCAGCCGGTAGAGCACGGCGATGGCGAGCGCATCGGTCGCGCTGGTGCAGCTGTCGGTGACCCTCAGTTCGAGCGTCGGATATTTCGCCGACGGCCGGATCGCCCACCACAGATAGCTGGCGTCGGGGATCAGCCCGGCACCGGTCATCTGGGCGACGTAGCGGTCGTAGTCGGCCTGGTCGGCCAAGATCGGCGGCATGCCGGTGCGGGGCAATTCGTCATAGGCTGCCATGCGGTAGCCGAGCATGCCGGTCGCCCGTCCCGTCCAGAACGGCGAAGAGGTGGACAGCGCCAGCAACAACGGCAGGAACGGCAGCATCCGCGTCATGATCGGCACCCGCCGGTCCGGATCCGGCAAACCCACATGCACATGCAGGCCGCACAGCAGATTGCGGTGGCCGAGCATTCTGAGTTCGTTCATTACCGTGCGATAGCGCGAGCGCTCGCTGTGCCGCTGCACCTGCCAGTCGGCGAACGGGTGGGTGCCGGCCGCGATGATGGCGAGGCCGTGTTCGGTGGCTGCCGCGCTCGCGCCCGCGCGCAAGAATTCCAATTCGTCGAGGGCTGCGCCTGCCTCGGTGTGCGGCGATGTCCTGATTTCCAATTGGGACTGCAGCAACTCGAGCGCGACACGGTCGCCGAGCCGATCCTGACAACGTCCCAACAGCGTCGCCGGCATACTGACAGTCGAGTTCAAAGTCGTTGCATCGACTACGAAAAACTCTTCCTCGATACCGAACGTGTAGTTGGATGTCATCGCGTCCTCCTGTGGTCGGTCGATTTCGCCGGGCGTCGCTTGACTTCGGGCCCGGTGCGTTTTGCCGATGGTGAGGAACAAATACGTCGACGAAATGTCTGGCGAATACGCGATTGTGGCGAAATTTGTTGTTCAGGATGGAAGCTTAAATCGAAAAATATACGCAAGCCGTAGATGTCGCGGCGCAGCATCGAAGTATTGATCGGCTGCAACAATTTGAAAGACTGCGTGTTCGACGGGCCGCTGCGCCCGGTCCCGACCGAGCCCAATTGCATGCAAAACGGCCGTCCCGAAACTCGGAACGGCCCGCGTCGGATCGGGTTCTGAACGGCCACGCGCAGGCGCGAGAAACCATCCGCGTCCCGGCCAAGATCATGCGTGACATCAAAATGCTAGAGCATTTTCACGCCGTCTCTCGTGGCGAAAGATACCCTGGCGTCAGGCGAAGGACGAATCGTCGCCACCGCCGAAATCGCTGTCGAATGACACATCGTCGACCGACGGGCTGTCGTCGTAGCCGCCGTCGACCACGCCGCCCGGGTCATAGCCGCCTTGGCCCTGCCCATCGACGTAGTTTGTCTCGTTGATGACCTCGGTCACGCCGTTATTGCCGAACAGTCCGGAGCCCAGGCCCATCCCCGTATGGCCGCCGAACAGGCCGCGCAACGCATCATAGGCGAACAGTCCGCCGGCAACACCGGTGGCGGCGCCAAGCGCCGAGCGCAGGAAATTGCCGCCCTGCGTGGGTTGCTGCGCCTGTGGCGCCTGCACCCAAGGCTGCGCCGGCGCCTGCTGCGCCCAGCCTTGCGGCGGAGGCGGCGGGGGCGGGGGAGCCGCCTGCGCCTGGCCCCAGGGACCCGGCTGCGGCGGAGGCGAGGCGACATTCGGCACCGACCTGGCGAACAGGCCGCCGGACGGCGCGCCGTCGCGCCGCTGCAGCGCGCTCAGTTGCGCCGCCAGACGATCGCGTTCGGCCTGCAATTGGCCGCGCTGCGCCTCCAGGCCGACCGCCAACTGGATGAGGCCGATGCCGGCATCGGGATTGGCGCGCAGCTCCGCATCGACGGCCGCCCGAGCCTGATCGTCGCGCTGGGCGGGAAAGGCGCGGATGCGGGCGAAGACGTCGCGGATGATGGAGTATTCCTCAGGCGTCATGACGAAAACCTCGTGTGGTTCGCCGAGCGCTTGTCGGGCAAGGCCGGACATCCGTCTTGCCGGAATGACAAGCGCAGACAAAGAAATCTGCGGTCGGTCGGGCCCGGCCCTAGCCTGCCAGACTGCAGGCGCAATGGTCCGACGCATAAGAAGTGGGTGTGCCTGCGGTCGGGATCAAGACTATCCCGCCCGAGCGTCGTTCAGCCGCGGAAGTGCTTCGACAGTTTCAGGCCCTGCGCCTGATAGTTCGAGCCCATCGATTGACCGTAGAGCTGGTCGGGCAGGCCGGCGAGCCGCTCGTAGACGAGCCGTCCGATGATCTGGCCGTGATCGAGGATGAACGGCACCTCGTGGCTCCGCACCTCCAGCACGGCCCGCGCGCCCGCGCCGCCGGCTGCCGCATGGCCGAAGCCCGGATCGAAGAAACCGGCGTAGTGGACGCGGAATTCTCCGACCAAAGGGTCGTAGGGCACCATTTCGGCCGCATGCGTCGGCGGCACGTGCACCGCTTCGCGGCTGACCAGGATATAGAACTCATCTGGGTCGAGAATGAGGCTGGACCGGCCGGGGCGCGAGGTAATCGGATCCCAGAAATCCAGGACGTCGTACGCCCCCTTGGCATCGACGTCGATGACGGCCGAATGCCGGCGGGCGCGATAGCCGATCGGCCCGTCTTCGACGCCCGTGAGATCGATCGACAGCGGCAGGCCGCCATGGAACAGCGGCGTCGTGCCGGAAACGATCGTTTGCGCGCGGTGCAACTCGGCCAGCGCCTCGTCCGACAGCCGGGCCTCGCCGTGACGGAAGCGCATTTGGCTCAGCCGCGAGCCCGAACGCACCAGCACCGGGAAGGTGCGCGGGCTGATCTCCAGATAGAGCGGCCCATGATAGCCGACGGGAATCGTGTCGAAGGCGCGACCCTGATCGACGATGACGCGGGTGAACACGTCGAGCCGGCCGGTCGAACTCTTCGGATTGGCCGCCGCCGCGAGCGTGGCCGGCAGCTTCAGGCTCTCGATGATCGGCACGATATAGACGCAGCCGGTCTCCAGGACCGCGCCATTGCTCAAGTCGATTTCGTGCAGTTTCAAATGCCGGATCTTGGTTTCGACCGAGAGATCCGGTCCGGGCAGGAACGAGGCGCGGACCCGATAGGCGACCGCTCCCAGGCGAAGATCGAGGCTGGCCGGCTGGATCTGGTCGGCATCGAGGGGCGAGCCGATCTGGATGGCTCCCGAATTGACGAGATCGCGGATCTGATGCTGGGCGAGAATGCCCTGATTGAACTCGGCCATGTCTGCCTGTCGGTTCTGCCTGTCGGGGGAAAACGGCTGCGTTGCGCTCTGTCTAGTGGAGCGAATTTGACATTTGAGTCCCACCGAGTTGCGCGGCCTCACTCAAATGTCAAATTCAAAGCTCCACTAGACTCAATGAATTGCTAGTGGTCCTGGGATTCCGACATTTGCGTATGAGCGCGCGGCACGTGGGATGCAAATGTCGGAATCGGACCACTAGCGGATTTGGCCGGGGAAAGGGAGGGGCGGGATGCGGTCCGGAACATATCGCCGTGGCCCGCGGCGTCGCCGCCGCAGGCCGTCGCGTGTGTTAATTGATGACCACCTTCAGGCGATGGCGACCAGCACGTCGGAGGCCTTGATCACCGCCGAGGCCGCGCCGCCGACAGTGAGCCCGAGTTCGTCGACCGCTTCGTTGGTGATCGAGGCGGTGACCGTCAGCCCGTTGACGTCGATGCTGACATGGGCGGTGGTGGCGCCCTTCTTGATCGCGGTGATCTTGCCGGGGAGCACATTGCGAGCGGAGATTTTCATGGGACGATCCTCAGAATGGCCACCAGTTGGCGGTTGCGGGAAGGGACTGCCGGACATGCGCGAGGGCTGCCGGCGGGGGCAACTCCCGGAATAGCACGAAAGCGCGCTTGCGTGCCGGCTTGCGCCAGGCAAAGCCAACGGAATTGTTCAGCGGTCCTCTCTAGCGGAGCGAATTTGACATTTGAGTCCGAGCGGACTGCGTGGCCATGCTCAAATGTCAAATTCAAAGCTCCACGAGACTCAATGAATTGCTAGTGGTCCTGGGAGTCCGACATTTGCGTATGAGCGCGCGGCAAGTGGGATGCAAATGTCGGAATCGGACCACTAGCGCCGACGCAGTCCGCTCAACCGATCGGCCGTGGCTGACGCCTCGGCAATGGCCGATGTTCCGCCCGAATGTCCGGATCTGACACGAAAACAGCAGATCGCTGTGAAACGGACAATCCGCTGCGGGGCCGGGCGGCGCGTGGAAAATCGGCGCGCAGGCTTGATGAGACGTCAAATTCGCTGCTGCGGCAAATGCGCGCCCGGTCGGCTACGGCATGTCGCGGCGGATCCCGGCCGCACACCGGTCTTTCCGCGGTTTTGACGGATATCGCGCATCTTTATCGCGACGCGCCTATGGCAGCGACAGAACCGACACTTTCCGGCCCCGACAGCCACGAATGCATGCTGAGAGGCGAGATCACCGAATTATGCATTTCGGCGCAATGCTAGAATTCTAGTTCGACGAGCGGGATCTGCACGTGAATCCCATGCCTTGGCGTCAGGTTCGCGCGCCGAGGGCGACATCCGATCGAAATTCGAGGGGGTGCGAATTCGGCAATGCTGGCAAGCATTTCGACCGGGATCGCATAACCCCGCATCAGATCGTCGGCGATATTGCTTCACGTCGTTGATGTTTTTTATCTTTTCCAGAAGCCGTCCGGAAGATCGCGGAGTCGCTTTGCCGCCCAAGGCCGTTGCTGGAATCCTGCCCCGATTGATCCACCACAATGTCGCTCTTGGCATTTCGCGTTGTTGTCACTTCCAAGTCCGCTCAGCCGAGAAAATGGGAACTTCCATGAACGCCAGGCTTCAGGATTTCACCCCCGTCGTCGACATGGTTCGTCCACGGGGCTCTGGACCCGTCCGCAAAGAACACCCCGTCTATGAAAATCACCTCCCGCCGTGCAGTGCCAACTGCGCCGCGGGTGAAGACATCCAGGCCTGGCTCGACCAGGCGCAGGCCGGCAAATACCGCCAGGCCTGGGATATCATCGTCGCCGAGAACCCGTTCCCGGCCGTCAGTGGCCGCGTCTGCTACCACCCGTGCGAATCGCGCTGCAATCGCGCCGAGGTCGACACGGCTGTCAGCATCCACGCGGTCGAGCGCTACGTCGCCGATCTCGCACTGACCGAAGGCTGGAAGCTTCCTGCCGCCGGTGCCGCCACCGGCAAGAAGGTGCTGATCATCGGCGCCGGCCCATCGGGCCTCTCTGCCGCCTATCACCTCGCCCGCCTCGGCCATCAGGTCGAGATCCGTGATGCGAGTCCGCTTCCGGGCGGCATGATGCACTTCGGCATCCCCTCCTACCGCCTGCCGCGCGACGTCCTGATGGCGGAAATCCGCCGCATCGAGGCGCTGGGCGTGAAGATCACCTTGAACCACGAGGTCAAGGACGTTCTGGCCGAGAAGGCCGAAGGCCGCTTCGATGCGGTGTTCGTCGCCATCGGCGCCCAGATCGGCAAGCGGACCGACGTGCCGGCTCGCGACGCCGCCAAGGTGTTCGATGCCGTCCGTCTGCTGCATGACGTCGAACTCGGCCAGGCGCCGGTGCTCGGCGCGCGCGTCGTCGTCTACGGCGGCGGCGATGCGGCTGTCGATGCGGCGCGTACCGCCGTCCGCCTCGGCGCCGAGGAAACCTGCATCGTCTACTGGCGTGACAAGGACCGCATGCCGGCCAAGGCCTACCAGCAGGACGAAGCCCTCTCCGAGGGCATCAAGATCAAGTGGCTGACCGATGTTCGCGAAATCGGCGAAACCGGCACCACCGTCGAGATCATGGAACTGGATGCCGACGGCGTACCGCAGCCGACCGGCCGCTTCGAGACGCTGACGTCCGACGCCGTGGTCCTCGCCCTCGGCCAGGAGACCGAAGCCAACTTCCTCAAGGGCGTCCCCGGCGTCGCCTTCAACCCCGATGGCACCATCGTCGTCGACCGTCAGCAGATGACCGGTCATGCCGGCATCTTTGCCGGTGGCGACACCATCAAGGGCCTGAAGAACACGACGGCCGCCATCGGCGCCGGCCGCAAGGCCGCCCGCCAGATCGACGGCTGGCTCGCCGGCTCGCCCTATAAGGAGAAGCCGCGCGGCACCGTGGTCGGCTTCGAGGACCTCAACCTGCCGATCTACACCGACGCGCCGCAGCGCCAGCAGCACTTGATGCCGGCGGGCGAGCGGCTGGAGCAGGGCTTCATCGAGACCACCGAAGGCCTGAAGCCCAACGAGGCCTTGTTCGAGGCCAAGCGCTGCCTCTCGTGCGGCAATTGCTTCGAGTGCGACCAGTGCTACGCCGCCTGTCCCACCGGGGCGATCGAGAAGCTCGGTCCCGGCAAACGCTATGCCATCAAGTACGAGCTGTGCACCGGCTGCGCCGTCTGTTTCGAGCAGTGCCCCTGCCACGCCATCGAAATGGTTCCTGAACCGTCAATCGAAACTTCGGAGCGTCGGGCATGAACATCGCCGCGCCTATTCCCGCCACACTTGCGATGAAACCCGCTACGGCTGACATCGCCAACCAGAAGACTGCCATCATGGACGGCAATACCGCCGCCGCCCATGTCGCCTACCGAGTGAGTGATGTCTGCGCCATCTACCCGATCACGCCGTCCTCGACGATGGCGGAACTCGCCGACGAATGGGCTGCGCACGGCACCAAGAACATCTGGGGGTCGATCCCGCTCATCCAGGAGATGCAGAGCGAGGCCGGTGCCGCCGGCGCCGTGCACGGCTCCTTGCAGTCGGGCGCCATGACGTCGACGTTCACGGCGTCGCAGGGCCTGCTCCTGATGATTCCCAACATGTTCAAGATCGCCGGCGAACTGACGCCGACGGTCTTCTATGTGGCCGCCCGCGCCCTTGCCACCCAGGCGCTGTCGATCTTCGGCGACCATTCCGACGTGATGGCCGCCCGCATGACCGGCTTTGCCCTGCTGGCTTCGGCCTCGGTGCAGGAAGCGCACGACATGGCGTTGATCTCCCAGGCGGCGACGCTGGAATCACGCATTCCCTTCATGCACTTCTTCGACGGCTTCCGCACCTCGCACGAAGTCAACACGCTGAAGCTGATCGAGGACAGCGTCATCACGGCGATGATCGATCAGGATCTGGTGCGCGCTCACCGCGCCCGCGCCCTCAATCCGGAACGTCCGGTGATGCGCGGCACGGCGCATAACCCGGATACCTTCTTCCAGGCGCGCGAGACGGCCAATCCGTTCTATAACGCCACGCCGGGGATCGTCGAAAAGGCCATGGCCAAGTTCGCCGAACTGACCGGCCGGCAGTACAAGCTGTTCGACTATTTCGGCGCGCCCGATGCCGAACGCGTGATCATCGTCATGGGCTCCGGCGCCAAGGTGGTCATCGAAACGGTGAACTACCTGAACGCCAAGGACCCGGCCGCCAAGCTCGGCGTCGTCCAGGTCAACCTCTACCGTCCGTTCTCGGAGAGCCACTTCCTGGCTGCCTTGCCGGCGACGGTGAAGTCGATCGCCGTGTTGGACCGCACCAAGGAATCCGGCGCTCCCGGCGAGCCGATGTACCTCGATTGCGTCACCGTGCTGGCGCAGGCGCTGGCCCGCGGCGCTCGCGCCTCGATGCCGCGCGTCATCGGCGGCCGCTACGGTCTGTCGTCGAAGGACTTCACCCCGGCGATGGCCAAGGCCATCTTCGAGGAGCTGAAGAAGCCGTCGCCGCTCAACGGCTTCACCGTCGGCATCAACGACGACGTGACGCATCTGAGCCTCACCTACGACCCGTCGTTCCTGACCGAGCCGGATGATGTCGTCCGCGCCGTGTTCTACGGCCTCGGCGCCGACGGCACGGTTTCGGCCAACAAGGGCTCGGTGAAGATCCTGGTCGACGACGTCGGCCGCCATGCCCAGGGCTATTTCGTCTACGACAGCCACAAGTCGGGCGCGCAGACGGTTTCGCACCTGCGTTTCGGTCCCAATCCGATCGAGGCGCCCTACCTGATCTCGCATGCCTCGTTCGTCGCCTGCCATCAGTACGTCTTCCTGGAAAAGGTCGACGTGCTCGAGTTTGCCGCCCCCGGTGCCACCTTCCTCCTCAACTGCCCGCATGGTGTGGACGAGGCCTGGGACTACCTGCCGCGGCCGGTGCAGGAAGACATCATCCGGAAGAAGCTGAAGTTCCTCATCGTCGACGCCACTCGCGTCGCCCGTGACGCCGGCCTCGGCGGTCGCATCAATACGGTGCTGCAGACCTGCTTCTTCGCGCTCTCCGGCGTGTTGCCGCGCGACGAGGCGATCGCCCGCATCAAGAAGATGATCGAGAAGACCTACGGCCGGAAGGGTCGCAAGGTCGTCGAGGAGAACTTCGCCGCGGTCGATCGCACCCTTGCCAACCTGTTCGAGGTGAAGGTGCCGGCTACGGCAACGAGCCGGATCGAACTGACCCACGCCGTGCCGTCCTCCGCTCCGGAGTTCGTCAGGAACGTCACCGCGGCGATCATGACGGGCAAGGGCGAGAGCCTGCCGGTCAGCGCCCTGCCGATCGACGGTACCTTCCCCGTCGGCACCGCCGCCTACGAGAAGCGCAACATCGCCGACGATGTGCCGGTCTGGGAAACCGACCTGTGCATCCAGTGCGGCCAGTGCGCCCTCGTCTGCCCGCATGCCGTCATCCGCTCCCGCTTCTACAACGAGAGCCGGCTGACCGAGGCCGCCAACCCGATGCCCGCGACCTTCAAGTCGGCCTCGGTCAACGCCCGCGGCTATCCGGAAGCCCGCTTCACGCTGCAAGTCTATGTCGAAGACTGCACGGGCTGCGGTCTCTGCATCGAAGCCTGCCCGGCCAACAGCCTGCGCGAGCCCAACAAGAAGGCCATCAATCTGTCGCCGAAGGCTCCGATCCTGGAGACGGAACGCGCCAATATCGCCTTCTTCGAGAGCCTGCCGGTCAACGACCGTGCGTCCATCGATTTCGCCAACGTGCGTGGCATCCAGTTCCTCGAACCGTTGTTCGAGTTCCCGGGCGCCTGCGGCGGCTGCGGCGAGACGCCGTACCTGCGGCTGATGTCGCAGCTGTTCGGCGATCGCGCCCAGATCGCCAACGCCACCGGCTGTTCGTCGATCTACGGCGGCAACCTGCCGGTCACGCCCTGGACCAAGGACAAGCATGGCCACGGTCCGGCCTGGGCCAACTCGCTGTTCGAGGACAACGCCGAGTTCGGTCTCGGCTTCCGGCTGGCCGCGGATCAGCACGTCGAGATGGCCGAACGCGTTCTCGGCGAACTGAAGGATGTCGTCGGCCCGGATCTGGCCGCCGCCATCATCGGGGCGCCGCAGATCCGCGAATCGGAGATCCTCGCCCAGCGTGTCCGCGTCACCGAATTGAAGCGGCGGCTCGAAGCGCTGCCGGGCAACCCGCTGGCGCGGGAACTGCTTTCGCTCTCCGACCACTTCATCCGTCGCTCGGTATGGATCGTCGGTGGCGACGGCTGGGCCTACGACATCGGCTACGGCGGTGTCGACCACGTCATGTCGGCTGGCCGCGACGTCAACATCCTGGTCCTCGATACCGAGGTGTACTCGAATACCGGCGGCCAGTCGTCGAAGGCGACCCCGCTCGGCGCCATCGCCAAGTTCGCTGCCGGCGGCAAGCGTACCGCCCGCAAGGATCTGGCGCTGCAGGCCATCGCCTATGGCAACGTCTACGTCGCCCAGGTCGCCATGGGGTCGAACCCGCAGCAGACGCTCTTAGCCTTCCGCGAGGCCGAGGCTTGGCAGGGTCCGTCGCTGATCCTCGCCTACAGCCACTGCATCGCCCATGGTTTCGACCTTCGGAACGGATTGAAGCAGCAGCAGTTGGCCGTCTCGTCCGGCTACTGGCCGCTGTTCCGCTACAATCCGGCGATCCGCGCGGCCGGTGGCCAGCCGTTCCACCTGGACAGCCAGCGCCCGACCACGCCGCTCAAGGACTACATCTACAACGAGCTGCGCTATCGCAGCCTCGTGGCCAGCCGGCCGAAGGAGGCCGCCGAACTGCTGGAAATGGCCCAGGCAGCCGTTCTCGAGAAGTACGGCGAATACGAGTCGATGGCGACGCGCGACGCCAGCCGCTTCCACCCCGACGCGCGCGGTGTCGGAGCTGAGGATTGAGCCATGGCTATCGATCTTTCGACTCGCTATCTCGGACTTGACCTCAAGAACCCGCTGGTCGTGTCCGCCTCGCCTCTGTCGAGCGACGTCTCCCGCCTCCGCATGCTTGCGGAGGCCGGGGCGGCTGCCATCGTGCTGCCGTCGCTGTTCGAAGAGCAGATCCGGCATGAAGCCGCCAGCGTCGAACGGCTGGCGGAAGCCGGGTCCGACAGCTTCGCGGAAAGCCTGTCCTACTTCCCGTCGTCCGCCGAGGCGGTCACCGGCCCGAGGCGTTATCTCGACCTCGTCGCCAATGCCCGCGCCAAGGTCGACGTGCCGATCATCGCCAGCCTCAACGGCTCGTCGGTGGCCGGCTGGGTCGACTATGCCGGGCTGATGGAAGCGGCCGGCGCTTCGGCGATCGAGCTCAACATCTACCGCATCGCCTCCGCCTCCGACGCCACCGGCCCGCACGTCGAAGCGGAAACGGTGGCGCTGGCCCAGTCCGTCAAGGCGCAGGTGAAGATTCCGGTGGCGGTGAAGCTGCACCCGCACTTTTCCGCCTTCGGCGACGTCGCCCGCCAGCTCGATGCTGCCGGCGTCGACGGGCTCGTGCTGTTCAATAAGCTGTTCCAGCCCGACATCGACTTGTCCAAGCTGAAGTGGGTGAACGAGGTCGATCTGTCCTCGAGCGCCGACATCCGCTTGGGCCTGTTGTGGCTGTCGCAGCTTTCCGGCAAGCTCAAGAAGGCGTCGCTCGCCGCCAATACCGGCGTCGATACGGTCGACGAGGTGCTGAAGTACCTGATGGCCGGTGCCGACGTGGTGATGATGGCCTCGGCGCTCTTACGCCATGGTCCCGGCTATCTGCAGACCCTGCTGCTTGGGTTGGAAGACTGGCTGGATGCCCGCGGCTTCAAGCGCGTTTCGGAGATCCGCGGCCTGTTGACGGCCACGCATCCCGACAGCGAGCGCAACGAGCGCAAGGACTACATCGAGACGCTGACGCAGTACCGCGGCCCCTACGCCCGCAGCGCCTGAGATCTCGTCAAACCCGACTGCAACGCCGCCGTCCGCACCCCGCGGGCGGCGTCTTGCTTTTCTGGGACGGATTTTGGTCCGGCGACGGAGCTGGCGCGCGCCAACGACGGAACGACGGCTGAATTTGGCGCAAATGCCACGTGGTCCGACGCGTCCAGCCGAGCCGATCGGCAATGGCTCCGGTCGCGATGCACCACGGGCAGCGCACAATCACCGGCCGCCGAAACCGTAACAGCCATGCGTCGGGATTGGAGCGGGTAGCGGGAATCGAACCCGCGCGTTCAGCTTGGGAAGCTGACAGGCTGCCATTACATCATACCCGCGCAGTCTCGTTGATTAGCCGACGCCTCCGGGCCTGTCAACGAAGGGAAACACCGGGCCAGGATGCGGTGGGTGCTGCACGAGCCCGCCGCCGTATGGCCGCGGAACCCCCGCCTTGCAACAATCCTGCGGCTACGCTTATGCCGTGCGCAGTGTCTGCATGAACTCGGTCACCTCGCGCTGCAGCTCTGCGGCTCGGCCGGTGAGATTGTTCGATAGCGCCATCAGTTGGGTCGAGGCCGAACCGGTCATCTCCGCCGCCTGACCGACGCCGGCAATATTCTCCGTCACCTGCTGCGTTCCCGTCGCCGCTTGATGGCAGTTGTTGGCGATTTCCGCGGTGGACGCCTCCTGCTCATCCACTGCTCCGGCAATCGTCGATGCGATCGATTTGATATCGCCGATCACCCGCACGATTTCGGTCATCGACTTGACGGTGCCGTCGGTGGCTCTCTGGATCTCGACCACCTTGCCGCTGATGTCGCCGGTCGCCTTGGCCGTCTGGTCGGCCAGCTGTTTGACTTCGGCCGCGACCACGGCGAACCCTCGTCCGGCCTCGCCGGCGCGTGCCGCCTCGATCGTGGCATTCAGCGCCAAGAGATTGGTTTGACCCGCGATGTTGGAGATTAGGCCGACGACATCGCCGATCGCGGATGCCGCGGTCGCCAACTCGGCAATGCGGGCATTCGACTCCTCGGCCTCTCTGAATGCCTTATCGGCCACAGCCGCGGAGTGTTCCACCTGACTTCCGATCTCGCGAACGGAGGTTGCGATCTCCTCCGAGGAGGAAGCGACGGTCTGCACGCTCATGGCCGCCTGCTCGGCCGCGGCAGCAACGGCCTGCGCCTGCCGCGAGGTTTCTTCTGCCGTCGACGCAAGGTTCTTGGCCGAATCCGCGACGTCGCCGGAGGATTGCGCGAAGTGTCCAGCGAGGTCCTGCATGCGAGCAATGAATTCGCTTCCGAGCTTCAGGCGCCGGGCCAGGCTCTCGCGTTCGTCGGTCTCACGGGCTGCCCGCTCCTGCCGCTCGCGTTCGGCTGCTTGCAGGCTCACACCGAGAGTCTTCATCGAACGAGCGATCAGTCCGATCTCGTCCTTGCGCCGCAGTTGCGCATCGACTTGCGGCTCTCGTTGCTGGGCGAGAGCGTCGATGGCCTCAGAAATCTGCCGCACCGGTCGCAACATCGAGCCCAGCAATGCATAGGTGGCGCAGCCGACAATCACGCCAAGCAGACCGAAGACGATCAGTATCCGCTCGATCCGCTGCCACTGCTGCTCCTGCACGCTGTTGATCGACATGCCCGTCCCGATGGCGCCGAGCGGCTTTCCATCCAGCGCGACGATCGGGACGTATCGGGAGATCCGCGTCACGCCGGCAACATTGGCATAGGCCGTAAGTGGCTCGCCACGACCAATGGTCTTGGCAACGTCCGAATCGGCTGGCACCCGCGATCCAATCATCAGCCGCTTTCCGTCGGCGTCGAGCACGGAGGATGACACTCGCACCAGCTCGCCGGTGCCCGGGTCGATCACAGATAGCGCGGCATTTTCGATGGCATGATCGACGATCCGATGATCGCCGGGTTTGGGCGGAAACGTCGGCGTGCGAATCCTCGCGACTGTTCCGTCGGAATTCGTCTCCATCTTGGCGCCGTCGAAGGCCAATTCGGTCGCCTTCGATACGACGTAGGTACGCATCGCCAATTCCGCCGACACCTGCTGGTTCGCCTCCTGGCGCGCAAAGAACACTTCAATTCCGCCGAACGCTGTTGCGATGACGACCATCACAGCGGTTGTGGCGATGCTTGCCTTTGCTGCAAGCCCAATGTGCGAGACCTTCATAACACTTCTCCGGCAGGGTTCCGTCAAACGTTGGCAGCAAGATCATGCGCATGAGCCTGGGAAGTGCACTGTCCGTCCAATTCGCGACTTCGATCGCTCGGTCGCGCGAACCGCCAGCAAACATACCGATAAACGTCATGTACAATAACTATTCTTGCCGTCCGTTTTCAAGTTTTAGCAATTGTACTTTTGCTCCCAAGGAAATTGCCAATGTACTAACGACGACAGAAGTCTTGGGCGATTCCTCCCGCCGCGCCGTATTTCTAGTCGACTGAACCGTATACCTATACTTGTATTTCTGATTGCGGCATCTCTGTGGGCATCAGGCCGACGCGGCTCGCCAGTCGTCCTCCTTCAATCCGTCGACTGCCAAGCATTTGGCGAGCACAGAGAAGCGTCCGAGATCCTCAGGATCTTTGCGCACCGCCTGCGCGATCTCATCCGCACGACCTCGGTTTCCAGTTCCTCGACGAAGGAGGGCGTCGCTGGCGATCGTTGGAAAGGGAGATCGCAAGATGTCCGAAGTGTCCCATCGACTTCGTCGCCTGCTGCAGCGCATCGAACGGCGCAGCAGCGATGGCTCGCTGCTGCGAGTGGTCGTCGCCTGTAGCGCTATCTCGCCAGCACTCGGCGCCGCCGGCATCATTTTCCAGCCGTTCGATCCGATGACGCTGGCGAGCGACGTCCGCTGCATCTAGGCCAAGGTCCGCAAGGGCAACGTCAGCTTCCCATGACGGAAGCTGCCAGCTGCTGCGGATCAGTCCGTGCCGGTCTTGTGCTGGCGGGTCTTCAGCATGCCGCCGACGATCTCCACCGTGCGGCGCAATTCCTCGATGGCTTGCTCGATGTCGCGCTTCTGCGTTTCGAGCAGCGTGATCTGCTCGTTGAATTTGGTGAACGCGATCTGCAGCTGCGCCTCCTGGCCGTCGCGCAGATCGTAGAGGTCGAGCATGTCGTGGATCTCGGTCAACGAGAAACCAACGCGCTTGCCCATCAGCACGAGCTTCAGCCGCGCCCGGTCGCGCCGGCCGTAGATACGGTTGATGCCATCGCGGCGTGGATGGATCAGCCCCTTGTCTTCGTAGAATCGCAAGGTTCTGAGCGTCACGCCGAATTCGCGGGCGAGGTCGCCGATGGTAAACCAGATCTGTCGGGTTTCGTCCCGGCCGCTGACGGCCAATTCGATCTCGTCGGAGATCGTATTCTCGACAGCAGGTTGACTCGTCGCCATGGCGGCCACTCCCGGATCAATCATTCGTGCCCGAGCGGTTGACTGGGCCGTGGCCCACCGCCTTGTGCAGCACATATCACAAAAATGCGATACTTGCCCAATTTGAACAGGTCAAGGGGGCACATAAACAAATGTTCAGTTCGCCTCGCCGGAACCGGGCGATTGCGAAGACCTTTCGTTTACGGAAAACGATCCGTAACGTCCATGGCTTGCATCCGAACGTTATCGTTCACGTCAACGAAATTTCCGCCATCGGCCGATTGATGCAATTCCGCATCGGCGGTCCCGCGGCTTGCCAGCGGGACGGGAGCGGTGTCGCCGGGTGGGGGCCACTCATGGGCCGGGACGGTCAGGCCGGCCGAATTCAGCCGGCAAGGCTGGAGATTAACGCAATATTTACCATACCGGCGTGAATTTCAGTCTGAGGCCGAAGGCTGTCAAACGACGAATCGTGGCCACCTCCGTCGCACCGGTGATCCCGCTGACCCTGGCTTTGCCGACCGGTCGGGTGGATTTGCCAGGCGAGGCGGAAACCGCCGGTGTTCGGCCGGCGAGGGGGACGCGCCGTCGCGGACAGGCAAGCGTCGATATCGCCCGATGCCGGACGGACGCGGCGCGGCAGCGCGATACTTGGATCGAGGGACTGCGGATGTCTTGGGGAGTTCGGCGCATCGAAGAAGACCCGTACGACCCCGAAACCGAGGGGCGGCGGCGTACGACCATGTCGGTCGGTGAATGGCTCGACACGGTGGCGGCCAAGCAGCGCGCGCGCCTGGCACCGCCAGCCCAGCCGGTCGTCCCCGCTCCCTCCGCCCAGGCGCCGGGAGTTCAATCTCCGGCTCCCGCCGGGGTGTCGCCGCGGTCGTCGATGCCGGCCAGTTCGCCGCGCCCCGCAGGTCCGGCCGAGGATCAACGGTTGACGGACAAGGCAGTCTACGACGGCCTCGATCGGCGGCTCGAAGATCTGAATATGCGCATCAAGCGGCTGTCGGAAGGCTCCCGCACGCAGCCGCAGTATCAGCCGCAGCCGCAGTATCAGCCGCAGCCGCAGTATCAGCCGCAGCCGCAAGCTCGTGATTCCGCCCGCGACCGCGACTTGCGCGAGATCGCCGCATCGATCGCCCGCATGTCGAATGATTCGCGCCGTGTCGAACCGATGCCGGAGGTGCGCCCGCCGCAAGCCGACCAGACCGTCTTCGCTCGGCTCGACGACATCGATCGTCGCCTGACCGACCTCGCCCGCGTCGGCCGCCCACCCGAGCGCGACTATCGACAGCCCCGGTCGCGCAGCGACTACACGCAACCCTCGCGCAGCGACATCCTGCCGTCCTCGCGCGGCGACTATGCCCAGCAACCGGGGCCGCGCGCCGAGGCGAGCCTGCAGGCGGCTCCACGTGAGCGCGATGCCGCCCCGAGCGACGTCGACCGGCTGCGCACCGGCTTGCGCGACATCGAGCGGCT
>JARLIU010000312.1 GCA_031291595.1 Ancalomicrobiaceae bacterium | reverse complement strand
CGCCCAATCGCTTATCTGGTGTCGGCAGCAATGCCGCCCAATCGCTTATCTGGTGTCGGCAGCAATGCCGCCCAATCGCTTATCTGGTGTCGGCAGCAATGCCGCCCAATCGCTTATCCGGAGGCGGCCCAGTGCTGCCCCTCTCGTTTTGCCCGCGGTCGGAGGATTTCCTCGGATCCGGGATCGGACAAACCGGCACCGCCATTCGGCGAGGCCATCAAGGAACGCCTCCATGACGACCTATTCGGCCAAGCCGGCGGAAGTCGAGAAGAAGTGGATCCTGATCGACGGCGAAGGTCTCGTCGTCGGCCGGCTCGCTTCTCTCATCGCCATGCGCCTGCGCGGCAAACATAAGCCGACCTATACGCCCCATGTCGATTGCGGTGACCATGTCATCGTCATCAATGCGCAGAAGGTCCAGTTCACCGGCAACAAGCTCGCCGACAAGGTGTACTACTGGCACACCGGCTTTCCCGGCGGCATCAAGGAGCGCACGGCGCGCAAGGTCATCGAGGGGCGCCATCCCGAGCGTATCCTCGAAAAGGCCGTCGAGCGCATGCTGCCGCGCGGACCGTTGGCGCGCAAGCAGCTGACGCACTTGCGGATCTTCGCCGGTTCGACCCACACGCACGATGCTCAACAGCCGGTTGCTCTCGATGTGAAGAGCCTGAACCGCAAGAACGCAAAGGGCTGATCCCATGGCCGAACTGCAATCTCTCGGCGATCTCGGCGCGGCCCTTGGCACGTCGGCCGAAGCCCAGGCTCCTGTGCACGAGCGCAAGGTCGACGCCCAGGGCCGCTCCTATGCCACCGGCAAGCGCAAGAACGCCGTCGCGCGTGTCTGGCTGAAGCGCGGCTCGGGCAAGATCACGGTGAACGACAAGGACTTCACCGCCTATTTCGCCAGGCCTGTGCTGCAGATGCTGATCCTGCAGCCGGTTCTGGCCTCGAACCGCGATGGCCAGTTCGACGTCGTTGCCACCGTCGAGGGCGGCGGCCTGTCCGGTCAGGCCGGCGCGCTGCGTCACGGCATTTCCAAGGCGATGACCTACTTCGAGCCGGAACTGCGTCCGGTGCTGAAGCCCTACGGCTTCCTCACCCGCGACAGCCGCGTGGTCGAGCGCAAGAAGTACGGCCACCGCAAGGCCCGCCGGTCGTTCCAGTTCTCCAAGCGCTGACCGCGCTTTCATCCTGCATCAGTCGAAGGGCGGGCCTTGGGTCCGCCCTTTGGCGTTGTGGGCGCCGATTTGCGCCTCTCAGGTCGGGGGTCGGGTCATGCCTGCCGGCCGACGCGCACGACGGAGCCCAACTGGGCCGGCAGCCGCCGCCCGGCCGGCGCGCCGTGTCAACCCGTGACGCCGCAAGTCAAACGCATCGCCGCCGCGGCCAACAGCCGGCGCGGGAGCGTCGCCTATAGGTGGAATAACACATTCGAATTTGTATACACATAGGCTGGATGCGCCGGACTGGTAAACAGCCCGCTTCGTGAATGGCGACAAGTAAGTGGAAATTGACTCGATCGCATTAACCATTGTTCAAGCGACAAATAAGTCTCCGGGATAGGAAGCGTCAGAATTGTGCGGGCGTGCGAATGTTTCGGCTTAAGTGAGAATTAACAAATCGAACGTATGTCGTATTCACAGAATTAGGTGGGAACTGTTGGCGAGACGACCTTTGGTGATCAAATTCACGTTTTCTTACATTTGATATGAGATATTGCTAATCGAACTTTTCAGGCGGATCGACGGATGAGCTCCGAACAGGCGCGACTTCCCGCACAGAGCGTCATCGACGTGCTCGTCCTGCGCGAGCAGGCCACGGCGTTGCAAAGCGCCATGCGCGTGACGCTGCCGGCCAACATCTTCATCGGCCTGTCAGCCGTCGGCCTGATGTGGCATTGGCTGCCGCATGTGCATCTGGTTGTCTGGGCCGTCTTGCTGGTCCTGAGCAGCCTCGCCCGCATCGGTTACGCCAACCGGGCCGAACGCTCCGGTCGCATCGTCGATGCGCCTGACGAGGTGCTGCGCAGCTGTTGGATCGGGGCTCTCGTCAGCGGCCTGTTGTGGGCCGGCTTTCTGGCCATGGTGCTGGCGTCCGACTCCGTCTTCCATCCGGCGCTGCATTTCATCATTTGCGGCATCACCGCCGGAGCGACCGTCCAGGGGACGACGCATCGAGCTTCGGTCTGGGCCTTCGTCATCCCGATCGGCATCATGCATTTCACCAGCCTGGTGGCGGAAGGCTCGCTCGCCGGCTGGGTGCTCAGCACCAACGCCGCGCTTTACGCCTTCATGCTGTGTCGGGCCTCAACCCTGTCGGAGCGGAGCTTCATCGCCGCGATCCGCGTCAAGTATGAGGCGACCGCGCTGGCTGCCGCCGAGGTCCAGGCCAAGGAAACGACAACCGCAGCGCTGCGCCAGCTTGAATATGTCGCCGCGCACGATCCGCTGACCGGGCTCGCCAATCGCAACGCCTTCAAGTCGTCGTTCGAGCAGGTACTGCGGCGGGCGCGCGACCGGCACGGCGAAGTGGCGGTCATGCTGGTCGACCTCGACCGCTTCAAGGCGATCAACGACACGTTCGGCCATGCCGCCGGCGATGCCGTGCTGATCGAGGTGGCGGCCCGCCTGCGCATGTGTCTGAAGGAGGGGGACATCATCGGCCGCATCGGTGGCGACGAATTCGCCGTGCTGCTCGATCGCGGCGAACTGAACGGCGAGGAGCATCGGATCGCCTGCGCGCTGCTGGACGCCTTATGCCGGCCGATCGTCTTCGGCGCGCGATTGCTGCAGATCGGTGCCAGCATCGGCTACTCGCACTATCCGCGCGATGCCCATGATGTCGAAAACCTGCAGATCTGTGCCGATGTGGCGCTCTATGCCGCCAAGTCGGAAGGTCGGCGCACGTTCCATGCCTTCGACGAGGACCTGCGGGCGGTCGCCGATGCCCGGCGCGTGTTCGAACTCGATCTCGCGGAGGCTCTGGCGGAAGGCGCCATCGAGGTGCATTTCCAGCCGCAGATGGCGATCGGCAATCGTCGGGTCTGCGGCCTGGAGGCGCTGGTGCGCTGGAACCATCCCAATCACGGCTGGGTCGCGCCGGCGGAGATCATCGCCGCCGCCGCTGCCACCCGCCAGACCGAGGCGCTGACCGGGCATGTCGTTTCCACCGCCTGCCGCATGGCACGGGCGCTGGCCGCCATCGGGCACGGCGACATCACCATTTCCGTCAACGTGTCGCCCGCCGAATTCGGCCGCTTCTCGCTGACGCAACTGGTGGCGGCGAAGCTCGGCGAATTTGATGTGCCGGCCGCCTGCCTCGGCATCGAGATCACCGAGGAAGCGATGTTCTCGGACGAGCGCGGCGCCGCCGACCTCAAGGCGCTGGCAGAACTCGGGGTCAAGATCTCGGTCGACGATTTCGGCGTCGGCTATTCCTCCTTCGGCTCGTTGCGGGCCTACGGGTTCGACTTCATCAAGATCAATCGCACTTTCATCCAGGCCATCGCGGTGTCAGCCAAGGACCGGGCGCTGGTACAGGCCATCCTCGGCGTGGCGCGCGCGCTCGGCGCCGAGGCCGTAGCGGATGGGGTGGAGACCGTCGACCAGGTGGTGCTGCTCGCCAGCCTCGGCTGCCGGTTCATCCAGGGACGCTATGTCAGCGGACCGCTTGAGCCGAAGGCCCTGATGCAGTGGCTGGTGGCCGGCAGCGAGGCCTCGCTGCCGCTGACGCGGATCGCCCAGCGCCGCGCCGGCACCTGAGCCGCGGCGCATCCGCCCGGCCAATGCCCGGCCCGGCCGCAAAATCCGCTTGATTTCCTCAAGCCAAGGACTAAATCGTGCCCGTCCGGCCCGCAGTTCGAGCCGGCAAGGGACCGCCATGGGCCACGCTGTTGCACACACCGGCAGAGCCGACCATCACGCTGTTGAAGGCGCGATGGCGCGCGCCGTCGTGTCCGGCGTCCCGTCAGCCGTCCCGTCTGTCATCCCAGGTCGGATGCTGCGACGACGGTCCTGATCGGAGTTTAGGACGGCGTCCGGGTGCGATGCGCCCACGCGCCCCGAGTGCGTCCCGGCGCCCGGCGATGGGCTGCATGCTGCCGCCGACCCCCGATACCGTCTTCCCATTGCCATCGAATCTTGATCGTATCCGGGCCCAGACCGTACGGCCTCGTCCCGAGGGAACCCGACCCATGTCGACCATTTGCAGAATCGCCGTTCTCGGTGCCTCCGGCTACACCGGCGCCGAACTCGTCCGCCTCCTCTATCTGCACCCGAACGTCAAGATCGTGGCGCTGACCGCCGACCGGAAGGCCGGCTCGACCATGGCCGAGACATTTCCGCAGTTCATCGGGCTTGAGCTGCCGCCGCTCGTCGCCATTGCCGAGCTCGATTGGTCCGGCATCGATCTGGTCTTCTGCGCCCTGCCGCATGCGACCACGCAGGAAGTGCTGAAGACGGTGCCGGCGCACGTCCGCATCGTCGACCTCTCGGCCGACTTCCGCCTCTCCGATCCGGCCGCCTACGCCTATTGGTACGGCCACGAGCACCACGCGCTGGCGCTGCAGGCCGAAGCCGTCTACGGCATCACCGAATTCGCCCGCGACGCCATCGCCAAGGCGCGGCTGGTCGCCAATCCCGGCTGCTACACCACCTGCGGCCAGTTGCCGGTGGTGCCGCTGCTCGAAGCCGGGGCCATCGATCCCGACGAGATCGTCATCGACGCCAAGTCGGGTGTCACCGGCGCCGGGCGCTCGCTGCGCGAGGCCAATCTCTACTGCGAGGTGACCGACGGCTTCCACGCCTACGGCGTCGGCCACCACCGCCACATGGCCGAACTCGAGCAGGGCTTTTCCGCCGCCGCCGGCCGGCCGGTAATCCCGGCGTTCACGCCGCACCTCGTGCCGATGTCGCGTGGCATCTTTTCCACCATCTACCTGAAGCCGACCGAAGGCCACGACGCCAAGAGCCTGCACGACATCATCGCCAGGCGCTTCGCCGGCGAATACTTCGTCAAGGTGCTGACCTTCGGCTCGCATCCGCAGACCCGCCACGTCAAGGGCACCAACTTCACCTTCATCGGCGTGTCGAACGACCGGCGGCCGGGCAGGGCGATCGTCACCGCCGTGCTTGACAACCTGGTCAAGGGGGCGTCCGGCCAGGCGGTCCAGAACATGAACTGCATGCTCGGCCTGCCCGAGCAGACGGCGCTCGAGCAGCTGGCGCTGTTTCCCTGACCGGAGCCTGACGCAGGCCAGCAAATCCAACCAAAGTGTAAGTCGCCACTGGACTCTTCGTTGGCGCAAGCTAGGCTCGCACCTGCCGTCCGGCGGATGAGAGACCGGCGGCGGCACCCGGTTTTCGGGACCACAATCGACTTCGGCCTGATGCGGATGGTGTCGGGCCAAGGGAAGTATCCGGATTGGTACGACGCGTGCGGGGGCATTATTCGGCCGCTCCGGGTCGCGCCGGGACATCAGTCGCTGGGAGGCGCAAATGAAGATTGTCGGAATTGTTTTGATGGCGGGGTTGTCGGTCGCATTGGCAGGATGCTTCGAGGGCGCGCAGGGGCCGAAAGGCGAACAGGGTCCCGCCGGCGTTGCCGGTGCGGCTGGTCCGAAGGGTGACGTCGGCCCGGCCGGTCCCGCCGGTCCTAAGGGAGATGTTGGTCTGGCCGGCCCGACCGGTCCGAAGGGTGACGTTGGTCCGGCCGGCCTTGCTGGCCCGGCCGGCCCGAAGGGTGACGTCGGTCCGGCTGGTCCCGAAGGTCCTGCAGGCTCCGCCAGCACCGTCGGCCCTGCCGGTCCGAAGGGTGATGTCGGTCCGGCTGGCCTGAAAGGCGACGTCGGTCCGGCCGGCCCGGTTGGCGTTGCCGGTGCCGTTGGCCCTGCCGGTCCGAAGGGCGATGTCGGCCCGGCTGGTCCGAAGGGTGAGGTCGGTCCGGCAGGCCCGGCCGCGACGCTGGCGCTGCATCGCGTCAAGGGCACGCCGACCGCCAAGTGCGACGCCGGCGAAGTGATGATCAGCGCGCTGTGCGTCGGCGCGGCCGAAGCCGCCAAGCTCGACACCGAGTCCTCGGCCACGTGCGATACCGGCGAGGCCACCCTCGTCTGCGTCAAGCCGTAACGGGCGGATACGCGGCCCGGTCATCGACCGGGCCGTCCCCTCGATCAACTTGGAAGTGGACTTGGCTGACCGCGTTTCCCGATCGGAGGCTCATCGGATCGAACAGGAACGGCTCCGGCACGGCTGATCGAGCTGTCGCAGGCTTCGGCGTGACCGCATCGCGCAACTACCACGGCGTTGCGACACCGACGGTCCTGTACGACGTCTCGATCGATTGCGCCATGCCGGTCGCCGAGCGCATGGCGGAGGAGTGGGTGGTCACGCCGCTCTTCGAAAAGCGCACACCCTTCATCAGTCTGCCGTCGGTCACTGCGGTCGCGGCGAAGATGACGTCGCCACAGACCATATCGGCGATGCCGTAGATGCGGCGCGGATCGCCGATCCCGGCCTTCCTGAGCAGCTCCACCTGGCCCGGCCGGTCGGCTACCAGCCGTGCCAGCATCTGGCCGCCGGAACAGGCGAGTGCCGCTGCCGCGAGCACGCCCTCCGCCGCACCGCCGCAGCCCATATAGATATCGACGCCGGTCTCCTCCGGCATGGTCGTATGGATGACGCCGACCACATCGCCGTCGGCGATCAATCGGATCGCGGCGCCAGCGGCCCTGACTTCCTCGATCAGGCGGGCATGGCGCGGCCGGTCGAGGATGCAGACGGTCAAGGCCGAGATCGGCACGCCCTTGGCATCGGCGAGTGCGTTCAGGTTTTCCGCCGGCGTCGCATCGAGCCGAAGAAGCCCTTCGGGGTAGCCCGGACCGATGGCGATCTTCTCCATGTAGATCTTCGGTACCGCCAGGAAGCTGCCGCGTGGCGCGACCGCCGCGGCCGAGATCGAATTTGCCTGGTTCTTGGCACAAATCGTCGCGCCTTCGAGCGGAGCGAGCACCAGATCGACCTTCGGGCCGCGCTTTGAGCCGATCTTCTCGCCGACGTAGAGACACTCGGACTGGTCGTGCGGGCCCTGTCCGACGACGACGGTGCCGTCGATGGCGAGCTTCTGCAGTTCGGCATGCATGGTCTCGGTGGCGACGCGGTCGGCGGCCTGCTCGTCGCCGTGCCCCCGCAGCCGCGCCGCGGCGATCGCCGTCAGTTCGGTGATCCTGACCAGTTCTGCCGCCAGCGGGCTGTCGGCGGGCAATTCATTTTGGGCGGTGATCTGCGGCTTCACTGCCATGGGGTGTCGTGCTCCTCGGTCGCTGCTACCGCACATGCATCGCGGCCCGCCGCAACTGTTGTCGTTGACCCTGTTCGTCAGCCACTGGCTGGCGAGGACAGGCTGGATGCGGCTGGCGCAGCCGAACTGTCCGCAGGCCTAAAGCTGTTCGATGCGCAGGAACTGCGGCGGCTCGGATACATGGCCATCGGCCCGGATCTGGTCGAGCGCCTCGGACATGGCGCGTTCGGATGTCTCGTAGGAAATCAGGATGACCGGCTGCGGTACGTCGCGAGCATGCATGCCCGGCGCATCGGCACGCGGCGCCCTCGATCGCTGCACGATCGACTCGATCGAGATGTCGCGTTCGGCCAGTCGCGCCACGATGGCCGCCAGCGCGCCCGGCCGGTCGTACACCGACAGGCGGACGTAATAGCCCGATTGCAGCCGCTCGGTGGCATTGCGCCGATAGGGCTGCATGTTGCCAGCCGGCCGGCCCATCATGTTGGTCAGCGCCGTGCCGCGCGCCACGTCGGCGATGTCGGAGACGACGGAGGAGGCGGTGGCATTGCCGCCGGCGCCGGGGCCGACCAGGATCAATTCGCCGACATAGTCCGCATCGACCGCCACGGCGTTGAGGACGCCGTCGATGCGGGCAATGGCCGAGGACTTCGGCACCATGGTCGGGTGCACGCGCTGTTCGATACCGTTCGGGCCCATCTCGGCGATGCCGAGGAGCTTGATCCGATAGCCGAGTTCGTCGGCAGCCTCGATGTCGGCGAGCGTGATGCGGGAGATGCCGTCGATCTCGATCGAATCGATGTCGATCTGCGAGCCGAAGGCGAGCGCGGTGAGCAGCGCCAATTTGTGCGCCGTGTCGAAGCCGCCGATGTCGAAGGTCGGGTCGGTCTCGGCATAGCCGAGCGCCTGCGCATCCTTGAGGCATGTCTCGAACGACAGTTTCTCCCGCTCCATCCGGGTCAGGATGTAGTTGCAGGTGCCGTTGAGGATGCCGTAGACGCGGCTGACCTGATTGCCGGCGAGCGCCTCTCGGAGCGTCTTGATGATCGGGATGCCGCCGGCGACCGCTGCCTCGAAGTTCAGGCTGATGCCGCGCTTCTCGGCCAGCGCCGCCAATTCGACGCCGTGGCGGGCCAGAAGCGCCTTGTTGGCCGTGACCACGTGCTTGCCGGCATCGAGCGCCGCCCTGACCGAGGCTTCCGCCGCTCCGGAGGCGCCGCCGATCAGTTCGACGAACACGTCGATGTCGGGGCTCATCGCCAGCTTCACCGGATCCTGGAACCAGTTGACGTGGGCGAGGGAAAAGCCGCGATCCTTGGTGCGGTCGCGCGCGCATACGGCGCGCAGCACGATCGGTCGGCCGCAGCGGATGGCGAGATCATCGGCATGTCGGGCGAGAAGCTTGACCACCGAGGCCCCGACCGTGCCGAGGCCGGCCACGCCTAAGCGAAGGCTGGATTGCATGAGATAACCAAGGCTCGATCGGATCGATGAAGGAACCGACAGGTGACGTTCAGAGCGCCGAGTTATAGCTGGGCAACTACCGGAGTCAAAGCGGCAAGTCGCGGTATGGCGGGGCGATCGATGCAATCCGGGGGATTATCGGCTGTCGGTCTGCGGCCGGCCGGGCGTTCGCGACACGCCACGCCAGGAAGGCGCGAACCGGCCATTTGATTCGGCCGGTTCGCTTGATGACCCTACCGCCGGGCGGTCAGCGGGATGACGTTGTGCAACGTCTTGTCGGCGCTCTCGAAGAACCGGCGGACGTTGCGGGCCGCCTGGCGGATGCGCTGCTCGTTCTCGACGAGGGCGATGCGCACATAGTCGTCGCCGTGCTCGCCGAAGCCGAGGCCCGGAGCCACCGCGATGTCGGCTTTCTCGATCAGCAGCTTGGAAAATTCGACGCTGCCGAGTGCGCGGAACTCCTCCGGGATCGGCACCCAGGCGAACATCGAGGCCCTGGGCGACGGGATATCCCAGCCGGCCTTGGCAAAGCTTTCGACCATCACGTCGCGGCGCTTCTTGTAGGTCTCGCGGATTTCGACGATGGCGGCCTCGCCGGAATTGAGCGCCGCCGCCGCGGCCACCTGGATCGGCGTATAGGCACCGTAATCGAGGTAGGATTTCACCCGGGCCAGCGCCGCGATGAGGCGTTCATTGCCTACGGCGAAGCCGATGCGCCAACCCGGCATCGAGAACGACTTCGACATCGAGGTGAATTCGACGGCGACGTCGAAGGCGCCCGGCACCTGCAGCACCGAGGGGGGCGGGTTGTCGTCGAAATAGATCTCCGAATAGGCGAGGTCGGAGAGAAGAAACAGGTCGTGTTTCTTGGCGAACGCGACGCAGTCCTTGTAGAAATCGAGATCCGCCGTCACCGCGGTCGGGTTCGACGGATAGCACAGGATGACGGCGAGCGGCTTCGGGATCGAGTGCATCACCGCGCGCTCGAGCGCGTGGAAGAACTCCGGCCCCGGTTCGCACGGAACCGACCTGATCACGCCCCCGACCATCAGGAAGCCGAAGGCATGGATCGGATAGGACGGATTCGGCGTCAGGATCACGTCACCGGGTGCGGTGATCGCCTGCGCCATGTTGACGAAACCCTCCTTCGACCCGAGGGTCGCCACCACCTGGGTGTCGGGATCGAGCTTCACCGCGAAGCGGCGGTCGTAATAGCCGGCCTGGGCGCGGCGCAGCCCGGCGATGCCCTTCGACGCCGAATAGCGGTTGGTGCGCGGCTTGCCGATCGTCTCGATCAGCTTTTCCTCGATGAAGCGCGGGGTGGGCAGATCTGGATTGCCCATGCCGAGATCGATGATGTCGGCACCTGCGGCGCGAGCTCGGGCTTTCAGACGGTTGACCTCTTCGAATACATACGGCGGCAGGCGCCGGATCTTGTGGAATTCATCCATTGGGGTCGTCCTTCTGAACATGCTGCCGCGGTTTTCCGCCGCGGGCCCGAATTGCCTGACCGTGTCGGCAAGCTTCCTTCTGATGGGCCTCGATCCCGGCGGATTCATGGATGCCGACGAGGAGGGGAACCCTTCCTAGCAGGAGTCGCTGCTGCTGGCACCGGCTAATTCGTCGAGCGAAGGTCTTGCAGGCAATCGTGCCGCCCGTCGGCAGCGCTTGGCCGGCATGGATCTCCGCAAGGAGGGTGCGGATAGGGCGCGGCGCAGGCCGACTACTTCTGCGCCTTCGCGGCTGCCGCGAGTTCCGCCTCGATCTTCGCCTGCTCGTCTTCGGTATAGAGATGCTCGACCGGCGGCGGCACGTATTGTGGGCTCGCATCGACCGTCGTGCTTGACGGCACCGGCGGCAGCAACGGCGTCTGCGTCACCGTCTGTGGCGGCGGCTTTGCGGTATCGAGATCGGCCGCCGGGGCCGCGGCGCGCGGGATGCCGTCGGTCTCGGCAATCCCGCCCGAACAGGCGGCAAGCGCCGCCATCCCCAGTCCCGCCAGGCCGCGGATGAGAAAGACGCGCCAGAACTCGATACAATGAGCCGTCATGGAGTTCAGCTGCAGCCACCAACCAGAATTGCGAATTGCCCGATGCCGCGCGACCTGCCAAGCTTCCCACGGTTGCAAGTCGCCATGCTCGGACGAGCTTATAGCACAGTCGTTAACAGGAAGCCGTCATCAGCTCCCTCGGACCGCACCGCGTCCGGCCAAGGCGACCTGTCGCGGTCCGGCCGGAGCGGCAGCCGACCGGCCGTTATCGGCAGGCGAAGTTGTAGGCCATCATACGCCTCGTCGTGCCTCTGTCACGCGGGGACGCCACACGACGGGGAAAGCCTCGCCGAACGTGGCCGGCCGGCCACACGCCGGTTGGTAAGCTGAAAGGTGGCGACGTGCAGGGTTCGTCGGCGACCCGGCGCAACATACATAGGGTCCGTGAGCGGGGAGGCGTCGGTCGATGCGCGACAAAGCCGGAGGCGGAGTGACGGTCAAAGATGGAATGAGGACCCGCGTCAGGGCGCCCGGCCGCAAGCGCGGCACCAAGGCCCCCCCCGAATTGGCCGCGCTCGAACTGGCGCAATCCGAGCCGGCGCCATCGGCACAGGCTGCCGCGGCGGCGATCGCGGCGGCCATGTCCGGCCCGCCGCCGTCCGGCAAGTCCGCACCCGATCCCCAACCCGTCGAGTCCCAGCCGGCCGATCGCCGGCCGGCCGATACTCCGCCATCCGGTCAGCACGCGTCCGGCGAGCGCCCCAACGGCCGGCCGGCGGGCGGCGAACCGCCGCGAGCCGACGACAGTCCGTTCCTGCGCTATATCGTGCAGAACCCCGAGGCGTTCGCGCAGAATCTCGCCCGGGTCGTCGAAGGCGCCGGCAAGGCGGCCGCCGCCTACCTGCGCCCGCGGGAATCGGGCGAGAACCGCAACGAACTCGCCGATGAACTGGCGACCGTGTTCAAAACCCTGGCGCATGTCGGCGAATACTGGCTCGCCGACCCGGCCCGCGCCATCGAGGCGCAGACGTCGCTGTGGTCGGCCTATATGGACGTATGGACCCGGACCTTGAAGCGCATGGCCGGCGAGGATGTCGAGCCGGCGATGCGGCCCGATCCGCGCGACAAGCGCTTCCAGGATGTCGACTGGAGCGAAAATCAGTTCTTCGACTTCGTCAAGCAGATGTATCTCGTCACGTCGTGCTGGGCCGACAGGATGGTCGGAGAGGCCGTCACCCTCGATCCCCATACCCGCCACAAGGCCGAGTTCTACGTCAAGCAGATCGCCAATGCGATCGCCCCGTCGAATTTCCTCCTGACCAACCCGGAACTGCTGCGTGAGACCTTCGCCTCGAACGGCGAGAACCTGGTGCGCGGCATCCGCATGCTGGCGGAAGACATTGAGGCTGGCGGCGGCGACTTGAAGATCCGCCAGTCCAATCCGGGCAAATTCGCGGTCGGCGACAATCTTGCCACCACGCCGGGCAAGGTCATCTTCCAGAACGACGTCTGCCAGGTGATCCAATACGAGCCGACGACCGAGACGGTCTACAAGCGTCCGCTGCTGATCGTGCCGCCCTGGATCAACAAGTTCTACATCCTCGACCTCAATCCGGAAAAAAGCTTCATCAAATGGGCGGTCGGCGAGGGGCGCACCGTGTTCGTCGTCTCCTGGGTCAATCCGGATCGCACCCAAGCGACCAAATCCTTCGAGCACTACATGCAGGAGGGCATCCTTGCCGCGCTCGACGTCGTCGAAGGGGCGACGGGCTGCGCCGACGTCGACACCATCGGCTATTGCGTCGGCGGCACGCTGCTCGCCGTGACGCTCGCCTGGTGCGCGGCCAAGGGCGACGATCGCATCAAGTCGGCGACCTTGTTCACGACGCAGGTCGATTTCACCTATGCTGGCGACCTGAAGGTGTTCGTCGACGAAGAGCAAGTCAAGCTGCTCGAACAGCGCATGGCCGAACGCGGCTATCTCGAAGGCAAGAAGATGGCTTCTTCCTTCAACATGCTTCGCTCGAACGATCTGATCTGGCCGTATTTCGTCAACAACTACATGAAGGGGCAGGAACCCTTCCCGTTCGATCTGCTCTATTGGAATTCCGATTCGACCCGCATGCCGGCGGCTAACCATTCCTTCTACCTGCGCAATTGCTACCTGGAAAACCGGCTCACGCGGGGTTGCATGGAGGTCGGCGGCGTCAGGCTCGACCTCGGACGCGTCACCGTTCCGATCTACAATCTCGCCGCCCGCGAGGACCATATCGCCCCGGCGCGCTCGGTGTTTTTGGGCTGTCGCTCCTTCGGCGGGCCGGTCACCTATGTGATGGCCGGGTCCGGCCATATCGCCGGCGTGATCAATCCGGTCAAAAAACCGAAGTACCAGTATTGGGCCGGGCCCGAGCCGGCGGGCGCGTTCGAGGACTGGATCGCGCGTGCGACCGAAACCCCCGGCTCGTGGTGGCCGCATTGGGCTGCGTGGCTGGCGAACCAGGCGCCGGAACAGGTCAAGGCGCGCATGCCCGGCGGGGGAAAGTTCAAGCCGATCGAGGACGCGCCGGGGAGTTACGTCAAGGCGAAGTCGTAAGCGACAAGTGGGCAGGACAGGATGTTTCACCATCGACTATAATCCGTCGAACAAGAGCGGCCGCATACAAAAGAGTGGGAACGACGTCGCGCATTGACGGCGCGTCGCTTTCCGCGCGTGGCGAGTTCTCCGTAGAGCAGGCTGCTGAAAAAGTGGTCCCAAAGGTTCGGATGTCATCCCGGCGAGATTTGCGGACCGCAAATCGAGGCAAGGGGATCCAGATAACGATCTGTTCCAATAAAATTTCCTGGAGTCCCACCGGCCCTCGCGATGGCTCGGGTGTTCGCAAGGCTCACCCCCTCGGGCCGGTCGGCCCTCGGCCGGGAATGACACCGAATTTGCGGCCTGTTCCGAGTTTTTCGACAGCCTGTTCTCTAAGGAGTGGCCGTCGCGCCCTTGTCCGTCCAATCTGGCGGGACGCCGATGCCGCCGCCGAGCAGGCCCACCAATCCCGGTGACTTTCCGAACGCCTTGCAGATTTCGGACTTCGGCTCTCCTCCGAACATGGTCCGCATCTGATTGTAGGACGGTAGCGAGGGAAATTTGCCGAACGGCGTCTCGGCGGTCACCAACAGCTTGCTGAAATCGTCACCGAACGCCGCCGCCAGCGCGTAGGCGTCGCCGTCCTCTGCGACTCGGCCAGAGTCCAGGAATGCGTTCGCGCCACGCGCCCAAACCATCGCGGCCTCCTGACGGTCCAGCGAGTCGCGCGCCTCGGCTTCGAGCGACAGGCTGCCGAGCCCGATAGGAATTCGCGGAATCGGCACAGGGACGCCCGGGAGAAGGATGGTCTTGGCAATGGTTGCGCCTTTTGACACCCCCACGGCCACGGTATTGGTCGGTGCAGCATGTGTGATGACGGCCCGGATGGTCAGATCCGCGGGAGCGCCTTCGCCGACGAGATCGAAGCGCTCGCTCAATCCCGCGCACAACGTCCGGTCGACTGCGTTTGCGACGAGCTGTCGCTGTGTCTGGGTGAAAGAAATGTGCGATGCCGGTTCGGAAAACGTCGTTGGGATGATGCGGACGGTCTTTGCCCGCAGGACGTCATCCTTCACGATATGGACCTTCGAACGCGTCAGCAAGCCGTCTGACTGTTTGAGAGCGTCATAGGACTTAAGCGACCCAGCTGTTTCCAGCGGCGAACCTGCGCATCCAGAAAGCACGAATGATAGCACAAGGATAGCTCTACCCGCAGACCGCTCTTGGAAGGGGGCGAGCGGGCGCCGAGAGCGATTTGATCGCACCAACGGGCAAGCAGTTTGGCTGTGGCATGTCATCGTGACGCGGAACCTTTCTGAATCGCATTGCACTGAGTGCAAACATTGCACTCAGTGTCATGTTGTAATTGGGGCAGATTTGTGGTGCGTTCGGCGGCGGACGCGCACAGCGGCGTCCGGCGCCAGTCCGACCGCTTGTTCAAGGGGAAGCGCCGAGGCGGGACGCTTTTGCGGAATCGATGAGGCCCGCAAACGGCCGACTTGAACTGGGCCCGGTCGGGAGGCTGGAGGGAAGGGCATGCGACGCGCGACGGAAAGGACCGAGAGCCTGCGCGAGCACAATCGCCGGGAGACGTTTCAACGCATCGCGGACCGTGGAATCGAGCTGTTCCTGCAGAAAGGCTACGATGCGACGACCGTGGACGATTTGGCCGCAGCAGCCGGCGTTTCTCGTCGGACGTTCTTTTATTATTTCAAGAGTAAGGATGAAATCTTCGGCGCGCAAATGAACATCTATGCGGATGTTATCCGGCGCGCCATTGTCGAGGGTGCGCCGAAGTTGCCGCCGTTCGATGCTGTCGCAGCCGCCTTGGTCAAACTGTCCGCCCACTTCGAATCGCCGCGAACGGTTGCGATTGCGCGCCTGATGCGGTCGAGCGACGCGTCGAGTCTTCGGAAGCTGCCGGGTCATCTTCAGATGGAGCAACCCGTCTTCGATGCACTTTGCGAGCTTTGGCCGGAAGTCCAGCGCCGCGATAGCCTGCGTCTCGTCGCAATGGCGTCAGCAGGCACGCTGCGGTTCGCGGTCGACAAATGGCTCGAAAGCGATGGGCTGCAACCACTAAGTCGCTACATCGAAGACGCATTTGCGAGGCTGAAAAGCGAAATCTGATCGATCGCGCCGATTCCTGACTGGAATTGGCGGAGAGGCTCGACTGCGCATAGAGGGGCATCGCGAATGGCGCCGCCTGGCTGGCGAACCAGGCGCCGGAACAGGTCAAGGTGAGGAAGCCCGGCGGGGGAAGTTCAGGCCGATCGTACGATTCGCGTAACGCACCGGAACTCGACCTTCGACACGCCAGCGCTGGACAAAACGGCTGAGGTTTGTCCAGCGCGGCATGTCGCCAGCAATTTTAGCTGGCCGGGGACAGATCAGGCCGAGCGCACGGTCCTCAGGAAGCCGTCCATGACCTGTCGCAGCGTCTCGGATTGCTTGGCCAATTCGGATGCGGCGGATTGAACCTGCCCGGATGCCGCGCCCGAGTCGGCCACCGCGGTGTTGATGCCATCGATGTTGGTGCTTACCTGCCGGGTACCGGCCGAAGCCTGAGTGACGCTGTGGGCGATCTCATGCGTCGCGGCGCCCTGCTGATCGACCGCGATCGCGATGGAGGCAGCGATCCTGTTGATGCGCTCGATCACCTCGGTGATGCCGACGATGGCCGTTGCCGACGCATGCGTGGAGTTCTGGATTTCGCTGATTTGCGCCGCGATCTCGGACGTCGCCTTCGACGTCTGATCGGCCAGCTGCTTGACCTCTGCCGCCACCACAGCGAAGCCCTTGCCGGCATCCCCGGCCCGCGCCGCCTCGATCGTGGCATTGAGGGCGAGCAGATTGGTCTGACCAGCGATATTGTTGATCATGTCGATGACCTTGCCGATGCGGTTGGCCGCCTCGGACAGAGCGCGCACCTTGGACGCAGTGGTTTCCGCGTCGGCAGCCGCACCATTGGCGATCCTGGCGGATTCGTCGGCCTGGCGTTTGATCTCGCCAATCGAGCTGGCCAGTTCTTCGGCTGCCGAAGCGACGGTCTGCACATTGGCCGCCGCCTCGTTGGAGGCGCTTGCTGCCGAAGCCGACTGGATGGCGACCTTTCCCGTCGCAGAGACCATGGTGGTCGCGGCACTCTGCAATTGACCGGACGAGTTGACGACACCGCGCACCACGTCGCCCATCGCACGCTCGAAGTCATCGGCGAGACGTTGCATCGTCTGCTTGCGATCGGCTTCCTGGCGCAGGCGGTTGACCTCTTCGGCGGCCATCTCGCGGCGCACTTCTTCCTCGGCACCCAGCCGGATCTTGTCGACAGCACGCGAGATGTCGCCGATTTCATCCTTGCGTTCGGCACCGTCGATCTTGGCTACGGTCTGCCCGTCGGCCAGGCGGCCAAGCGTTTCGGTCAGGCGACCGATCGGCGTCGCTATGCCGCGGGCCACGAGGCCCATACCGACCACGGCGACGGTTGCCACCGCGACAGCAGTCATGATCTGCCAGAAGACATCTGCGCGGTTGCGTTCGCCAAGCGAATTGGCCAGCGCATGCGCTTCGGCCAGCACGACGGCGCGCGGTACGGTGATCATCACCGACCAGGCATTCCCTGTCCGGCCAAGCGGAACCGGCGAGAAAACCTTGACGGTGTCGTGCTCCTCGTCCACCCGAACCGTGCTTTCGCCAGCCTTGATGATGGAGATGTCGTTGGCGGCCGTCGGGTCGGCCTTGGTCAGCAGGCCGCCGATAGCGCCCGGATTGGCGCTGGATGCGACCACCAGACCGGCGTTCGAGACGATGACGACTGAGCCCTTGCCGTCGTAGATCGACTTGTCGACCTTTTCGGCAAGCGTCTGGACGAAGGCCAGATCAAAGTCGGCGCCGGCGACGCCCATGAACTTGTTGTCGACCGAGATCGGAACCGACATCGTCGCCAGATAGACCGCCTTACCCTGCACGATATAGGGCAACGGCGCCAGGATGCTTTCCTTGCCGGTGGTCATCGGGCCGATGAACCAGCCGCCCTTCATGACGCCGTTGGGGTGCAGTTCCTGGCTGTCGTATTCAACCAACGGCTGCAACGCGATCTTGCCGGCGGCGTCGCGCGTCCAGTAGGGCAGAGCCCGGCCGGTCGTATCCGTGCCGAGATCGGCGCGGCTGACGAATTCCTTGTCGGCGCCGTCGATGGCGTTCGGCATCCAGGCGCTATACGTGCCGTTGAAGCGCGGATTGTCCTTCAACACGCGCAACAGCGTCTCGTTGAGCTGAGAGCGACGAATGCCGGTTGGCGATCCGACTTGCTCGCGCTTTTCCGCCATGACTTCGAAGCTGCGTGCCATGGAGCGCGCCGCGTAGAAGGCGGAGTCGACCTCGGTGCGGATAATGCCTGCTTCGGTCGACGCAAGGCGCGCCAAAGACTCCTGGCTGGTGCGGTCCAGTAGGGAGGAAACGCTTTGGGTGACGCTCGTTGACGCGCTGTTGGCCGAGAAAACGCTGTACCCGACCAGCGCTCCGGTCGAGGCGATCACGCAGAGCGCCGACAGCGAAACGATCCGAAACTTGATAGAATGAATGTTCACGGGCTCCCCCCATCTTTTCAAAGAAAAGAGTGGGGTTGCCGGGTTAATGCCGAATTAAGATATTAAGCTATCTGCATGTTAGTGTTGGTAACACGTGTTTCTACCAGTATAGAAGCAACAGATCGGGCGCGCATCGTTCTGCAACTCAAAGGCACGCGTGTCCATGCCGCAACACGCATGTTGGGACATCGTTTTCGTTCTCGGCGGTCGTGGCGGAAGCATCCGTGCGAAACGCGTCATCGATGCATGGTTGCCCAAGGCTCGCGGTTCCAATGGCTTCGACCGCGCGACCGGCGCGTGCACAAGGATCGATGGATTCCGGCCAACAGCCCCCCCTGTGCTCGACGAAGATTCCCCCATCGTCCTGCCTCCCGCTCCACACCGTTCACTCTTCGCTCGCCAATTCTCCCGCCTCACCCGTCGACGCCCTAGCCAAAAATCCTTATATGCTGCCGAAATCTGACATCGACAGCGAGGGCCCGCCCCCATGGAAATCGGCATCGACACATTCGTGGACACCGGCATGGCGCCGAGCGAGGCGGAGGTGCGCGGCGACGCCACCCGTGTCGCCCACATGCTGGAAGAGGCGGAATTGGCCGATCGCGTCGGCCTCGACGTCTACGCCGTCGGCGAGCACCACCGCCCCGACTTCCTCGCCTCGGCCCCGGCCATCCTGCTGGCCGCCATTGCCGCCCGCACCAGCCGCATCCGGCTCGCCAGCGCCGTCACCGTGTTGTCCTCCGACGACCCGGTCAGGGTGTTCCAGCAGTTCGCCACCCTCGACCTGATCTCCAACGGCCGCGCCGAGATCATCGTCGGCCGCGGTTCGTTCATCGAATCCTATCCGCTGTTCGGCTTCGATCTCGACAACTACGACGCGCTATTTTCGGAGAAGCTTGATCTCCTGTTGAAGCTGCGAGAGAAAACCACGATCAGTTGGGCCGGCAAGCATCGTGCGTCGCTCTCCGGCCAGGGCGTCTATCCCCGCCCGGTGCAGAATCCGCTGCCGGTCAAGATCGGCGTCGGCGGCACGCCGCAGTCGTTTGTCCGCGCCGGCCTGCTTGGTCTGCCGCTGGTCGTCGCCATCATCGGCGGCGAGCCGCATCGCTTCCGGCCGCTGATCGACCTCTACCGCGATGCCGGCCGCCGCGCCGGCAAAGCGCCGGAGGCGCTGTCGGTTGCCGTGCATGTGCACGGCCATGTCGGGGAAACCGATCAGGCGGCGCACGCCAGTTTCTTCCCCGTCTACCAGGCCGGCTTCAATCGCATCGGCCGCGAGCGCGGCTGGCCACCGGTGACGCCCAGCCAATACGACGCCCAGGTCTCGCCATTGGGGGCGCTCGCCGCCGGCAGCCCGGAGACGGTCGCCGCCAAGATCGTGCGCATGTACGAGGCGCTCGGCGGCATCGATCGCGTCACCATGATCCAGGGCTCGGGCGGCCTGCCGCACGAAGCGGCGCTTGCCTCGATCGAACGTCTGGGCAGCCAAGTGAAGCCGCTGGTCGCCGCCGGGATCAAGGCGAAGTTGAACTGAGTCGGAATGAACGCAATATCGGTCATTGCGAGCGCAAGCGAAGCAATCCAGACTCTTCATCTGAGCCTCTGGATTGCTTCGCCTGCGCTCGCAATGACGACGCTGTGCTTGCGCAGATCTTCAAATTCTGGGTAAAGCCGGCATCTGCGCGATCGACACGCCAACCCTTCAGCATTTCTCGCGTCCGCGCTACTTTGGCCGCATGCGATTCGGCGGCTTCTCTGAACCTGACAGCGACGTACGGCCCGTGCTCGGCGTCGTGAACTCGGCGGGCGGGCGCTTCTGGCGCGAGCGGCTGGATGCGGCTGGAGCCGCTGCAGCCGGTGCGATCCGTCAGCGCCACGGGCTCGACGACATCCTGGCGCGCGTGCTGGCCGGCCGCGGTGTCGGCATCGACGCGGCGGCGCGCTTTCTCGATCCGACCATCCGCGAGCTGATGCCAGACCCGTCGGTCATCACCGACATGGACGTCGCGGTGGCGCGCATCGCCGATGCCGTCCTCGGCAATGAGACGATCGCCATCTTCGGCGATTACGACGTCGATGGCGCCGCCTCGGTCGCGCTGGTCGCCCGCTATCTCGGCCATCTCGGTCGCCCCTGCATCACCCATATCCCCGACCGGCTGACCGAGGGCTACGGCCCCAATCCGCAGGCGATCCGCGACCTGAAGCGCCGTGGCGCCGATCTCTTGTTGACGCTCGATTGCGGGTCCGCCGGTTTCGAGGCGCTGGAGGCGGCGCGCAGCATCGGTCTCGATACGATCGTCGTCGACCACCACCAGTGCGGTGCGGCGCTGCCGCCCGCGGTGGCGCTGGTCAACCCGAACCGTCAGGACGACCTCTCCGGCCTCGGCCATCTGGCGGCGGTCGGCGTGACGTTCCTGGTGCTGGCGGCGCTCAGCCGCGAGTTGCGGCGGCGCGGCGGATTTGCCACCGGTTCCGAGCCGGACCTGCTCGGCCTGCTCGATCTCGTTGCGCTCGGAACTGTTGCCGATGTCGTCCCCCTGGTCGGGCTCAACCGCGCCTTCGTGGTCAAGGGGCTGGTGGCGCTGCGCCGCCGGGCCAACATCGGGCTCGCCGCCTTGACCGCCGTGGCGCGGCTGAACGGCCCGGTCACGCCCTATCATCTCGGCTTCCTGTTGGGTCCGCGCATCAATGCCGGCGGCCGCATCGGCGAGGCCGGGCTCGGTGCCCGGCTGCTGTCGACCGACGATCCGGTGCAAGCGGAATCGCTCGCCGCCGAACTCGACCGGCTCAATCGCGAGCGCCAGACACTGGAAGCGCTGGCCGTCGAAGCGGCCGATGCCCAGGTGACGCTCGAGGTCGGGCCTGGCGGCGACCCCGGTCCGCTGGTCGTTGCTGCCTCCGACGACTGGCACCCTGGCATCGTCGGCCTGATCGCCTCGCGCCTCAAGGAGCGCTGGCGGCGTCCGGCGTTCGCCCTCTCCTTCGACCAGGGCGAAATCGGTACCGGTTCGGGCCGGTCGATTGCCGGCGTGGACCTCGGCAGCGCCGTGCGCGCCGCCGTCGAGGCCGGCATTCTGGTCAAAGGCGGCGGCCACGCCATGGCGGCCGGCCTCAGTGTGGCGCGCCCCCGCGTCAGCGATCTGAAGGCGTTTCTGGCCGAGCGTCTCGCCGCCACGGTTGCAACGGCGGCCGGCGACCGCACGCTGCTCATCGACGGGGTGATGACGGCGGGCGGCGCGAGCGTTGAGTTTGTGAATGAAATCGATCGGGCCGGGCCCTATGGTTCCGGTCACGCCGAGCCCATATTCGCCTTCCCGGCGCACCGGATCGCCTTTGCCGATGCGGTCGGCCAGGGACATGTGCGCCTGTCGTTGACGGCGGGTGACGGCTCCAGCCTCAAGGCCATTGCCTTCCGCGCGGCCGGCGAGCCGCTCGGCGACCTTCTCTTGTCGGCGCGCGGCCGGCCGCTGCATGTCGCCGGCAGTCTGACGCTCGACCACTGGCAGGGCGAGCCGAAAGTGCAGTTGCGTGTTCTCGATGCTGCCGACCCGAAACTCGGCTTGGGCTGAGGGGCGGATGGGGACCGGCGAGGTGACACCATCTGGGGCCAACAGGGTGATGCAATGCGGCAACGCCTCCGCGAAGACCGACAGCCGCCGTGGCAAAATGCCTTGCTCCTGCCCCATCCCAGCGAATACTCACGATCCCGTTTACTCGTTGATAACGAAATTCGTCCGAACATCGCTTTCTCTCGTCAGAGAAGCAGGGGGCATATAATGGCATTCTCCAGCGATACCGCTGTCGCAGTCCTGTCCGACATCAAGCCGAATTCCGCCGACTCCGCCCCCCACGAACAGACCGGAATCTCCCGCGCCGACGCGCGCCGCGTGCGTTTCGCCCTGGGCTTCATGCTCGTCGTGGCGCTCGCCGATGTCGTCCTCTACCTGCCGCGCGTGCTCTGATCACCGCGCCCGCACTTGCCGCCGGATCCGACCGGCGTGACGACCGATGATTCGCTGGCCGGGCTCAGCCCAGCGCGCCCCGAGTCGAAGCGATCGGATCGTCAGGGATGTGCTCCCGTCCGAGCGAACCGCCGCCGCGGAACCGAACTCTCCAGACCATCCTGACTGTTGCTGCCGATCGCCGTGCATCTGCGGCGTTGCGCCGGCGTTGCTGCGGGCCCAGCTACAACCATCCTGTTCGGGACCGAGTTGATGGCGCGCAACGCCTGGAGCGCGATGCCGTCACATGGGAGCGTGTGACAGCTGAGTCAGCGCCCTAATCTATTCATAGAGCCGCAATTCAGCGTTCCGGTGGATCGCCTCGGCGATTGCCTCCGAACGCACTGCTGTCGTGCGGGCGCCCGGTCGAGCCGCCGCCCGATTTCCCAAGAGAACCGACAGATCACTCCCGCTGTCCAATGCGGTGCGCGGGCTTTCCGCGCATGCGGCGACCACCGGTGGCCGGCGGGCGCCATGTGCGATCTCAGTTCAGCTGCAGCGCCAGTCCCGCGAGAACCAGCAGACACAGCATGAGGGTGAGGTCGAACAAGCTGGGGCGTTCGAATCTGCCGACGAAGCGCATCAACTGTTGCACGGCCGTTACCCGACGAATGACTGGATGGAGAATCGATAGGCGCAGGCGTACGCCCACTCCAGGATGCCGCCTCTATAGAGGCGAATTGCGACGTTCATATTAAGTGGATGTCTCTCTGCCAAGAAATCTTGACCGAATTGTTGCCGCACGAACACCAGCCACGGCTGCATGGCACGAATGCGCCGACGGTATTGCTCGACCATCTGCGCAACCGTCGGCGCGCCGTCAGGCGACGGGCACGTCGTCCTGCCGCAACAGATCGGCGAAGGCACCCGCCAGCATCTGCGCATCGGGATTGAGTGGCGAGCGTGTGACGTAGATGCCGCTCGCCATGTCGGCGAGCTTGGGCAGGCCATAGCTGTGGCCGAGGAAGCGGCGGCGATCCTCGTCCTCGATCGAGCGCGTCGGCAGCGCCGTGACGCCGAAGCCGGACCGCCAGGCGGCGGTGAGGCTCGACAGGCTTTCGCCGGTGTAGACGATCTCGTAGGGGCGTTTGATGCGGGTGAGGGCCCGCACCATTTCGTTGCGGAAGAAGCATCCGTCGGGATAGACGACCAGCGGCAGCGGCCGGCTGGTTTCGGCGAAAATTTCCGGCAGGCCGAGCCACGACAGCGGTTCCGACCAGCGCAGGCTCAGATCGTCCGAATCGGTGCCATCCGCAATGGCGCAGACGAGATCGAGCGACCCTTCCCGGAGGCTCGCCAGCAGCCGCGCGGAATAGTTGCGCGTCACCTCGAAGTTGAGTTTGCGCTTGCGCGAGCCGACCCGGTTCAAAAGCTTGGCGAGGAGGTATTCGGCATACTCATACGCCATGCCGATGCGGATCGTGCCGCCGAAATCCCGGGCGGCGAGCTTGGCGACCAACTCGTCGTTGAGCGACAGGATGCGGCGGGCGTAGGCCTCGACCACCCGACCGGTGTCGGTGACGACCGAGCCGCCGTTCTCGCGTTCGAACAGCGGCGCGCCGACCAGATCCTGCAGGCGCTTGATCTGCAGGCTGATCGCCGGTTGCGAACGGCCGAGGTGCGCACCGGCCCGCGTGAATCCCTTCAGATCAATCACCGCAATGAAGGCTCTCAAGAGTTCCGTGGGGATGTTCTGCATCAAGACAGCCTTTCCGCTCCGTTCGCCTCCGCTTGCGCGACCTGCTCGGGCACCGCCGCTGCTTGCCGCTGAAGACGGCGCGTTCCGTGGCTGTCGTGGGCCCCGATGCCCATCGGATGATACTTTTGGTCCATCGCGCAGGCGTACTGTACCTGTCCTCACGGGGCAGGAACATCGCCTACGAGACAGATTTCGTCAACTATTTAATTCTAGTCAATTGCGGCTGTGTGGTATTTCAGCGACGGTCGTATGACCGCTTATGACCTATATTTCCAGCTATACGCAAAACGCAGGTGTCGAATGGCTGGCATCTGTTCACGATTATTTAAAAAACATTTGATTATTTGATTAGCAAATATGGAAAAACGTATGTAGTCGTTTCTAGAGGCGGCCCATTGATTGTGAGCCCATCGGACCGCATAGCCGCATCGGCGGCAATCGAGTGAATTGCTTCGCGGCGGCGAAATCAAGCGACTCGTTATGAGTAAGATTAACTACCTGTTATCAGTTTTGCGCGGTGGCGTCACCTGCCGACGGGCCACACCGAGCATATCCGGTCTACATTCTTCGTATTGTGGCGCTGCATCAGGGGCGGGATTGCTGAAGCGATCTGGCCATTAGTTCTACAAATTGCGCCCCGGCAGGCGCGCCCGGCAGTGGCAAATTCGGACAAATGTGCACCGGCCGTAGCCGTCAGCTGCCGGACACGGCCGCAAGGCGCGACGGTATCCGCAGCCAAAACGCCGCGATCAGCAGATCGACAGGTGGGGCAGGTCGACCGTCGCCGGTCACGCCGCGCTGCCAGCCGGCGGCCGAACCACTCGGGCCGAAGCCGAACTGAGCCACGCCGGCGATCGCACCGGCTGCCGCCCAGCACCGGACCCCGTCGCGGCTTTCCGCCGCCGCATGTTCGCAGACGGCTGCGGCATCAGGCGGCCGGCGGCGGCTCCGTCGCTGCCTGCTGGCCCGCCAGGCGACTTGCCATGCCGGCCCGCAACACGCGATCGTTGCCCGAACGGGCGATCGAGGGAACGATGAACACGTCAACCGGCAGCTTGTGCAGCCCGACGCGCTTGTCCCTGACTGCCGCGACGAATGCCTCGCGGCTGAAACTGCGGCCTGGTTCGGGCACGACGAGCGCGGCGACGCGCAGGCTCGTCGCATCGGGGAACGGCACGGCCGCGGCATCGGCGACGCCGTCGATCGACTTGTAGAGATCATCAAGGCGCTTCAGATCGATGCCGAGCCCGCCGACGCCGATCCGATCGCCGATCGGCCCCTTGAGCGCATAGCGCGCCGGATGCGCCGAGACGAGTTCGCACGCAGTGCCGGTCGAGATCCATTGCTCCTCGGCACTCAGCGCCACCGCCCGGCCGGTCGGACTGAAGGCGTGGTCGGGCACCATCGCCCCCCGCAACTGCACTTCCCCGACGGTGGCCGAGCGCTTGGACGCCTCGCGCGCCGACAGCGCCACCGCCTTCACCCGTGCCTCGAACAAGAGGGGGGCGAAATCGGTCTCCGACGGTGCGCCGACGGCACCGACCGGCAACGGCGACGGCGCTTCCGGTTCGGGACGCCTGCGGGCGATCAGCGCCAATTCGCCGAGCTGAGTCAGATCGACGATGTCGTGGCTGCGCGGCATATTGGTGTCGACCGGCCGGTCGCCGCCGACGACCAGCAGCATCGGCTCCTGCCGCAGCATGTCCAGCCGTTCGCTGAGGCGCTTGGCGAAGCGCTGCGGGGTCAGAATGTGCGTCGCCTTGAAGTCCGCCGCGGTCTCGGCGAAACGGTCGACGGATCGGGGCAGGCCGAGCACCAGCGTGCCGCAGGCGAGGAGCCAGGGCATCAGCGCACCGCCGAGTGCCGCCAGGCTCGTCACGGCGAAGGGCGACAGGATCACCGCGGATTGGTCGATCTTGGCTTCCAAGAGCGTCATCAGCCCGGTGGCGATCCAATGGTTGTGGGCGCGGGCGAGCGGCACCGCCGTGCCGCCGTCGGCCGGCACCGACCAGGCTATCGAGGCGGCGTGGTCGGCCGCATTGCCCTTGCGGATGATGTTGGGCGCCGAGCCCAGTCCCTCGGTCTCGTCGAAGACGCGGTCGAGATCGATGACGCCGTCCGGCACCTTGCCGCCGGCGGCGAAAACGAAGCGGATGTGGAACATTTCCGCCGCGACGTCGCGCAGCCGCTCGCCGTGCGCCTCGTCGATCGTCTCGGCGACGGTGGCGATCGCCTTGGCCCCGACTTGGGTCAGCGCCTCGATCACCTCCGCCTCGCGCCAGGCGAGCGGCATCGGTGCGACGATGAGGCCGGCACGGATCGCGGCGAAGAACACCACGACGGCATCGGCCATCGGTGGCATCTGCATGCCGATGACCGAATCGGGGGTGAGTCCCAGGCCGGCGAAGAAGGCGGCGAGCGTCTCGACCCGCTGATCGAGTTCGCGATAGGTCAATTGCTGCGCCCGGCCGGTGGTCCATTCGGAGCGATCGGCAAAGTCGGCGACCGCCAGCTTGTCCGGCTTGGTCGCGGCGTTCTTCTCCAGGATCTGATCGAGCGTCACTCGTCCCCAGACTCCGGTCGCCAGATGGGCCCGACTGGTTTCCTCACGCGTGACGATCATTTCAACTCTCCCGGACGTTGCCACCAGGCGGGTGTGACGGCTCCGAACAGCGACACCTTCTGCGGATGACCGATTCGAGTCCAGTACGCAATCCATTGCTCGGGCAGGTGGAACAGCGGCACGACGTAATAGCCCGACAACAGCACCCGATCGAGCGCGCGGGCGGCGGCAACCAGCTCCTCGCGGCTGCGCGCTCCGACCAGCGCTTCGATCGCCCGATCCGCGGCCGGCGACTTCACGCCCGGCAGATTGAACGAGCCCTCGCGGCTCGCCGCCTCGCTGGTCCAGCGATGCCGCTGCTCGTTGCCGGGCGACAATGACGACGCCCAACTCCAGACCGTCATGTCGAAATCGAAGGTCTTGCGCCGCTTGTCGTATTCGGCGGCATCGACCGTCCTGACCGACGCATCGATGCCGACCATCTTCAACGTGCGCTGATAGCCGAGCGCGATATGTTCCTGCTCGCGCGTCTGCGTCAGGATCTCGAAGCTGAACGGTTTGCCCGTCGCCGCCGAGGTCAGCCGGCCGCCGTCAAGCTTGAATCCGGCGGCGATGAGCAGGTCGAGCCCCGCCTTCAGCGCGCTGCGGTCGCGCCCCGATCCGTCGGTTGCCGGCGGCGTCCAGGTGCCGGCGAGAAACTCCGGCGCCACGGCGTCGGGGGCGGCGGCCAGCAGCGCCTTTTCCGCCTAACTCGCCGGATGCCCGACCGACGACAGGTCCGAGCCCTGGAAATAACTGCCGGTGCGGGCATAGAGGCCGAAATACAGATTCTTGTTGGCCCATTCGAAGTCGTAGAGCCGGACGAGCGCCTGCCGTACCCGCCGATCGTCGAACGGCGGTCGCCGGGTGTTCATGGCAAAACCGACCATCGGTTTCGGCAGGCCGGAGCGGAACGATTCCTTGATCACCCGGCCGTCGGCGACCGCGGGAAAGTCGTAGGCCTGCGACCAGTGCGACGGATCCGCGTCGCTGACGAGATCGATGTCGCCCTTCTTGAAGGCTTCGAACAGATTGGTCTGGTCGCGGTAATAGTCGTAGCGGATCTCGTCGAAATTATAGAGCCCGCGCCGAACCGCCAGATCGTTACCCCAATAATTGGGGTCGCGTTTCAGCGTCAGCCGGCGCCCGGCGTCGACCGAAGCGACCACATAGGGGCCGGAGCCGATCGGCGGCTCGAGCGTCGTATTCTCGAAGGTGGCCGGATCGATGCTGTGCTTCGGCAGGATCGGCATCAGCCCGAGAATCAACGGCAGCTCGCGGTTCTCCGTTCCCTTGAAGCGGAACTCGACGCCGCGTTCGCCGACCTGGGAAACCGCGGCGACATCGGCGTAATTCGATTTGAAATAGGGGAAGCCCTTGTCGCGCAGGATGTCGAAGGAGAAGATCACGTCCGCCGGGGTGATCGGCACGCCATCGGAAAAATGCGCTTTGGGATTGATCTGGAACGTCACGCGGCTGCGGTCGTCGGGGACGTCGATCGACTCGGCCACGAGCGCATAGAGCGTGAACGGCTCATCGTAGCCCCTGACCATCAGGCTCTCGTAGACATTGTCCTCGGCGACGCCGCCGCGCAGTCCGGAGGCGGCATTGCCCCTGACGATGAATGGATTGAGGCTGTCGAAACTGCCGAGCACACCGAGCGTCAGCGTGCCGCCCTTCGGCGCATCCGGGTCGGCGTAGTCGAAATGCGTGAACCCGGGCTGGTAGAGAGGCTCGCCGTGCATGGCGATCGCCGATTTCGACTCCGCGACACAGGGAGCTGCCAGGGCGAGCACCAGGGCCGCCAATGCCAGGCCGAGGGCTGCGGCACGCGCGGCAATCGATCCGGCGGTGGGCAGCGAGCGGCCCGATCTCGTTCCGGCCATGACAACGTCTCCCGTCCGCCTAGTGGAGCGAATTTGACATTTGAGTCCCACCGAGCTGCGCGGCCTCACTCAAATTCAAAGCTCCACTAGACTCAATGAATTGCTAGTGGTCCTGGGATTCCGACATTTGCGTATGAGCGCGGCACGTGGGATGCAAATGCCGGAATCGGACCACTAGGTGAGTCCTTGTCGCGAAGATAGCAACAGGCGGCGGCGCAGCGAAGTCTCGGCCGCACATTTCCAGAGGAGAGCCGTGCCCCGGCGCTCAATCGCCGGTCGGCAACGCGCTCCGCCGCGCATCGCCGCGGGATGGCGGTCATTGCGACTTTGCGGCACCAGGCGGGTTGCCACCGTCGAATGGCGTGCCGCTGGCAGTGACTTCTGGCTGGAAATGCATCGCTCAAGAGGGTAAGGAACGGCGCGGCCGGCCTGGGGAGACCATGGTGTCGCCGTAATTGCCGACCACCAGGAGGGCCGCATTGACGTGGGCGTTGGTGGCGCGGCATCGAGCGCCGCCCCTTCGCGACGGCCTTGATCGCTCAACCATTCGATTCTGACTTGGGGAAGAATTTCCATGGCCAAGAGGTTCGCGCAGATCTTCGATCTCACGCCTGCCCGCTTCGTGTCCGTTCTGGCGTTGACGGCGATGGCGACGATCGGCGGCTTCGAAGCCAGGCTCGCGGTCGCTCAGGAGGCACCCACTCCGCCGGCCGCGCAGAAGCCGACGAAGCCGGCAAAGCCCACGAAGCCGGCCGAGACGAAGGAGGCTCCGGCTCCCAACCCCGCGGTGCAGAATCAGCCCAATCTGTGGGTAAAGCTCTGCTCGAAGGACCCCGAGCAGAAGACGGTCTGCCTGACGGCGCAGGAACTGCGCGACGAGCGCGGCCAGGTCATTGCCTCGGTCGCGCTGCGCGAGATCGACACCGACGCCGCCAAGAAGACGCTGCTGATCGCCGTCCCGCCGCTGGTGCTGATCCAGCCCGGCCTGCGCGTCTCAGTCGACAAGGGCAAGCAGGAAGAGGGGAAATACACCATCTGCTTCCCCAATGCCTGCTATGCCGAGGTTCCGGCCAGCGAGGCCTTCATCCAGCAGATGAAGAAGGGCCAGGGCCTGTTCGTCGTGGCGCTCAACACCCAGGGCAAGCCGGTCACCTTCCCGATCCGTCTGTTCGGCTTCAAGCCGACCAACGAGGGTCCGGGCGTCGATCCGAGCAAGGCCGCGCAGCAGAGCCAGGATCAGCAGCAATTGCAGAACGAGCTGCAGAAGCGCGCCGATGAGGCGGCCAAGAAGCTCTCCACCGATCCGAATGCGCCGCAGCCGCCCGCGCCTGCCGCTCCGGCGAAGTAATCGGGGATCGATACCTCGGCTGCAGTCCGACATCGGACTAGCGACGGCGCCCCCCGACGGGCGCCGTCGGCGTTTGTGCCGCCATTGCGTCGCCGCACATCAATGCTTGGCCAACAGCGCCATCAGATCGGCATAGGCGCCGGCGAACGGGTGGAACGAGAACAGCACCTGGTGTTTGCCGGCCGGCACGGCCACCGCCCGGAACAAGATGTCGGCTCGCATCAGTTGGGCCGGCTGGCCGTCGATCGTGACGCTCCACCAGCGATGATAGACATCGTTCAACACCAGATAGCCGGCGGCCGGCGCGTCGACCGCCACCGCGACCTCGGTGTTGCGGTAGGACGTGATCGCGGCAGCCTTGCTGAAATCGGTGTCGGCCGGGGCCGGCGGCTGCGCTGCCGCGGCTGGCAGCGAAGTCAGCAGCACCGTCTTGGTCGGGTCGAAGCCGGCCGGCCAGTTGCCGGTCTGGATGATCTGGTCGAAGTCGGCCGCCTCCGCCGTGCCGACGACGAGGACGCGCGGCAGGGCGCGCGGGTTCTCGTAGATCCACACGCCGTTGGCTTGGCTGACGAGGTTCAGATCGCCGGGCTGGATCTTCTTGTCGATCTGTTCGACCGGCGCGCCGATGGCGATCCACTTCAGGCCCAGCATGTCGGCCATCAGCGAGCGGTAGGACGGGAACAGTGGGGCGGAGAAGTTGCGCTGCTCCGGCAGGGCGACATGGTCGCGCGCCCCGGTGGCGTCCTGGTACATCTTGAAGCGCAAGGGATTGTAGCCGAGCGTATTGTCGAGACGGTGGATCATCGAGACGTTCGGCCAGTGGAAGCCGAGCCCGACCAGTTCGACGCGGTCGCGGCGCGGACCGACGGCATCGGCCGCCGTATGCGACTTCAAGAACGCGATCGTCGGATCCTGGGTGTCGAAGCGCATGGCGTCGAACGTCGCCGGCGGGTAGGCGGTCGATTCGTTGTAGACCGTCGACAGGTCGGCTTCCGTCGGCAGCCGACCGCTGATCTGGTAGCCGAGATCGAAGGCGGTAAAGGCTGCCAGGATGAGCGTGGCGAGAACCTTCGAGCTCCGGCCTTCGAACCGCGCGAAATGAAGCGCGACGATCGCCCCGATCCAGGTGACGATCGTCTCGGCCGACGGCCTGATGGCGGCGTCGACCCGGTCGGCGTGCTTGGCAAACGCATACGGCAGCACCACCAGCACCAGCGCGGTCAGGATCAGCTGCCAGACGCGCGCGCCGAAGCGAGCCTTCGGCATCTCGTCCGACAACCAGCGATGCGTCAGCCAGCCGCCGATCAGCGCGGTGAGGAAGCCGACCAGGAAGGTCGCGTCCGCCGGCCGGCGATAGAGGTTTACGCCGGGGAAGTAGTCGTAGAAGAAACGGAAGGCCGGCGTGTACCAGCCGATCGCATAGAGGGAGGCTGCGGCCAGCGTCACCGTAAAATACAAGATCTCGCGGCGGAACAGCTGCTTGCGCGCGATGCCCCACATCAGGATGGCATAGGCCGGGATGATGCCGGCGTAGACGTCCGCCATATTGCGGGCGATGTAGAGCGTCACGCCGAACGCCTTGCTCGGCGGGCCCCAGAAATCGACCTTAGGATCGTGCAGCCGCATGCCGAACAGGTCGGAATTGAACAGGGTGATGAAGGACACCGGATGCATCGAGGCGATGCCGGCGCTGTCGTAGTCGATGCTCGGCCGGTTGGAATGTTCGGCAAGGATATAGGTGAGGATGACCGGCACGGTGACGACGGCAAGCCCGCCGATCAGCCCGCCGACGAGCGGCAGAATGCTGCCGGGGATCCGCTTGTGCGGCTTGGCGCCGAGGAGATAGGTGACGACGTAGCCGACGAGCAGGTAGACGCCGAGCAGCGCCACCTGGTCGCGGCCAAGCGCCAGAAAGCCGGCGGTGATGCCGGCGAGCAGTCCCCACAGCAACGAACGACGGTCGAGCGCCCGGTGGAGCAGAAACAGCACCACCGGCAGCATCGAGATGCTCATCACCTGGCCGGTATGCTGCAGTCGCCACGCTGCGGACCCGCCGAAGGCAAAGGAGAGCGCCGCCACCGCTGCGCCGGCCGGATGCCAGCGCCGGTCGTGGAAATAGCCGGCGAGCGCCAGTGCTCCGAGCCCGAGCGAGGCGAACACGGTGGCATCGAGCGCGACGAAGCTCGGCTGGTGGTCGAACAGCGCCACCAACAGGAAGGCCGGGACGAAGATTAGCGACTGCGGATCGGACACCTGCGGCCAGCCGGCGAACGTATAGGGGTTCCAGAACGGGCTGTCGCCGGCGCCGATCGAGGCGGCGAGGAAGTCGAACTGTGCCTGGAAATGCGCCTTGGCGTCCCACGGCACCGTATCGGCGCCGCTGATCCACGGCCACGTGAGGTAAAGCCCGGCCATGATCAGGATGACGGCGACCGCCGGATAGGTGGACTTCGGCTGGGGGTGGGCTTCAAGCGACATGGCGGCTCACGGGGCTCGGCATAATGTGGTGACAGTGGCAATTGGAGCTTGTGGCGGAAAGAACGACTCTGGGCGGCGGCGTGCCGTGGTTCAATCGGCGTCAGCGCCGCAATACGGTTTCGGTCTTGTCTTTTTGTGTCGCCCCTCACCCGGCCTTCGGCCACCCTCCCCCACAAGGGGGGAGGGAGATGAGGCACGATCTTGGACTGCTGCAGCTCTCGATCTCGCGGCTCCTACCCCCTCCCCCTTGTGGGGGAGGGTGGCCGAAGGCCGGGAGAGGGGGCCGCATCGAGCAAGGGACGCGACCCCGCTCGCCCGCCCGGATTATTCTCCCCCGCCGAGGTCCGGCGCAAGCGGCGTTTCCGGTTCGACCACGACCGCCTCGTCGGCCGGCGAATCCGCAAAGCCGACAGTCTCCTGCACCAGATACAGCGGCCGCCGCTTCACCTCGGAATAGACGTGGCCGATGTACTCGCCGATGATGCCGAGGCCGATCAGCTGCACGCCGGCCGACACCAGCACCGCCACGATGATCGACGGATAGCCCGGCACGTCGGCGCCGAAAATGAGCGTGCGGATGGCGATAAAGGCGCCGTAGCCGAGGCCAGCGAGCGCGAAGATCATACCGATGTAGCTCCAGATGCGCAGCGGCAGGGTGCCGAAGGCGGTAATCGCGGTCACTGCCAGCCGCGCCAGCCGAAGGAACCCGAACTGCGACGAGCCGGCATGGCGGGCCTCCACCTCGAGCGGAACGGTGGTGTTGCGGAAGCCGGCCCAGGCCAACAGCCCGCGGTTGAAGCGATTGCGCTCGGTCATGGCCAGGAAGGCGTCGACGACCCGGCGGTCGAGCAGCAGGAAGTCGCCGGTCTCGCGGTCGATCTTCACCTCGCTCATGAAATCGAACACTTTGTAGAACGCCGCGCTCAGCGTCGAGCGCAGAGCGCCGCAGCGATCAAGCCCGACGCGGAGGGCATAGACGATGGCGAAGCCTTCGCGCTTCCATGGCTCCATCAGCGCCGGAATGCCCTCCGGAATGTGCTGCAAGTCGGAATCCATGATGACGACGCAGGCCCCCGACGTGCGGGCGAGACCGGCGGTGACGGCGATCTCCTTGCCGAAATTGCGCGACAGGCTGACCACCCTGAGGTGCGGATAGCTGCGGCGGAGCTGCTTCAGCCGGGCGAGCGTATCGTCGGTCGAGCCGTCGTCGATGGCGACCATCTCGTAACGGCCGATGGCGTCCAGCACCGGCACCAGGCGCTCGAACAGTCTGGCCAGCCCGCGCGACTCGTTGTGCATCGGCAGGACCACGCTGATCAGCGGCCGTTCGGCCGAACCGGCCACCGGATCGTCTGCACTTCCCGACATCATCTTCCCTCTCGCCTTCAGCCCCGGTCAGTTACGAAAGATTTGACCCTTTGTCCACGCCGCTCCGCCGACTTGGTCAACGCGCCCGGCGTTGCTGGCCGGTGCAGTGGCAATGCCTCGACATCCGGCCGAGGTTGGCGATGTTTCCCCGCGCCGTTTCGTGCAGGGTGTCGCCCGCGCCGCCGGGCATTGCATGCGGTCCGGCCATGACCATCGCCGCCGCTGCGCTCCGACTGGCGGGACGGGCCATTCGATGGTTGCCGGCGCGGAAGGCCGGGCCTATGGGAGTGGCTGACAGGCGCATGTCAGCGAAATCAGTCGTAAGGGACGGCCATGCCCGAGCTAACAATCCTGCAGCTTTGTGCCGATGATTTCGGCCTGTCGGAGGGGATCGACCGAGGCATCCTCGCGCTCATCGCCGACGGGCGCCTGTCAGCGACCTCCTGCATGGTCGCCGGCCCGGCGCTCGCGACCCATGCCGGCGAGTTG
>JARLIU010000311.1 GCA_031291595.1 Ancalomicrobiaceae bacterium | reverse complement strand
TTCACCGCGATGGTGCGGGCGATGCACAGGCGCTGCTGCTGGCCGCCCGACAGTCCGAGCGCCGACTTGTGCAGCCGATCCTTGACCTCGCCCCAGATCGCCGACTTGGTCAGGCACCACTCGATGCGCGCCTCGAGGTCGGCCTTCGACAGGCTCTCATGCAGCTTGATGCCGTAGGCGATGTTGTCCCAGATCGACATCGGGAACGGCGTCGGCTTCTGGAACACCATGCCAATCCGGGTCCTGACCGTCGTGGCGCGGACGCCCTTGCCTAAGAGGTCTTCACCTTCGAGCATCACCCGGCCGACGGCCCTCTGGCCAGGATACAGGTCGTACATGCGGTTGATCACCCTGAGCAGGGTCGACTTGCCGCAGCCTGACGGGCCGATCATCGCGGTCACGCGCTTGCTCGGCACGGCCATGTTGATGTCGTGCAGGGCGTGATTGTCGCCATAGTAGAAGTTCAGGTTTTCGACCTGGACCTTGACAGTCGTGTCGGCCAGGGACGCCTTGTCGCCAATGCCGGTGCGCATGGCGGGGGAAATATCGGACGGATTGAGGTTCATCTTACTTTCTCCCGGTACCAGCGATGACAGCGCGCGATGCGATATTGAGCAGCAGAACGCCGAGCGTGATGATCAGCGCGCCGGTCCAAGCCAGGTCGACCTTGTCCTGCGCCGGCTCCTGCGCATATTGATAGATCGCGAGCGGCAGACTGGCCATTGGCTTCGTCAGGTTGAAGGTCCAGGCTTGGGCACCAAAGGCCGAGAAGATCAGCGGGGCCGTCTCGCCGGCGGCCCGCGCCAGCGCCAGCAGCACGCCCGTCATGATGCCCGCACTGGCGGCACGCCACATGACGTCGGTAATGACTTTGAACTGCGGCGCTCCGAGGGCAAAGGCCGCTTCGCGCAACGATCCGGGCACCAGCCTGAGCATGTCTTCGGTGGCACGCACGGCGACGGGCAGGATGACGATGCCGAGCGCGATGACGCCGGCGATGCCGGAGAAGCCCCCAAACGGCTTGACCGCGATGTTGTAGACGAACAGGCCGATCAGGATCGACGGTGCCGACAACAGCACGTCGTTGATGAAGCGGACCGATTGGGCGAGCTTGGAGTTGCCGCCGATTTCGGAAAGATAGGTGCCGGCCATCACGCCGATCGGCGCGGCGATGGCGGTCGCCAGCGCGACCATGATCAGCGAGCCGACGACGGCGTTGGCAAGCCCGGACAAGGCGCCCTGAGCGTCCATCGGCTGAGTGAACGTATTGATCGACAACGAGTGCGCACCCTTGGCGAACAGCGTCACCAGGATCCAGGCGAGCAGCGCCAGGGCGATGACGGCCAAGACCGTCGCCACGACCTGCATGGCGTTGTCTTTGAATAGTCTGCGCTTATAGCGGCTCATAACGCTTATCCCTGCAGACGGCTGCGGACGAGGTAGCGGGCCAGGGCCAGCACCAGGAAGGAGATGACGAACAGCGTGAAGCCAAGCTCGAGAAGCGAGGCCTGCAACAGGCTGCCGACGCGCGATTCATTGAAGTTGTTGGCGAGTTGCGACGATATCGTCGCGCCCGAGGCAAACAGCGAGGTCGATATGCGGGCGGCGTTGCCGATGACGAAGGCGACCGTCATGGTCTCGCCGAGCGCGCGGCCGAGACCGAGCATGGTGGCGCCGATGATGGCGGTGCGGCCATACGGCACCGAGACGGTGGTGAACACTTCCCAGGTGGTCGAGCCGATTCCGTAGGAGGCTTCCTTGATGACGCCCGGCACGCTTTCCAGCACCTCGACGTACATCGACGTCATGAACGGCAGGACCATCAGCGCCAGGATCAGGCTCGTCGTGAAGACACCCGTGCCCTTGGCCGGACCGGCGAACAACTCGCCGACGACGGGCAGCCAGGAGAGCCCGTCGATGAGCAACGGCTGGATGTAGTCCTTCATGATCGGCGCGACGATGAAGAAGCCCCACATGCCGTAGATGATCGACGGCACGGCGGCGAGCAGCTGCACGGCGATGCCGATCGGCTTGCGCGACGGGATGGGGGCGACCTCGGTCAGGAAGAAGGCGATGCCGAGCGACGCCGGAACGGAAAAGACGAGTGCCAGCACCGAGGTCACCAGCGTGCCGTAGAGCATGATGCCGGCACCGTAGTGCTCGTGGTCCGGCGCCGGGTCCCAGTCGGTGGAGGTGAAGAAATCGAAGCCGAAGGCCATGACGGCCGGCAGGCCACCGATGAACAGCTGCACCATCATCGCGCCGATGACGACCAGCACCAGGATGCCGGCGGCATAGAGTGCGAAGCGGAACGCCGTGTCGGCCATGGCGCCGCGCGAAGACGTTAGCGAGCGGCCCGTGCCTGTGGGCGACGCACCGCCGTCCGGCCCGTCCACCGTCGTTTCAAGTGTCACGGTCTTCCCTCCGCTGGCGACGGCATCGTTCCGATCCCTCGCGATTCCCCAGCCATTCAGGTCTTTGCTGCCGTATCGAAGCGAACGGACGTCAATCCGCCCGCCGCGCCACGGCACCGGCATACCGAAGCGCCCGCGCGAAATTGCGATCGCGCGCGGACGCCCCGTGTCAAGTCACGATCACTTGTAGATCGGGGCGCCGGAGGCGTCCTTGATTTCCGCCTTCCACGCAGCGCGGACGCGGTCCTTCACGTCCTTCGGCAGCGGGATATAGTGCAGCTTGACGGCAGTGTCGTCGCCAGCGGTGTACGCCCAATCGAAGAACTTCATCACTTCGGCCGAAGCGGTGGCATCCTTCGGATTCGTCGGCAGCTCGATGAAGGTGGCTGAGACGATCGGCCAAGCGGTCGCGCCGGGGGTGTTGATCATCGAGGCGGCAAAGTTCTTGGAGTGATCCCAGTCGGCGGCCGAAGCGGCGGCCTTGAAGCCGTCGACGGTCGGAGCGAGGAACTTGCCGGCCTTGTTCTGCAGCTGCGTGGTGGTCAGAGAATTGGCAGCGGCATAGACGTATTCGACGTAGCCGATGGCGCCCTTGGTGTTCTTGACCGTGCCGGCAACGCCGTCGTTGCCCTTGGCGCCGTCGCCCGCCGGCCACTTGACCGAGGTATTGGCACCGACGGTGCTCTTCCAATCGGCCGAGACGTCGGAGAGATAGGTGGTGAACACATAGGTCGTGCCCGAGCCGTCGGCGCGGTAGACCGGCAGGATGGCGAGATCAGGCAGCTTCACGCCGGCATTGAGATCGGCGATGGCCTTGTCGTTCCACTTGGTGATCTTGCCGAGATAGATGTTGGCAAGAACGGTCGGCGACAGCTTGAGTTCGTCGGCCTTGATGCCGTCGAGATTGACGATCGGAACGACCGAGCCGATGACGGTCGGAAACTGCAGCAGCTTGTTGGACTCGAGCTTGTCCTGCGGCACCGGCGCATCGGAGGCGCCGAAGTCGACCGTACGATTGAAGATCTGGGTCTGGCCGCCGCCGGAGCCGATGGCCTGGTAGTTCAGCGACGAAGAGGTTTTCGCCTTATAGTCGGCAGCCCAAGCCAGATAGACCGGGGCCGGGAAAGTGGCGCCAGCACCGGTGAAATCGACGGCCATCGCCGGCACGGCGGTAGCGGCACTTCCGAAAACGGCCAGCGACATGGCAAGCGCGCGGCACGAACCGGCAAATTTGGTGATCATGGAGGTTCCCTGTTGAAAAGCGAGACCTTGCACGGTCTCTACGGATCCACGCCGGGACCTTCCGATTTTTTCATGACAGTTGGATGAAACGACTTTCACAAACGCCGTCACAGAATGACGGCACAACAGATCGGCTGCGGGCAACGGCGCATCATGCGCCGAGCCAGCTCGTTGAAATAAATGATATTTGCCCTGATGGTCGCGAAATCCGAAATTTGTCTGCGGAATCATTGGTCCGTCTTCGGCGCGGGTGTCGCAATGCCCGGACCGCCCTCGTCCTGCCGCAACCGGCGGTGCCTCAGGCGCTCGCCCGAGCCTCCGCGAGGTAGTCGTACCAAGCTTGCAGACCTTCGCCCGATTTCACCGACAGCCGGATCGAGCGGATAGTCGGATTGACCCGGCGGGCGGCGGCCTCGCAGGCGGCGACGTCGAAGTCGACGTAGGGCAGAAGGTCGATCTTGGAGACCACCATCAGCTCGGCCGCGGCGAACATGTGCGGATATTTCAACGGCTTGTCATCGCCTTCGGTGACCGACAGCACGACCACCTTGGCCTTCTCGCCGAGGTCGAACATCGCCGGGCAGACGAGATTGCCGACATTTTCGATGAGGACCGTCGAGCCGAAGGTCGGCTTCAGTTCGTCGAGGCCGCGCTTCACCATATCCGCCTCGAGATGGCAGCCGGCGCCGGTATTGACCTGCACGGCCGGCGCACCGGCGGCACGGATGCGCTCGGCGTCGTTCAGCGTCTGCTGGTCACCCTCGATGACATGGATCTTCAGGGCTTCGCCGAGATCACGGATGGTGCGTTCCAACAGCGACGTCTTGCCGGCGCCGGGCGAGGATACGAGGTTCAGCGCCAGGATCTCGCGGCCCTCGAACCAGGCGCGGTTGAGGCTGGCCAGCTGATCGTTCTTGGCCAGGACCGCCCGCTCGATCTCGATGGTGCGGGACGACGAATGCGCGTGGCTGTGCGAATGCCCGTGGTCGTGATCGTGCACGTGATCATGCCCATGGTCATGATCGTCGCCATGGTCGTGATCATGCACATGCTCGTGCGTCGCGTCGCCGT
>JARLIU010000310.1 GCA_031291595.1 Ancalomicrobiaceae bacterium | reverse complement strand
TCCCATACGGCCGAAGCGATCGACAGGTAGATCGCCGTCTGCGGGCTCTCCGGCGCCGAGACGACGATCGGCCGGCCGCTGTCGGACCGTTCGCGGATGTCCATGGTCAGCGGGACCTCGCCGAGGAAGGTGACGCCGAGGCGTTCGGCTTCCGCCTTGGCGCCGCCGTGGGCGAAAATGTCGTGCCGGCTGCCGCAGTTCGGGCAGACGAAATAGCTCATGTTCTCGACGACGCCGAGGATCGGCACCTGCACCTTCTGGAACATCGCGATGCCGCGGCGCGCGTCGATCAGCGCCAGGTCCTGCGGCGTGGAGACGATCACCGCGCCGGAGAGCGGCACATTCTGGGCGAGGGTGAGCTGGGCGTCGCCGGTGCCGGGCGGCATGTCGACGACGAGCACGTCGAGCGGCGCCCACTCGACATCGCGCAACAGCTGGGTGACGGCAGACATCACCATCGGTCCGCGCCACACCATCGGCGCCTCTTCGTCGACGAGGAAGCCGATCGACATGACCTTCAGCCCGAAGGGTTGCATCGGTATCAGCTTTTCGCGTTCGCTGACCTCCGGTTGGCCATGCACGTTGAACAGCCTCGGCACCGATGGGCCGTAGATGTCGGCGTCTAAGAGCCCGACCTTGAGGCCGAGGGCTTTCAAGGCCAGGGCGAAATTGGCGGCCGTCGTCGACTTGCCGACGCCGCCCTTGCCCGATGCGACGGCGACGATGTGCGCGACGCCCGGCAGCTTCTTGTCGTCGGGCGAGGCTTGCGTCGGCTGGCGATGGCTATGGCCGTGCGGCTGGGCCGGGGCGGCGCTGGCCGGCGAAGCATTCGGCGCCTGTTCGGCCGTCAGGCTGACGAGTACCGAGCCGACGCCGGCGACCTTCGATGCCGCGTCTGCAGCAGCCCGGCGCAGCCCCTCGAATTCGGCCGCCCGGCGCGGATCGACGGCGATCGAGAACATCACCTTGTCGCCCTGGATCACGATTTCCGACAGCGCCGCCGATCGGTCGAGCGGCGTCCTTCCATCCGGCCCGGGGATGCGGGAGAGGCTGTCGCGGACGGCTTGGACGGTTACGGGCATGAAAGTCTCCGGGTGACACGGCAGGTGCGGAACCACGCCGACCATTTGCCCGCGTTACATACGCCTCGATCCCCGGCCGTCAACCGAATGCTGCACAGAGCTGCATCCGTCGTCATCCGAAGGTTCTGGTCGCCCAGCCGAGTGCGCCGACGATGACGAGCGTTGCCGGCATGTCGAGCCGCCAGCGGAAGACGCAGGCCAGTGCCAGGACCGACAGTGCGGCGGCGGCAGGGTCGAGGCTCGCCCACTGCGGCAGCGGCAGCGAGATCGGGCCGAACTGCCAGCGGCCGACGTCGGCGAACAGCGTGTGCAGCGCGAACCAGACGGCAAGGGTGAGAATGACGCCGACGACGGCGGCGGTGATGGCGGTCAAGGCGCCGTCGAGCCGCGGCCGGTCGCGCAGCGCGTCGACGTAAGGCGCGCCGAGGAAGATCCACAGGAACGACGGCACGAAGGTGACCCAGGCGACCATCAGGGCGCCGAGCAGTCCGCCGGCCATGCCGCTCACGCCTGCCTCGGCGTGGAACCCGGCCTGGAAGCCGACGAAGGAGAGCACGATCAACAGTGGACCGGGCGTCGTTTCCGCCAGCGCCAGCCCGTCCAGCATCTCCCCCGGCCGCAGCCAATGGAACGGCTCGACAGCGACCTGCGCCACATAGCCGAGTACGGCATAGGCGCCGCCGAAGGTGGTCAGGGCGGTCTTGAAAAAGAACACCCCGAGCGTTGCGATCGTCGATGCCGGTCCGAACAGGACGGCGGCGACGCCGATCGGGGCGATCCAGACGAGGATCCAGCTGATCGCGACTCGCCAGGGACGATGTCGCCGCAGGCGATCGTCCGGCGCCTCCGCCCGGCGCATGTCGCCGTCGTGGCCTCGGCTGGCGAGGAACCCGGCCAGCCCGGCCAGAACGACGATCGCCGGAAACGGCACGCCGAAAGCGAAAATGCCGAGGAAGGCGAGCGCGGCGATCGCCATCATCAGCCGCCGTTTCAGCGCTCGCCGGCCGAGCTTGATCACCGCCTCGATGACGATGGCGACGACGGCGGCTTTCAGCCCGAAGAACAGCGCCTCCAGCCAATGCGTTTCGTGGAACGGCGCATAGAGCGCCGACAGCCCGGTGATGACGACGAAGCCCGGCAGCACGAACAGCGCGCCGGCGGCAATGCCGCCCCTGGTGCCATTGAGCACGAAGCCGAGGAAGGTGGCCAGCTGCTGGGCTTCGGGCCCCGGCAGCAGCATGCAGAAATTGAGCGCGTTAAGGAACCGTCGCTCCGACACCCATGCCCGCGTCTCAACGATCTCGCGGTGCATCAGCGCGATCTGGCCAGCCGGCCCGCCGAAGGAGAGGAGCCCGATCTTCGCCCAGACGGCAAAAGCTTCGGCAAAGCTTGGAGCTGGCGTCGCTGCATCATGCCCGTCGCCGCCCGGCATCGTCTCCGGCATCGCCATCCGCCGCCTCTTGTCGCCGCCGGGCGCCCGTCGCGTGCCGAAGCGGCAGCACGGCGATCGGGCCTACGTATGTCAGCGGATCGGGACTTTGGACCAGGCGGGCCGGCGAGGCAAGCCGATGGCCTCGTGGACGGCGGGCTCGGTTGAAAGCGCGACGGCGTTATGATGTGGTTCGGTCGGAGCGGCCGGTATGCGGCCGGCCGGCGAGCGAGCGGGGGGCGTGATGGTCAGGGTGCGCGTGATCTATCCGAACGGCGAGGGCGCCTTCTTCGACATGGACTACTACATGAGCCACCACATCCCGATCCTCGCCAACAAGCTCGGCGACGTCTGCAAGAAGATCGAGATCGAGGGCATGGCGCAGATGGAAGGCCAGCCGCCGCCAAAACTCCTGTCCATCACCTATCTGACCTTCGAGACGGCCGAAGCCTATCACGCCGCCTACGATCCGCTCGCCGATGCCGCCGCCGCCAACCGACCGTTCTTCACCAACGTCGCGCCGCTGTTCGAGATCGACGACATCGGCTGAACGGCGCCGGCACGTGGCCTCATGCCGCTTGCCGCTCGCCGAGAATCCCCGGCCGGATCGCCTCGGCCGTGCGGGCGCCGGCGATCATCGCCGCTTCGACGCCCGGTCCGAGATTGACCGAGCCGGCAAAATACAGCCCCTTGACCGGCGATCGCGTGCCGTTGACCCGGCTGCCCTTGGCCATGCCGTAGATCGAGCCGCCGCTCGTCCAGGCGTAGCGGGCAAAGGTCACCGGGCTGGCATCGAGCCGGTAGACGATGCGATCGCGCAAGTCCGGAATCAGCTGTTCGGCCGCCGCGATCAGCCGGTCGCCGAACTCGGTCTTCAGCACGATATAGTCGTTCGATTCCCGCCTGGCCTCGAATTGCCGCTCGGCATCGCCCTTGAGGTCGACCCCGACGCCCGGCTCGGCATCGCCGCCGCTCGCCCCGGCCGGCGATGGGCCCTGGAACCAGCGCTTCGCCTCCGCCTGGGGAACGAGCGCGATCAGCTCGAGCGTCGAATAGCCGTCCGGCGCCGCGGTGTCGTCGACGACGGTCGGGGCGGTGACGCCGATCTCGAGCCCGTCCGCGCCGCGCGCGAAGGCAATGGGCGCAATGTCGAGGCAACCGGCAACGCCGAGATGCACCATGAACGCCGAGGTTCCCGGCTCCGCCGTCTCGAAGCGCGCGCGGTCCTTGCCCGCAACGGCCGACTTCGGCAGCAGGCGCAGCATCGTCTCCTTGGCATCGGCGTTGGAGATGACGGCGCTCGCCATCACCTGCCGGCCGGAGGCGAGCTTGAGGCCCGTCGCCCTGCCGTTGTCGGTGAGGATCTCGGCGACGGGCGACTTCAGCGCCACTTCGCCGCCGCGCGCGGCGATCGCCTCGCTGAGCACCTCGGCCAGCCGGCCCGAGCCACCCTTCGGATAGTGGCCGCCGTAGAAATAATAGCCGAACAGCGGCGCCATTTCGTCGACCGTCAATTGCTCCGGCCGGTCGGTAATATAGCCGGCGAGCGAATAGACTGCCGCAACCGCTTGCGGCTCGCTCACATGCGCCGCCACCAGATCGGCAAACGGCTTGCCGATCCAGGCGACCATCGTCGGCTGCTTTCGCGCGTAATCCATCATGGCGGCCGCGGTCGCGGGTAACAGCGGCACGCCGGAATGGCCGTTGCCGAGCACCAGCATGCCGTCGAAGATTTGCTTCAGCACGGCGAACAGCGACTGCAGCCCTTCAGCGCTCGCCGGATAGCGTTCGCCCAGCCGGCGGACATGCTCGTGCCAGTCTTCCGCGACCGGGAACGGACCGCCGTCGAGCCAGGCGGACTGATGGACGCGCTGCCAATCGAGCTTTGCCCCAAGCCTGTCGAGGATGCCGCTCACCGACCCGCCCGGCCGCACGCCGGAAATGTCGTGCACGCCGCCATCGAAGCGGAAGGTCAGCACCTCGCCGTGGTGCCGCGTCTTGCGGATGAAATG
>JARLIU010000309.1 GCA_031291595.1 Ancalomicrobiaceae bacterium | reverse complement strand
TGTCGAGCCGATGCACCAACACTGGACGCTCGCCGTCAGAACCAGCCAGCCGTGCCAGCAGCGAATCGAGATCGCGCGTCACTTTGGTGCCGGGATGTACGGCGAGGCCCGACGGCTTGTCGAACACGATCAGTTCGTCGTCCTCATACAGCGTGATCGAGGCGAGGAAGGCGGCATCGGCATCGGAGAGCGGCGGCAACACGGCAGTCGATCCGGCAGTACCCGGGGGGCGCGCCGCACCTGCCCCGCCGGGCTCGCCGGCCTCGATCGCCACCGTCTGCCCGGCGCGCAACACCGCGCCCGGCGTCACGGCGACGCCATCGACCGTCGGCCGGCCGCCCTTGGCCCCGATCCGCACGCCTTTGAAGTGGATGCGCAGAAAGCGGTCGAGCCGCATGCCGGTTTCGGAGATGTGGACGGTACGTGAGGGCATGGGGGCAACGACAATCGAGGGACGAGGGTTTTCCTGCATCGGTATCACTGCACCGGGCTGCGAATTCCGAAGTTCCGTGGCGGGGCAATGGCAAGCCACGGTGTCATCCTGGCCAAAGCTGGGATCCATTGGCGGAGCAACAGTAACTGTCAGGTATTCGAGACCAGATTGGACAAAACGGTTTGTCAAATTACGTTTCCAGGATAGTGGATCCCGGCTTTCGCCGGGATGACACCATGCCCGCTGCATCTCTCTGCCCTGGCTTTCACTCCGTCTCCAGATCGTCGGTCGGATCGTACTGGCTGGCATCGAAGCCCAAAAGGTTCCACGACTGCAGCATGTGCGCCGGCAACGGCGCGGTGACGTCGATGAGGCCGCCGTTCGGATGCGGAATGACGATGCGCCGGGCCAACAGGTGCAGCCGGTTCTGCATGCCGCCGGGCAGGTCCCAGTTCTGCTTCTGGAAGTATTTCGGGTCGCCGATGATCGGATGGCCGATGTGGGCGGCATGCGCGCGCAACTGGTGCGTGCGGCCGGTCACCGGCTTCATCGACAGCCAGGCGAGCGTCTGGCCGGCATGATCGACCACCGCATAGTAGGAGACGGCGTGGCTCGCCCCCTCGTCGCCGTGGCTCGCGATCACCATCCTGTCGCCCTCCTCCTCTTCGCCGCGGGCCAGGAAGGTCGAGATGCGGCCCTGTGCCGGCTTCGGCACGCCGGCGACCAGCGCCCAATAGGTCTTGCGCGCCGAGCGGGCGCGGAATGCCGCCGTCAGCTTGCCGGCGATCTGCCGCCGCTTGGCGATGACCAGGCAGCCGGAGGTCTCGCGGTCGATGCGATGCACGAGCCGCGGCACGTTGCCGCGCTTGTCGACCAGCGCTTCGAGCATCTTGTCGACGTGGCGAGTGAGGCCCGAGCCGCCCTGCACGTCGAGACCCGCCGGCTTGTTGAGCACCATCACGTCATCGTCCTCGTAGAGCAGGATCGAGCGGATGAACGTGGCATCGCCGTCGTTGGGCTTCTCCGGCCGATCCTCCGGCTTGCGCGTATCGATCCTGGCATCGACGGCGAGGGGCGGCACCCGCACCATCTGGCCGACGCCAATGCGGTCGGACGCATCCACCCGCTTGCCGTCGAGCCGCACCTGCCCGGAGCGCAGCAGCTTCTGCAGCTGGACGAAGCCGAGCCCGGGATAGTGCAGCTTGAACCAGCGATCGAGGCGCATGCCGCCCTCGTCGACGCCGACTGTGATGGTCTCGACCGTTGCCATGGGTGGGAAGTCTCCTTGCCCCACCCATCGCGCAAAGCGCGAGGAGACGCAAGCGTCTCACGCCAGCCAGGAGCGGGTCGAGACCAGCGCGAAGGCCAGCACGGCGAATGAGACGATGATCGTGGAGGCGACGTAGAGCACCGCCTGACCGATGGCGCCTCGCTCCCACAGCACGATGGTGTCGAGCGAGAAGGCGGAGAACGTGGTGAAGCCGCCGAGAATGCCGGTGGTGAAGAACAGTCGCAGCTCGTTGCCGCCGCTGTCGGGTGCCCATCTGGCAAGGATGAAGGCGGTCAGGGACCCCATCAGCGCCGAACCGACGACGTTCACGGTGAACGTGCCCCAGGGGTAATGCGGGCCGAAATTGGCGAGCGCCCAGAGATTGGTGAGGTACCGCGCGACCGAACCGATGCCGCCGCCGATGAAGACGAGCAGGATGTTAAGGAAGGGCAACGTCATGACAACTCTCGGAGCAAAACCAAGCCGGTAGTCTGGCCGATTCATCATAGGATTGGAAGCCGCTTTGCCGCGCGGATCCCATGCGCCGATGTCAACCGGCCGGTCGGCCGGCGGTCACGCCCGTCTCAACCCGGCGACGAACTCGTCGACCTCCTGTTCGAGATCGCGCGCCCGCGCGTTCAATTTGCCGGACAGACCCATCAGTTGGCTGGAGGCGGCGCCGGTGCTGGCGGCGACTTCGCCGACTCGGCCGATCGTCTCACTGACGACGCCGGTGCCCTGCGCCGCCTGATGCGTATTGCTGGCGATCTCGCGCGTGGCGATGCCCTGCTCCTCGATCGCCGCGGCAAGCGTGGTCGAAATGTTGCGGATTTCTTCGACGGTATGGACGATGGCCTCGATCGACCGCACCGTGCGGCCCGTCGCCTGCTGGATCTCGCCCACCTTGTCGCCAATCTCGCCGGTCGCCCGCGCCGTCTGCGCGGCAAGGTTCTTCACTTCGGAGGCGACGACGGCAAAGCCCCGCCCCGCCTCCCCGGCGCGTGCCGCCTCGATGGTGGCGTTCAGGGCGAGCAGATTGGTCTGCCCGGCGATCGAGGCGATGAGACCGATGACTTCGCCGATGCGCGAGGCAGCCGTCGTGAGCGCGACCACGTCGGCTTCGGTGGCGCAGGCGGCCTCGGCGGCTCGGTTGGCGATGTCGCTCGATCTCGTCACCTGCGCGGCGATCTCCAGGATCGACGCCGACATTTCCTCGGTGGCCGCCGCCACGCTATGCACGTTGCTCGATGCGGTATCGGCCGCGCCCTTGACCTCGTTTGCCTCGCGCGAGGTCTGTTCGGCTGCGGATGCCAGGTCGGCGGAGGCGCCGTCGATCTCGGCGGCAGAATGGGCGAATTCGCTGGCAAGCGCGCCCATGTGCTCCTGGAAGCGATCGGCAATGGCGTTGCGTTCGGTCCGCGCCTGTTCGACGCGCCGCCGCTCGGCTTCGGCCTCTCTGGCGCGCATGACGTCGAGCTGCTGCAGCGCGTCCCTGAGCCGGACCAGGGCTCCGGTGATGCGGCCTATCTCTGCCCGGTTGGACGTCGGCTGCGGCAGGCCGATGGCGAGATCGCCATTCGCCAGACCGGTCAGCGCCCGGGTGGCGATGCCCAATGGCCGCACCAGCGAGCGCGTCATGAAGGCGGCGACGGCGGCAACGATGCAGCCGCCGATGCCGTCGAGCGTCAGTCCGCGCCAGAAGTCGGATGTGGCCTGGGAAATCGCTGCCTCGGTCCATGCGCGGATCTGGGCGCCGCTATCGTCCTCGACCGACTTCAGCGTGTCGATCCGCCGCGTCGCGACTTCGAACCACTGCTGTCCGGTCACGCCGCCGAGATCGCTGGTCTTCGGCAGATCGAGGATCGACTGGCGCCAGCGGCCGTAGGTTTCGACGTCGGGTCCGGTCAATCGCGCCTTCACCGTCTCGACCAGCCGACGGTCGGCCGTCTGCGCGAACTCGTCGGCATAGGCGCTCTGCCGCGCGGACAGTTCGACGAAGCGGCGGTAGCGGTCCGGCTCGAAGCGCGCCTCATTGAAGATCACCGCGCCGACGGCACGCTCCAACCCGGCCTGCTCCTTGCGCAGCAACAACAGACGGAAGGAGCTCAAATCCCGCGTAAGCACGATGTCGCCCGTGGTCTCGGCATAGTCCGAGACGACCGCGATCAGCCCGTCGATGGCCTTGGTATAGAACGCGAGGTTCTCCGGCACGGTGGCCGACAGCCGATCGACGCTGGCGCGGTGCTGCGACAGCGCATCGAGCTGGCTCAACGCCACCCCGAGACGAAGCGCCCCCGATTGCGAGCCATCGCCGCCAACCGACCGCAGCGCCGACAGTTTCTGCAATTCGACATCGGAGGCGGTACGGGCCCGCCGCATCTCGGCATCGAAGGTGCCCGCCCCCTTGGAGGTGAGGAAGCCCGCCGACGAGCCGCGCTCGACCTGCAAACGGTGAATGACCGCTCCGATCTGGCGCATCGTGTCGACCACCGGCAGGAAAGCCTGCGCCCGCTGCAGTTCGGACCATTGCGTCAAGCCGCTGCCGAGAAGCAATGCCAGCGCCGTTACGATGGGCAGAAGCATCGAGAGCGCGATGCGCTCCGAGATCGTCAGGGCCTGCATGTGCGTCTCCGGAGACCTGCTCAATCGAGACCTCACAGCGCTGATCGAGCTGTCACACGTTCCCATGTGACAGCAGCGCGCTCTGGGCCTGGGGAAGGTCGCCTGCAACCGGTAAACACATCATAAATATCATATGCAACTATGTTAAACTGCGCATAACTTTTTAATCTGTAAGTACAGAGCTTAAAGAAAATCTCTCCAGAGTTGCATCGCCTCAACCGGCCCGCTCGCGCCGGAGCTTGGCCCAATAGTCGAGCCGTTTGCGGATCTCGCGCTCGAAGCCGCGCTCGACCGGCTCGTAGAACGTCTGCCGGCCGAGGCTCTCGGGGAAATAGTCCTGGCCGGAGAAGGCATCCGGTTCGTCGTGGTCGTAGTGGTAGCCGGCGCCGTAGCCTTCGGTCTGCATCAGTTTGGTCGGCGCATTCAGAATGTGCCGCGGCGGCATCAGCGAGCCGCCGGTCTTGGCCAGCCGCATGGCGGCCTTGAGCGCGGTGTAGGCGGCATTCGACTTCGGCGCCGTCGCCACATAGATGACCGCCTCGGCGATCGCCAGTTCCCCTTCAGGCGATCCAAGGAAGTCGTAGGCCTCCTTGGCGGCATTGCACACGACCAGCGCCTGCGGATCGGCCAACCCGATGTCCTCGACCGCCATGCGGGTGATGCGGCGCATCAGGAATAACGGGCTCTCGCCGGCATCGAGCATGCGTGCGAGATAGTACAGCGCCGCATCCGGGTCGGAGCCGCGCACCGACTTGTGCAGTGCCGAAATGAGATTGTAGTGGCCGTCCTGGCCCTTGTCGTAGATCGGCGCGCGCCGCTGCACCACCTCCTGCAGCTTTGCCGCGGTGAACGTCTCGCCCTCGCCCGCCGCCCGCCACAGGTCCTCTGCCAGCGTGATGGCAGCGCGGCCGTCGCCGTCGGCCATGCCGATGAGGCTCAAGCGCGCCTCGTCGTCGAGCGGCAGCGGCCGGCCCATCTCGATCTCCGCACGGGCGACGAGCCGGCCGATCGCCTCGTCATCGAGCGGCTTGAACACCAGCACATGCGCGCGCGACAGCAGCGCGGCATTGAGCTCGAACGACGGATTCTCGGTGGTGGCGCCGACCAGCACGATGGTGCCGTCCTCCATCACCGGCAGGAAGCTGTCGAGCTGGGCGCGGTTGAAGCGGTGGATCTCGTCGACGAACAACAGCGTGCCCGTGCCGATCGCCCGGCGGGCCCGGGCGATTTCGAACACTTTCTTCAAGTCGGCGATGGCGGAGAAGTTCGCCGAGATCTGCTGGAATTCGAGCGCGGTCTCCCGCGCCAGCAGGCGCGCCACCGTCGTCTTGCCGGTGCCGGGCGGCCCCCACAGGATCAAGCTGCCGAGACTGCCGGAACGAAGCATGCGCGTCACCGCACCGTCCGGACCGACCAGATGGTCCTGGCCGACAACGTCGGAAAGCCGGTTCGGCCGCAGTCGGTCGGCGAGCGGCCGCGGCGCGCTTTTCTCCAGACCGGCGGCGGCGAACAGATCGGTCATCTGAGCGCCATGCGGATCACCTGGCCACCGCGCGACACCGAGAAGCGCCATAGGTCGGGGCCGCTCGCGGCGACGCGGGCGAGCGTCTTGGTGTCGACGATCTTGACGCCGTTCACGTCGAGGATCAGGTCGCCCTTCTTGAAGCCGACCCGATCGGCAACCGTGCCGTCGGCAATGGACTTCACCACCACACCCGTGGCCACGAGCTGAATTCCCAGTTCCTCCGCCACCGCCGGCGACAAGTTATCGACCGTCGCGCCCTCGAACGGCGATCTCGTGGCGATCAGCCGCTCGTCGCGCGGCGGCACTTCCGGCGCCGTCATCAGCTGCACGTCGAGATCGACGTCGCGGCCGTCGCGCTTCACCGTCAGTTTCGTGACGGTACCGAGCGGCTTGGTGGAGAAGCGATAGCCGAATCCATCGGGATCCTCGACCTCGACGCCGTCGATCGCCGACACCAGGTCGCCGACCTTGAGGCCGGCCTTAGCCGCCGGACCACCGGGCGTGACTTCCGTGACCAAGGCGCCCCCGGGCCGCTTCAGTCCGAGGCCGTCGGCCACTTCCGCCGTGACAGTCTGCAACGAGGCGCCGAGCCAGGGCCGATGCACCACGCCGCCGGCCTTTGCCTGACTGAGGATGAACTTCACCATCGTCACGGGGATGGCGAAGCCGATGCCGATCGAACCGCCCGAACGCGAATAGATTTCCGACGGGATGCCGACCAGCTTGCCGTCGAGATCGACCAGCGCGCCACCGGAATTGCCGGGATTGATCGCCGCATCGGTCTGGATGAAGAAGCGGTAGTCGGAGATGCCGACCTGGGTGCGGGCGAGCGCCGAGACGATGCCCTGCGTCACTGTCTGGCCGACGCCGAACGGATTGCCGATGGCGAGCACGATGTCGCCGACCTCTATCGTGTCGGAATCGCCGAGTTCGAGGTAGGGAAAGTCGCCCTTGTCGCGGATCTTCAGCACCGCGAGGTCGGCCTTCTCGTCCTTCAACACCACGCTGACGTCGAACTCGCGCTTGTCCGACAGCGCGATGCGGATCTCGGTGGCATTGGCGATGACGTGGAAATTGGTGACGATCAGCCCGGACTTGTCGACGATGACGCCGGAGCCGAGCGAGGATTCGACCCGCTCGCGCGGTATCCCCTCCATATTGCCGCCGCCGAAGAACTTGCGGAACACGGGGTCGTCGAACAGCGGCGAGACCTGCGTCTGCACCCGTCGCTGCGCGTAGACATTGACGACGGCCGGCGTGACCTTCTTCACCACCGGCGCGAACGACAGCTGCACCTGCGTCCGGCTCTCCGGCACCACACGCGGCGTCTGCGGTGTAGTTTGCGGACCTGCTTGCGGCGTCTCGGCGGCAATGACGACGGCAACCGATAGAATGAGCGCAGCAGCGCCCGCGAGCGTCGACCGAATCCAAGGCATCTGAAACCTCCAACCGCGTCAGATGTAGGATAGGTCTATCGAAATCGCAAAGGCGGCATCAGGACGGCCAACACGAAAAAAGGCGCCCCGAAGGCCGCCTTTTCGACAGTCGCTCGCAGCGGTGCTCAGATCACTTCTCGGCCGCCTCGGCGCGGGCGCGGTCTTCGGCGCCCTTGGCCTTGACGTCGCGATCGACGAATTCGATGACGCCGACAGGGGCGTTGTCGCCGAAGCGAAAGCCGGCCTTCAGCACACGGGTGTAGCCACCGGCGCGGTCCTTGTAGCGCGGCGCCAAGACTTCGAACAGCTTCTTCACCGCACCCTCGTCGCGGATCTGCCCGATGGCGAGACGGCGGGAGTTGAGATCGCCGCGTTTGCCCAGCGTGATCAGCTTCTCGATCACCGGACGCAGGTCCTTGGCCTTCGGCAACGTGGTGGAAATCTGCTCGTGCGTGATCAGCGACGCGCACATATTGGCGAACATCGCGCTGCGATGCTCACTTGTGCGGGCGAACTTACGGCCCGAATTGCCATGACGCATGTTATCTCTCCACAGTGTCCGACGAGGCTCGCGGCCTCATGTCCTTGCCGGGCTCGCGCCCATGAAGCGCTGTGGCTTGCCGCCCGCGCCGTCTCCGAGGTCCCGGAAACATCCGGGAGCCCGGATCCCTCAAGGAACCGCGGCACCCCGGGCATTGTTCATCCGGGCTTAAAAGTCTTTGTCATTCCAGCGTCTTGCGACGCGTTATTGGCATATCGATTCAAGCTGCCCGACTGCCGCGGATTGTCCCCGCGACTTGCCGGGCATCTACCGGCCGGCACATCCCGTGCGCCGGCCAAAATTCCCGCCACCTCGTCGATCCCGCCCAGCCGGTTACCCCGCCGGGACAAACCGTCAGAGCTGATGGTCTTCGTAACGCTTGGCCAGCTCGTCGATATTCTCCGGCGGCCAGTTGGCGACGTCCATGCCGAGGTGCAGGCCCATCTGGGCGAGCACTTCCTTGATCTCGTTCAGCGACTTGCGGCCGAAGTTCGGGGTGCGCAGCATCTCCGCCTCCGTCTTCTGGATGAGGTCGCCGATATAGACGATGTTGTCGTTCTTCAGGCAATTGGCCGAACGCACCGACAGCTCGAGCTCGTCCACCTTCTTGAGCAGAGCCGGGTTGAACGCCAGCTCCGGCACCTTCTCCTCGACGGTCTCCTTGCGGGGCTCCTCGAAGTTGACGAAGATCGACAGCTGGTCCTGGATGATGCGGGCGGCATAGGCCACCGCGTCCTCCGGCTTCAGCGAGCCATCGGTCTCGACCGTCAGGATGAGCTTGTCGTAGTCGAGCACCTGGCCTTCGCGGGTGTTTTCGACGCGATACGACACCTTCTTCACCGGCGAGAACACGCTGTCGACCGGGATCAGCCCGATCGGCGCATCTTCCGGCCGATTGCGATCAGCCGCAACATAGCCCTTGCCGGTGTGCACGGTGAATTCCATGCGGATCTCGGCGCCGTCGTCGAGCGTGCAGATGATCAGCTCCGGGTTCAACACCTCGATGTCGCCGACGGTCTGGATGTCGCCGGCCTTGACGACGCCCGGACCCTGCTTGCGGACCACCATGCGCTTGGGGCCTTCGCCCTGCATGCGGATGGCAATTTCCTTGATATTGAGGACGATATCGGTGACATCCTCGCGCACGCCGGGAATCGACGAGAACTCGTGCAGCACGCCATCGATCTGCACCGCCGTCACGGCCGCGCCCTGCAAGGACGACAACAGCACGCGCCTGAGCGAGTTGCCCAACGTCAGGCCGAAACCACGCTCAAGCGGCTCGGCGACGACGGTTGCGACCCGGCGCGCATCCTCACCCGGCTTGACGTCGAGTTTCGTCGGCTTGATCAGCTCTTGCCAATTCTTGTGGATGGTCACTGTCGCACCCATTGCTCGGTTCCGAAGACGCCGCGACAATTCATCCGCCGCAATCCGTCCGATCGGAATGTTGAGAGGAGACGGAAACCGGCTCGCGGTTCCGCGCCGCAGCAGCCGAATGGCCCCCTCACCGCGGCGAAGGGGCCGATCGAGATCAGACGCGGCGACGCTTGCGCGGACGGCAGCCGTTGTGCGGGATCGGCGTCACGTCGCGGATCGAAGTCACCAGGAAGCCGGAGGCCTGCAGCGCACGAAGCGCCGATTCACGGCCCGACCCCGGACCGCGCACTTCGACTTCGACCGTACGCATGCCGTGCTCCTGGGCCTTGCGCGCCGCCTCTTCCGCCGCGACCTGCGCAGCGAACGGCGTCGACTTGCGCGACCCCTTGAAGCCGTTGGAACCGGCCGAAGCCCAGGCAATCGTATTGCCCTGCGCGTCGGTGATGGTGATCATCGTATTGTTGAACGTCGAGTTCACGTGCGCGACGCCGGACGAAATGTTCTTGCGTTCGCGGCGCTTGATACGCGCGGCTTCCTTGGCCATAGTCTATCCTTACTTCGATATCGACACCGCCGTAATGCCAGCGGCTACATCAGGGAATCGCAAGCGAGCAGTGAATAGAAGATAGTGAGTAGTTGAACTACCCACTAGCCACTACCCGCCGCTCACTGCCGACTCACTTCTTCTTGCCGGCGATCGCCTTGGCCGGGCCCTTGCGGGTACGGGCATTGGTGTGGGTGCGCTGACCATGCACCGGCAGACCGCGACGATGGCGAAGGCCGCGATAGCAGCCAAGGTCCATCAAGCGCTTGATATTCATTGCCACATCGCGCCGGAGATCGCCCTCGACCATATAGTCGCGGTCGATCACTTCGCGGATATGCAGCACCTCGGCATCGGACAGCTCGTGCACCCGCCGCGACGGAGCCAGCTGAACCTTGTCGATGATCTCGGCGGCCTTGGACGGGCCGATCCCGTGAATGTACTGCAGCGCGATCACCACGCGCTTGTTCGTCGGAATGTTCACGCCTGCGATGCGGGCCACGGTTGTTTCTCCAGTCGTTCCGGCAGCTTTGTCGCCGGTCCATGTGCGACCCCTTTCGAAGGGATCTATACACAGACGACAAGACCGGCTGCCAGACTTGCCCTTCGGGATCCGGCGCCGATCGCTCCTATTTGCGATTAAGCGCCGTTCTTAGCGGATTCTGACCGAGGCAGTCAACCTCCGATCAAAAACATTTGCACGACATTTGCAAGGCGACCGAAATCGCCCTGCCCATGCCGCCGGAGCAGGAAGCTTTCGGATGAAATCGCCGAGGCGATCCATCGACCAGCTTTCATCACTGCTCTATCCAAACCATAGAGCGCTGATGGAGCCGTCACATGCTCCCACGCGACGGCACGGCGCTCTGGGGCACGATGAGCTTGGATCCGTTGGGGTCAAAACTCATGCATGCGAACGACATCCGAGAGTTAGAGCCGAATTCTGGGGCGAAAACCGCACCCGCTTTTCGCCATCCCGCTCTGCTCCGTCCGGCCCGTCCGGCGTCAGCCGACCGTCCCTTTCAAGATCGCGTCGATCGCCTCCGTCACCTCGTCGATCGACCGCATGCCGTCGGTGGTCTTCAACTCCCCGGCAGCGGCATAGTACGACGACAGCGGCGCGGTTTTCTCGCGGTACTCGGCCAGCCGCTTGCGAAACGCGTCCGGATTGTCGTCGGCGCGCGGGACACCGCCCGCAGCGATCGTTTCCTTGACCCGGTTCTCCATGCGCGCGACCAGCGCCTCTTCGTCGACCTTCAGTTCGATGACGGCATCAAGCTTCAGCCCCTTGCCGGCGAGCATGCGGTCGAGCGCCTCGGCCTGCGGCACGGTGCGCGGGAAGCCATCGAGAATGAAGCCCCTGGCGCAATCCGGCTGATCGATGCGATCGGCGACGACGCCGACGACGATCTCGTCCGACACCAGTTGCCCGGCATCCATCACCGCCTTGGCCTTCAGTCCGACTTCGGTCCCGGCCTTGACGGCGGCGCGCAGCATGTCGCCTGTCGACAATTGCACGATGCCGTGCCGCTCGACCAGCCGCTGCGCCTGGGTTCCCTTGCCGGCGCCCGGCGGTCCAAGCAGAATCAATCTCATCGTCTCCCCCCTCTGAGCTTCGAGCGCTTGATCAGGCCTTCATACTGATGCGCCAGAAGATGTCCCTGGATCTGCGACACCGTGTCCATCGTTACGGAAACGACGATCAGCAGCGACGTGCCACCGAAATAGAACGGCACGCCAGTCCAGGAAATGAGGAATTCGGGTAATAGGCAGACGAGCACGAGATAGACGGCACCGACGCCGGTGATGCGGGTCAGCACGAAGTCGATGTATTCGGCGGTGCGCTCGCCCGGCCGGATGCCGGGAATGAAGCCGCCGTGCTTCTTCAGGTTGTCGGCCGTGTCGGTCGGATTGAACACGACCGCCGTGTAGAAGAAGGCAAAGAAGATGATCAGCCCGGAATAGAACAGCATATAGAGCGGCTGGCCGTGGCCGAGCAGCGCCGTCGCGGTCGTCAGCCAGGTCGGCGCGCCAGCGGCCGTCGCCTGGAAATTGGCGATTGTGGCCGGAACCAGCAGCAGCGAGGAGGCGAAGATCGGCGGGATGACGCCCGAGGTATTGAGCTTCAACGGCAGGTGCGACGATTGCCCCTGCATGATCTGATTGCCGACCTGTCGCTTCGGATACTGGATCAGCAGCCGGCGCTGGGCACGTTCGACGAACACGATGACGGCAATGACGAGGATCGCGACGATGGCGGTCAGGATGATCACGCCGACCGAGATCGTGCCCTGGCGGCTGAGTTCGAGGGTCGACGCGATGGCGCGCGGCATTTCCGCCACGATGCCCGAGAAGATGATCAGCGAGATGCCGTTGCCGATACCACGCGCGGTGATCTGTTCGCCCAGCCACATCATGAACATCGTGCCGCCCAGCAGCGTCAGCACGGTGGAAATGCGGAAGAACATTCCCGGATTGGCGACGACGCCATGCGCGCTCTCCAGGCCGGCGGAAATGCCATAGGCCTGCACCACCGCGAGCAGCACGGTGAGGAAGCGGGTGTACTGATTGAGCTGTTTGCGGCCGCTCTCGCCTTCCTTCTTCAACGCCTCGAAGCTCGGCAGCACCGTGGTCAGCAGCTGCACGATGATCGAAGCGGAGATGTAGGGCATGATGCCAAGCACGAAGATCGCGTGCCGGGAGACCGCACCGCCGGAAAACATGTTGAACAGGCCGAATACGCCCGACTGGGCGTTCGAGAACGCCTGGGCATAGGCGGAAGGCGAAATGCCGGGCAGCGGCAGGTAGGTGCCGAGCCGGTAGATCAGCAGCGCGCCGAGGGTGAACCAGATGCGCTTCTTCAGTTCTTCGGCTTTGGCCAAGGCGCCCCAGTTCAGGTTCGCGGCCAGTTGTTCCGCTGCCGATGCCATCCGCGCCTCCGGTTGCTCAAATCTGTCGCGACCCGCTGCCCGCCCGCCTCGTTCCGAAGCGCCAAGGCCCACGGTTCTCACATGGTCGCTTGTCGTCCCGGCCACGGCCTCGTCGGCCCAGCCCGGACATACTCTCCGCAGCGGGCATAGTCCCCGCCGCGCGCCTCGTCAACGAACCGAACGGACCCGGCTGGCCGCGCCATTCCGGCACGATCAAACGGATCCGTTGCAACTGGTCAACATATCATCATCAGCTCAGGCCGCGACGGCCTCGGCCTTCTTGGCCAGCGCAATGACCTTGCCGCCGGCCTTCTCGACCGCCGCCAGCGCCGGAGCCGAAGCGCCGGCAATCTCGAACGTCACGGCCGCAGTGATCTCGCCGCCGCCGAGAAGCCGCACGCCGTCCTTGGGACGACGCAACAGCCCGACAGCCACCAGCATCTCGACGGTGACGGTCGCCGTCGGATCAAGCTTGCCGGCATCGATCGCCGCCTGCACAGCGCCGACGCTGATCTCGTTGTAGTCGAGACGGAAGATGTTGTTGAAGCCGCGCTTCGGCAGACGGCGATGCAGAGGCATCTGGCCGCCCTCGAAGCCCTTGATGGCAACGCCGGAGCGCGCCTTCTGGCCCTTGACACCCTTGCCCGACGTCTTGCCGAGCCCCGAACCGATACCGCGGCCGAGCCGCTTGCGGTAATGGGTGGCGCCTTCGTTGTCGCTGATCTCGTTCAGCTTCATCTCTTGAAACTCCGGCTCACGCCTCACCGACGATGCGGATCAGGTGATTGACCTTGGCGATCATGCCGCGCACCGCCGGAGTATCCTCCAGCGTGCGGACGCGATGCCGCTTGTTGAGACCGAGGCCGATCAGCGTTCCCCGCTGGTCGCCCGGCCGACGAATGGGGCTGCCGATCTGTTCGATCGTGACCGTCTTGCCCGTCTTTGCTTCAGTGCCCGACATGGGGGAACACCCTCGTCCTCTAGATCGCCACCGACCTCGACCCGAGCGGGTCAAAACCGACAAACACGATCGGCATCTATTGTCGAGAGCGGGACCGATGGCGAAAGCGGCTCGCACACCTCACCATCCCGCTCTACAGCTAGGCGGTCATCCGGCCGATTGCAATGGCACGGGGTACCGCTCGAGCATCTCGATTCAGGCTTCGGCACCCGCATCGGCACCTTCTTGGCGCCGGCTCTGCAGGGTCGAAACCTTGATGCCGCGGCGCGCCGCGACCGAACGCGGGCTGTCCTCGTGCGTCAAGGCGTCGAACGTCGCCCGCACCATATTGTAGGGGTTTGACGACCCCAACGACTTGGCGACCACGTCCTGCACGCCCAGCGTCTCGAACACGGCACGCATCGGGCCGCCGGCGATGATGCCGGTACCGGCCGGAGCCGTGCGCACGATGACGCGGCCGGCGCCGTGATGGCCGATCACGTCATGATGCAGCGTCCGGCCTTCCTTGAGCGGCACCCGCACCAGCGCCCGCTTGGCAGCTTCCGTCGCCTTGCGGATGGCTTCCGGAACTTCGCGCGCCTTGCCGTGGCCGAAGCCGACCCGGCCCTTCTGATCGCCGACCACGACCAGCGCGGCGAAGCCGAACCGCCGGCCACCCTTCACCACCTTCGCGACGCGGTTGATGTGCACCAACCGATCGACGAATTCGCTGTCGCGCTCTTCACGCTCACGCTGAGCCATCGTTGTTCAGTCCTCGTTTGGCGCGTCTCTTAGCCAGCGCCAGAAAAAGTCTTCAGAAATCGAGACCGCCTTCACGGGCGGACTCGGCCAGCGCCTTCACTCGGCCGTGATAGATGTAGCGACCGCGGTCGAACACCACCTTGTCGACGCCCTTTTCTTTGGCGCGTTCGGCAATCAACTTGCCGACCGACTTGGCTGCCTCGACGTCGGCGCCGGTCTTCAGGCTCTCGCGCAGGCTCTTCTCAAGGCTCGAAGCCGCCGCCAGCGTGACGCCGGCGACATCGTCGATGATCTGGGCATAAATGTGCTGCGACGAGCGATGCACGCTGAGGCGCGGACGACCGTTGGCCGCCGCCTTGACGGCGCGCCGCACGCGTGCGCGCCGACGCTCCAGACTGGTTTGATGGGCCATGGTTGCCGATCCTTACTTCTTCTTGCCTTCCTTGCGGAAGATGATCTCGGTGGAATACTTGATGCCCTTGCCCTTGTAGGGCTCGGGACCGCGCCACTCGCGGATCTCAGCCGCCACCTGACCGACCTTCTGCTTGTCGATGCCGGTGACGGTGATCTGATCCTGCTTCGCGCCGCCGACGACGATGGTGATGCCGTCCGGCACCGGGAACAGCACGTCGTGGCTGTAGCCGAGCGACAGCGTCAGCATCTTGCCGTTCAGCGCCGCCTTGTAGCCGACGCCGTTGATCTCGAGCTTCTTCTCGAAGCCCTTCGACACGCCTTCGACCAGGTTCAGGATGCGCGTCCGCGAGGTTCCCCACTGCGAACGCGCCGCCTTCGATTCGTTGTGCGGCGTCACCTGGATGCCGTCCGACGTCTGCTCGACGCCGATCAGTTCGTGTACGTCATAGCTGAGGGCACCCTTGGGGCCCTTGACCTTGACGGTCTGACCAGCGACCTCGGCGGTGATCCCCGCCGGAATGGCCACGGCCTTTTTGCCGATACGCGACATGTCTCGTCCTCGCCTTTTCTTAGAAGATCCGGCAGAGCACTTCGCCGCCGACGTTCGCGTCGCGCGCCGAATGGTCCGCCATGACCCCCTTGGGGGTGGACAGGATGGTGACGCCGAGGCCGTTGGCGACCCGCGGGATGTTCGTCACCGACGTATAGACACGCCGGCCGGGCTTCGACACGCGCTGAATCTCGCGGATCACCGGTAGGCCGTCGTAATACTTCAGCTCGATCTCGAATTCCTTGCGGCCGGGTCCGAGATCAACCGAGGCATAGCCGCGGATGTAGCCTTCGGAGGCCAGAACGTCGAGCAGATTGCCGCGCAGCTTCGAGGCAGGAGTCGAGACTTTCGACTTCTTGCGCAACTGAGCATTGCGGATACGGGCGATCATATCGCCCAGGGGATCGCTGAGGCTCATTGACTACTCCTCACCAGCTCGACTTGACCAGCCCCGGGACCAGCCCGAGGTTGCCCAGCTCACGCAACGCAATACGCGACATCTTCAACTTGCGATAGTAGGCACGCGGGCGGCCCGTCACCTCGCAGCGGTTGCGGATGCGATTTTCAGCTCCGTTGCGCGGCAGCTGCGCCAGCTTCATCACCGCCTGGATGCGAACATCGGCGGCGGTGGTGCGGTCCATGATCAACGACTTCAGCGCTTCCCGCTTCTTCTTGTCGCGGGCCGTGAGCTGACGGCGACGGTTGTTCTTCTCGATCGAGCTTTTCTTGGCCATGTGCCCCTATCCTCCGCCGTAACGGGTCAGTTGCGGAACGGGAAGTTCATGAGCTTCAACAGCTCGCGCGCTTCTTCGTCCGTTTTCGCCGTCGTGCAGACGATGATGTCCAATCCCCAGACCTGATCGACCTTGTCATAGTCGATTTCCGGGAAAACGATGTGTTCCTTGACGCCGAGGGCGAAGTTGCCACGGCCGTCGAAGCTCTTCGGGTTGAGCCCGCGGAAGTCGCGAACGCGCGGCAGCGCGACAGTGACGAGCCGGTCGACGAACTCGTACATCCGTGTCTTCCTGAGCGTCACCTTGGCGCCGATCGGCATGTTCTCGCGAATCTTGAACGTCGCGATTGCCTTGCGGGCCCGGGTGATCACCGGCTTCTGGCCGGCGATCTTGGCCAGGTCGCCGGCGGCCACCTGCGTCTTCTTGGTGTCGTTGACGGCTTCGCCAACGCCCATGTTCAGAACCACCTTCTCGAGCACCGGAACCTCGAGCGGATTCTTGTAGCCGAACTTCTCGATCAGCTTGGAGCGCACCTCGTCGCGATAGAACGCTTTCAGACGCGGCTCGTAGGTATCGACCTCAGCCATCGATGTGATCTCCCGAACGCTTGGCCACGCGGACCTTGCGGCCGTCGTCCAAGACCTTGAACCCGACCCGGGTCGGCTTGCCGTCCTTCGGATCCGCGATGGCGAGATTCGAAAGATGGATGGCGGCCTCTTTCGAGATGATCCCGCCTTCATTGGCGCCCTGCGGCTTGGTGTGTCGCTGGACCATATTGACGCCGACCACGACGGCACGACCCTCTTCGGGCATCACCCGGAGAACCTCGCCCTTCTTGCCTTTGTCGCGACCGGTCAGCACAATGACCTTGTCGCCCTTCTTGATCTTGGCCGCCATCACAGCACCTCCGGCGCCAGCGAGAGGATCTTCGTGTGGTTCTTGGCGCGAAGTTCGCGCGGAACCGGTCCAAAGATACGCGTCCCGATCGGCTCTTTCTGATTATTGATCAGCACGGCAGCGTTACGGTCGAACCGGATCACCTGGCCATCGGCCCGGCGAATGTCTTTCCGTACACGAACGACGACCGCCTTCATGACGTCGCCCTTCTTCACACGACCGCGAGGGATCGCCTCCTTCACCGACACCACGATGATGTCGCCGACGGTGGCGTATTTGCGCTTCGACCCCCCGAGCACCTTGATGCACATGACGCGCTTGGCACCCGAGTTGTCGGCGACGTCCAGGTTGGACTGCATCTGAATCATGACCGACAGCCTTTCTTCATGGTCTCGCCCGTTCGCGTAAGCTCAGCCGGCGTTACCGACCGCGCCCACGACCACCCAGCGCTTCAGTTTCGACTGGGGACGACCTTCCTCGATGGCGACATTGTCGCCAATCTTGAACTGGTTGGTCTCGTCATGAGCGTGGTACTTCTTCGATCGGCGTACGGTCTTCTTCAGCAGGGGATGGGTGAAGCGACGTTCCACTTCAACCACGATGGTCTTGTCGTTCTTGTCGGAGACGACGACACCCTGCAAAACACGTTTCGGCATGGGGTCTCTCCTCAGCTCGACGTCTTCTCGGTGATAACGGTCTTAACTCGCGCGATGCCGCGGCGGACCGTCTTCACGCGTGCGGTGTTTTCGAGCTGCCCGGTGGCCTTCTGGAAGCGCAGGTTGAACTGCTCCTTCTTCAGTTGTGCCAACTCATCGGTGAGCTCATCGATGGTCTTGGTTCTGATGTCTTTGGCCGGCATGGGCAGGGTCCTCAATCGGCAATGCGCTGAATAAAGCGCGTGCGGATCGGCAGCTTGGCAGCGCCGAGACGCAGAGCTTCCTCGGCGACGTTCAGCGGCACGCCGTCGATCTCGAACAGGATGCGGCCGGGAGCAACGCGCGCGGCCCAGTATTCGGGCGCGCCCTTGCCCTTGCCCATACGCACTTCGGTCGGCTTCGAAGAGACCGGCACGTCCGGGAACACGCGGATCCAGACGCGCCCCTGGCGCTTCATCTGGCGCGTGATGGCGCGGCGCGCCGCCTCGATCTGGCGAGCGGTGACCCGCTCGGGTTCCAAAGCCTTGAGGCCGTAGGCGCCGAAGTCGAGCGAGATAGCTCCCTTCGCCGCGCCGTGGATGCGGCCCTTGAACTGCTTCCGGAACTTCGTGCGCTTAGGCTGCAGCATCGTCGTTCTCTCACTTCTCTCTTACGCTCAGGCGAGAAAGCTCACGCCGCGTTGTCGCCGCCATCACGACCCCGGCCACGTCCGCGGCCGCGATCACCTCTGTTGTCGCGATCGCGATCGCGATCCCGTCCCTCGCGACGCGGCGCGCCGGACGCATCCGCCTCAAGCGCACGGCGCTCCGAGGCCATTGGGTCGTGCTCCAGGATCTCGCCCTTGAAGATCCAAACCTTGACGCCGCACGTGCCATACGCGGTGTGCGCCGTGGACATGCCGAAGTCGATGTCGGCCCTGAGCGTATGCAACGGCACGCGGCCCTCGCGATACCACTCGAGGCGGGCGATCTCGGCACCGCCCAGACGGCCGGAGCAGTTGATGCGGATGCCCTCGGCGCCGAGACGCATCGCCGACTGCACCGCCCGCTTCATCGCGCGCCGGAAGGCCACGCGGCGCTCCAGCTGCTGCGAAATCGAGGCAGCCACCAGGTTGGCATCGGTCTCGGGCTTTCTGACCTCGACGATGTTGATGTGCACTTCCGACTTCGTCAGCGCCGACACGCCCTTGCGGAGCTTGTCGATGTCGGTGCCCTTCTTGCCGATGACGACGCCCGGACGCGCGGTATGGATCGACACCCGGCACTTCTTGTGCGGACGCTCGATCACCACCTTCGACACCGCAGCCTGCTTCAGCTCCTCGGTGATGTAGGCGCGGATGGCGAAGTCCTCGTGCAGCAGTTGGCCGTACTCGTCCTTGCCGGCGTACCAGCGGCTATCCCAGCTACGGTTGATGCCGAGGCGCAGCCCGATCGGATTGACCTTCTGTCCCATTATGCGGACTCCACTTCGCGAACGACGATGGTCAGGTTCGAGAACGGCTTTTCGACCCGTCCGGCGCGACCGCGGGCACGCGCATGGAAGCGCTTCAGCACCATGGCCTTGCCGACGTGGGCTTCGGCGACGACCAGACTGTCGACGTCGAGCTCGTGGTTGTTTTCGGCGTTAGCCACGGCGCTTTCCAGCACCTTCTTCACGTCGCGCGAAATGCGCTTGTTCGAGAAGCTCAGTTCGGCCAGCGCATTCGAGACCTTCTTGCCGCGGATGAGGCCGGCAACGAGGTTCAGCTTGCGCGGGGAAACGCGCAGCATGCGCGCCACCGACTTGGCTTCATTATCCTTGAGCGCGCGCTCGGCGCTGGGCTTGCTCATGGCTTACTTCCTCTTGGCCTTCTTGTCGGCGGCATGGCCGTAGTAGGTGCGGGTCGGTGAGAACTCACCGAACTTGAGGCCGACCATGTCCTCGGTGACCAGCACCGGGATATGCTTCTGACCGTTGTAGACGCCGAAGGTGTGAGGGCGGCAGTGCGGGAGGATGGTGGAGGGACGGATCCAGATGTTGATCACTTCCGAGCGCGCCGCGGAGCGCGCCTTCTCGGCCTTCTTCAGAAGGTAACCGTCGATGAACGGGCCTTACCAGACAGAACCAGCCATGGCTACCCTCAACCCTTCTTGGCGTGACGCGAACGGACAACGTACTTGTCGGTCGCCTTGTTCGAACGCGTCTTCTTGCCCTTGGTCGGCTTGCCCCAGGGGGTGACCGGATGCCGGCCGCCCGAGGTGCGGCCTTCGCCGCCGCCGTGCGGATGGTCGACCGGGTTCATGACGACGCCGCGGTTATGCGGACGGCGGCCCAGCCAACGCTTACGACCGGCCTTGCCGATCGAGGTGTTCATGTTGTCCGGGTTCGAAACCGCGCCGATCGAGGCGAGGCAGGTGCCAAGCACCAGACGCTGCTCGCCCGAATTCAACCGCAGGATGACGTAGCCCTGGTCGCGGCCGACGATCTGCGCGAAGGTTCCCGCAGACCGGGCGACCTGCCCGCCCTTGCCCGGCTTCAATTCGATGTTGTGCACGATCGTGCCGACCGGCAGCGATGCCAACGGCGCCGCATTACCCGGCTTCACGTCGACTGTCGTACCGGAAACCACGTTGTCGCCGACCGTCAGCCGCTGCGGCGCCAAGATGTAGCTCAGCTCGCCGTCCTCATAGCGCACCAGCGCGATGAAGGCCGACCGGTTGGGATCGTACTCGAGCCGTTCGACCACCGCCGACACGCCGAACTTGCGGCGTTTGAAGTCGATGATGCGATACGCCCGCTTGTGGCCACCGCCGCGGAAGCGGACGGTGATGCGGCCGGTATTGTTGCGGCCGCCTGTACCGATCAGCCCTTCGGTCAAAGCCTTGACGGGCTTGCCCTTGAACAGGCCGTCCCGGGCGACGATCACCAGTTGGCGAAGGCTCGGCGTGACCGGTTTGAATGTCTTGAGCGCCATGTCGATAGATCTCCCGCCAAGCTCTACAGGCCGGTCGTGATGTCGATGCGGCTACCCGGCTCGAGCGTCACGACCGCTTTCTTGACGTCGTCCTGCTTGCCGAGGAAGCCCTTGAAGCGCTTCACCTTGCCCTTGCGGACCAGAGTGTTGACGCTCCGGACCTTGATCTTGAACAGCGCCTCGACGGCGGCCTTGATCTCGGGCTTGGTCGCCGTCTTCAACACGTTGAAGACGACCTTGTCGGCTTCCGCCTGGATCGTCGCCTTTTCGGTGACGATCGGCGAACGGATGATGTCGTAATGGGCAAGGTTAGTGGTCATGGTCCTCAAGCCTCCGCACCAGCGCCGACCGGCGCATCGGCCTCCGCCACGGTCGCGAACCTGGCCTCGATGGCATCCACCGCAGCCTTGGTCAGCACCAGCGTGTTGCGGCGCAGAATGTCGTAGACGTTGAGGCCCTGAACCGGCAGCACGTCGACGTTCGGAATGTTGCGCGCGGCCATGCCGAAGTTGGCGTCGACCGCGGCGCCCGAGATGATCAGCGCGTTGGCAAGACCCAGCTTTTCCAGCTGCGCCTCAAGACCCTTGGTCTTCGGCGAGCTAGCCACCGCATCGGCGAGCACCACGATCGAGCCGGCACCGGCCTTGGCCGACAGCGCATGCTTCAGGCCGAGGACCCGCACCTTCTTCGGCAGGTCGTGCTCATGGCTCCTGACGACAGGACCGTGCGAGCGACCGCCGCCGCGGAACAGGTTCGCCCGCATCGAGCCGTGACGGGCGCCACCGGTGCCCTTCTGCTTGTACATCTTCTTGCCGGTCCGCGCGATTTCCGCGCGGGCCTTGACCTTGTGCGTGCCGGCGCGGCGCTTGGCCAGCTGCCAGCGGACGACGCGCTGGATGAGGTCGGCACGCGGCTCGAGCCCGAAGATCGCTTCCGAGAGCGTGATCGTGCCGGCGGCATCGCCGTCGAGGGTTTTGATCTCGAGTTGCATCACTCGGCTCCCACGGCTTCGGAGGTGGAGGTGTCGACCGGCTTGGCCTTGCGGAAGGCACCGGGCAGCGGCACGTCCTTCGGCTTGCGCTTCACCGCGTCCTTGACGATGATCCAGCCCGAGTCCGGACCCGGCACCGAGCCTTCGACCAGGATCAGTCCGCGCTCGACGTCGGTCTTGACCACCTTGAGGTTCTGCGTCGTGACGCGCTCATTGCCCATGTGACCGGGCATCTTCTTGCCCTTGAAGGTCTTGCCCGGGTCCTGGCGCTGACCGGTCGAGCCGGGCGAGCGGTGCGACACCGACACACCGTGCGTGGCGCGCAGGCCGGAGAAGTTCCAGCGCTTCATCGCGCCGGCAAAGCCCTTGCCGATCGACGTGCCGGTGACGTCGACATACTGGCCGGCGACGAAATGGTCGGCCGTCAGTTCGGCGCCCACCTCGATGAGGTTCGCCGGATCGACGCGGAACTCCGCCAGCTTCATCTTCGGTTCGACCGAAGCACGCGCGAAGTGACCGCGCTGCGGCTGCGTGGTGTTCTTCACCTTGGCCTTACCGGCGCCGAGCTGCAGCGCGGTGTAGCCGTCCTTTTCCTCTGTCCGCTGAGCCACGACCTGGACGTTGTCGAGCTTCAGGACCGTCACCGGGATCTGTTCCCCGGTTTCGGTGAAGACGCGGGTCATGCCCACCTTCTGAGCGATCACACCTGAACGCATGGCGTTCTCTCTTCGTTGTTGGATTGTCGTCCAAGTGTGACAATCCAGGAGTACGTCGTGGCTAGGCCGCAAGAGACTCGCGGCTGGGAGCGACTTCAGAGCTTGATCTCGACGTCCACACCGGCAGCCAGATCGAGCTTCATCAGCGCGTCGACGGTTTGCGGCGTGGGATCGATGATGTCGAGGAGGCGCTTGTGAGTCCGGATCTCGAACTGCTCGCGGCTCTTCTTGTCGATGTGGGGCGACCGGTTCACCGTGAACTTCTCGATCCGCGTCGGCAGCGGCACCGG
>JARLIU010000308.1 GCA_031291595.1 Ancalomicrobiaceae bacterium | reverse complement strand
CGCAAATGAACACGGTCGGCCCGGCGATGAGCTTACGGACTTCATGTTGCGATTTGCCACAGAAAGAACAGTAGAGCGTGTTCTTGGAATCGCTGCCGGTGACTTTGCTGCTGCTCATTGTCGTCCTCGTCCAGAGCACACTCCGCCCGGGACCCGAGCGCAATGGCACTTTCCAACTCTTCCCCTACACGCCCCTCGCCCCGGTCGGCCGGTGACCGCCTGGAGCCAGGATCCTTCCCGACAGGCGCGGGCACGCGCTTGCCGAACCCCGACCGACGCAAAACACGTGCCGCCTCGCCTGCGCCGTCTCGACCGAACGCCGACCGACCCCGGTCCGGCCGGTGACATTGCGTCGCCGCGGACCTCGGGCCCAATGCAATATGCTACGGGGCCAAAGATCAAGGTTATCTTAATGGCAAAGGACCGTCAGTCCTTGATCCACCGCCAACCATTCGACGTTCGTAGCCGACCGTGGCGGTTTTGCGACGGGAGCGTTAATCAAACGTCTTACGGGTCGGGCTGGCGTCCCGAGAGCCGCCACTGGCCCGCCAAACCCTTCTTGTCTCTCGCCGATCGTCTGAAACGGCCAGCCTAGTCTCGTTCAGGCGCTGGCCTCGAGCGCGGCACGGCTCGAATAGACGTTGTCGATCAGACCGAACTCCTTGGCCCTTTCGGCCGTCATGAAGTTGTCGCGCTCCAGCGCCGTCTCGACGGTTTCGAGATCATTGCCGGTGTGCAGGACATAGAGTTCGTTCAGCCGACGCTTCAACGCCAGCACTTCCTGCGCATGCAGATGGATGTCGCTCGCCTGGCCGCGGAAGCCGGCCGAGGGCTGGTGCAACATGATGCGCGCGTTCGGCAGGCAGAAGCGCGAGCCCTTCTGGCCAGCGCCGAGCAGCAGCGACCCCATCGAAGCAGCCTGGCCAATGCAGATCGTCGCGACCTCGGGCTTGATAAACTGCATCGTGTCGTAGATGGCGAGGCCGGCGGTGACGAGGCCGCCCGGCGAATTGATGTAGAGCGAGATCTCCTTGTTGGGATTCTCCGCTTCCAGGAACAGGAGCTGCGCGCACACCAGCGTCGCCACGGCATCATCGATGCCGCCGGTGATGAAGATGATGCGTTCGCGCAGGAGCCGCGAGAAGATATCAAAACCGCGCTCGGTCCGATTGGTCGTCTCGATCACGGTCGGAATGAGCATCGAATAGGCTTCCACTGGATCCTTCATCGCAGTTCCTTATCCTTCGTCGGGACCAGCCACGCCGATCCCGGTTCGACCGGACACACAGGACGCCACGCTCCCGCAACCCCACTGGTCCGGAAGGAGCCCGGCATCGGCTGTCATCTGGTCCCCATTCCCAATGATCTCGATCACGGCCGCCCGCCCCGCCCGCGTCCGGCTTTCGAGACGTCGTCACAAACACGCCAAAGCCCGGCAGGGCCGCGCGCCTCTGCTTCGGCCCAAGAGCTTCGGCCCATGACTATATGATTCCGTCGCGCAGCGACACGAGACCGACCCGATCGTCGCGGCACATGCCGGACGCCCTACGTCCGACCGCCGGCATGCAAACACCGCGCCCGGACGGTCGCGCCGCCATTGGCGATACATATGGCACGCAATGCGGAAGCGAAAGGGGGGAGACGAAAGTTCCCCCTGCGGCTTTCCGGTAACCTGAATAGCGAATTTCCGGCGGGCCGCAGCCGTCCGCGCCGGTCATGTCCGATCGATCCCCGACGGGCCTGCGGTCGTCCGCGCCCGTCTTCCGGTCAGATCCGCGGCCGTCCGCGCCTTTGCTCGCCTGCGGTTGATCCCGGCTTACGCCTCGGGTTCGGCGAACAGCTCGTCCTTCGACACCGGCTTGTCGGTGACGTTGGCGAGCGAGACGATGTAGTCGACGACCTTCTCCTCGAAGATCGGCGCGCGGAGCGTGGCAAGCGCCATCGGCGTGTTCTTATAGTAGTCGAACACCTCACGCTCCTGACCGGGGAACTGACGGGCGCGCTCGACCAGCGCCTGGCTGACCTCCTGGTCGGTCACCTCGATCTTGTTCGATTCGCCGACGTTCGACAGCACCAGACCGAGGCGGACACGTCGCACGGCAATGCGGCGGTATTCGGCCTTGGCGTCTTCTTCGTTCGTCTCCTCGTCGGCGAACGTCTTGCCCTCGCGCTCGAGCGTGTCGACTGCCTGCTTCCAGATCTGCTCGAACTCGCTCTCGACCAGCTTCTCCGGCAGGTCGAAGGTGTAGATCGCGTCGAGCTTGTCGAGCAATTGGCGCTTCACCTTGGTGCGGGAGGCACCGGAATTGCGCGTCTCCAGCTGGACGCGGATGGCTTCCTTCAGCTTGTCGAAGGACTCGATGCCGACCTTCTTGGCAAACTCGTCGTCCATCACCAGTTCGCCCGGCATGCCGACCGACTTCACCGTGACGTCGAACTTCGCCGGCTTGCCGGCCAGATGCTTGGCCTGGTAGTCCTCGGGGAAGGTGACCTCGATGATCTTCTTGTCGCCGACCTTCACGCCAATCAGCTGGTCCTCGAAGCCGGGGATGAACTGGCCGGAACCGAGCACCAGATCGATGTCCTCGGCCGAACCACCCTCGAAGGCCTCGCCGTCGACGGTGCCGACGAAATCGATCGCAACGCGGTCGCCGGACGCAGCCTCGGCGCCCTCGCCCTTGTCGTCGAACGAGCGCGAGCCCTCAGCGATGCGGGCGAGGCTCTCGTCGATCTCGGCGTCCTCGACGGCGAGCACCGGGCGCTCCAACTCGATCGCCGACCAGTCGGTCAGTTCGAAGGTCGGCAGCAGCTCGTAGGCGGCGGTGAACTCGAGATCGGCACTGCCGACGACGATCTTCTCGATGTCGGCGCCTTCGACCAGCGCCACGTCCGGGTTCAGCGCCGGGCGCTCGTTGCGGTCGGCCACCACCTGACGGATGCTCTCGCCGATGGTGGCATCAATGATCTGCACCATCTCCTGGCGGCCGGCGACGCGCTTCAGATGCGTCACCGGGACCTTGCCCGGCCGGAAGCCCTTGATCTGCACTTTGCCGCGCATGTCGTTCAGCTTGGCATCGAGCTTCTCGTTGAGCACGGCGGCCGGCACGACGATCTTCAGCTCGCGCTTCAAGCCTTCGGAAAGGGTCTCGGTCACCTGCATTTGCGTTCAGTCCTTAGCGGTTCGAATAGGTCGTGCTGGGCAGTGACGGGAAACGATCCCGCGTTTCCCCGCAGCCTGTTCGGCGCGGGGCGGCGGCACCTCTCCTCCCGGTCATCCTGGCGCCAGAACAAGGTCTTATCGTTCGGATCACCCCGATCCGAACGATAAGACCACGCTCGAGCTGTTGAGTCTGGGGCGTTTCCGCTCGATCCGACGAAACCGTCCGATCGCGAAACACTCCAGCGGACAAGCGCACCGCCGAGCCCGGCCCGGCAGGGGATCCCGTCGTTCGAGCGGCGGTCATAGAAGCATTGACCGGGTTTGAAAAGGGAAATCTGGCCTCGAAAGTGGCCCATCCGCAGATTTCCTGCCGTCTTCACCCTCGACCGCGACATATTTCAGGTTGAGATTACCCGCGGCTCCCGGGGCTTGCTTTTTCCGGGCTGCCATTTTTGACAAAGGGATCGACCATGACAGGCTTGCGTTTTCTCGTGCTGCCGTTGCTGGCGCTGCTCACCGTTCCGGCCGAAGCCGACATCGTGATGAAGCCGATTTCCTGCCCGTTGGCGCCGACCGGCATCGGCATCGTCGGCGCCAAAGGCGAGACCGACGGCGTCGCCGCCGAATACCGCTGGCTCAGGCAAAATCGCCCCGGCTGGACGCGCGATTCCCAGCGCCTGATCCACCGCGGCGACCGCGACTACGACGTCCTCGCCATCTCGCACGGAGCCGAGCACGAAGAGATCTGCTTCGACATCACCGAGTTCTTCGGCAAATTCTGAACGGCCGTCACCGCCGCCATGACCGGCAGCGGGGGCGTCCCGGTGCCGGTCGCGCAACGATCGGATCGACCGGCTCAGGCCTTGACGGCGACCTTGGACTTCTCCTTGAGTTCGCCCGACAGCACGGCGTACAGCCGGTCGACGTCCTCGGAGCGGCACAGGCTGGTGCCGCGCTCCAACACCGCGGCAGTGCCCGAGGCAATGCCGTGGGCAAGCGCATCGAGCTCGGTGTCGCCATGGGCGAGCGACAGCACGAGGCCGGCGAGGAACGAATCGCCGGCGCCGACGGTGGAGATCGCCTGCACCGGCGGCGGCGCCAAGCGCTGCACGCCCTTCTTGGAGGCGAGGAAGGCGCCGTCGCCGCCGAGCGTCACGGCGACGAATTCGGCATGGCCATCCTTGATCAGCTTCATGGCCGCCGCATGCTGCTCGTCTTCCGTCGGCAGCGTCCGGCCCGTGAGCTTCTCCAACTCGCCGATCGACGGCTTGACCAGGAACACGCCGCCGGCCTCAAGCGTCTTCTCCAGGCCGTCGCCGGACGAATCGAGCACGAAATGCGCGCCGCGCGCCCGCGAGATCTCGGCGATGGCGATCAACAGATCGGCCGGGCAGTTCGGCGGCAGGCTACCCGAAGCGACGAAATACTCGAAATCGATGGCATGCACGGCGCGGAGAAGCGCGGCCTTCTCCGCCGACGACACTTCGGGTCCGTTCAGGACGAAGCGGAATTCCTCACCCGTCTGACGCTCGCGCACCACGTGGTTGATGCGGGTCGGATTGGCGATCGGCACATGGAAATAGGGGATGTCTTCGCGTGCGAGCAGTTCGCCCAACAGTCCGCCGGTCGCGCCGCCGGCGAAACAGATCGCCAGAACGTCGCCGCCCAGTTCGCGGATGACGCGGGCCACGTTCACGCCGCCGCCGCCGGCATCCATATGCTCGCCGTAGGTCCGCATCTTGTGGGTCGGATGCACGCGATCCGTCTCGCAGAACAGGTCGATCGATGGATTAAGCGTAAGAGTCACGATACTGGCGTGGGCGCGGCCACGCTTGGGATTGGACGCCATGTTTCTGCACCTCGGTTGTCATGGCTATAATACATCAAGTCGGCCCTATCAGCGCTTGACGAAAAACAAATGCAAGAAAAAAGGAAGTTGCAAGAAATGGCGCTTTCCTGGGCGACCGGTGCGCTCGGCCGCGACGTCAGGCGAAATGCTTGAGCAGTCAAAGGCATGCGGCGATCTGCCGCGGTGCCGGAACGCGGGTTTGGACGCCGCGACATGGTGGGTCGCGGCTTAAGACCGCGAGCGTGCGCGGCAGGCGCGGAAGCGCGGCGCACTTGCCAGCAAGTCCTTGACACATCAGGGGATGAGGTACGTACACCAGCGCTTTTCCGGTGCTGTCGCCCCGGGTTCGCAGCGGCGCAGCGGGGGTGGTGGCGCCGCAATCGACCGGGGATCGGTCCGGCCGCCTGCGCGTTTCGCCCGATCTGACCGTGCCGACGACCCCTGTCCGCCGCGGCTGTGCTCGGCTTGTGCCGATGTCGTGAATAGCTAAGCATTGGCCAAGCCAAGCAAGGTCGATGGTCAGCAGTACTGACCAGACTTCCGATTATGATTGCAATGATTCGTCAGCTAAATGTCATTTTCAGGTCGCTTGTCAGTACTATTCCCTGTGACGATTTGCATCCTGCCGCGTCAATGCTGACGCGTGCCAGGATTTCCAGCGTGATCGAAGCGACTCACGTCAACAAACGACAATCACAAGACGTCATTGCTCGACATCGGAAGCTTTTCCGGCGCTGAGACGTCCATCCAAAGGGGACACACCATGAGCGACATCATCCTGTTCGCCCATCCAACCTTCGGCGTTTTCGGCATTCTTGCCGCCGTTTGGCTCCTGGTTGAAGTGCTGAACGCCAGCGAGACCAATCGTGCCCGCATTCGCTCCGCTTCCTATGCAGTCGCCATCTGCATCGTGCTCGCCGCGCTGCTCGGCGGCTACTGGTACACGGTCTACTACGGAGCCGAGAAGGCGATCATCGTCAAGGGACCATGGCCCTGGGCGCACAACTTCGTCATGGAGACGAAGGAGCACCTGTTCTTCATCCCGCTGATCCTGGCGCTCTACCTGCCGATCGTTTCGGCGCAGAACCTCGCCCGGAACAAGGCTTCGCGCCTCGTTACCATGACGGTCGCGGCCTTCGTTGTCTTGAACGGGCTGGCGATCGAGGGCGGAGGGGCCATCATCAACTACGGCGTCAAGGTCGCCTTCGTGCACACCGGCATCAAGGGAGCGGAATGATGAGCAATCTCGAAGCGAATGCGGCCGGTCGGTCGCAAGTGGACGGAGCAACGGCGGCCTTCGGGCTTGCGGCGGCCATCACCATCCTGTTCAATACCCTGCTCGCCTGGGTGAAGGACGCCTATGACCCATTGAACACCTTCATGGCGTCCTTGACCGGGCACCATTGGCGCACGCACGGCATCGCCGACGTCATCGTCTTTCTCGTGCTCGGCTTCGTCTTCCTGTCTCAGGGCGTGAAGCTCGACGGCGTCAGGCTCGCCGTCTACCTCGCCGGATCCTGCATCATTGCAGGCGGCGGACTGGCGCTGTGGTTCGTGCTGGTGTGACGATCGGATGCCCGATCCCGTCATCCGGCGACATCAGGCGCGGGCATGAAAAGGCCGTGACGCGGCAGGCGACCGCGTCACAGCCAATTCGTCAGACGGGACTACGGAACCCGATCGTCGCGATCAGGTTGCGAGGATCTGCCTCAGTCGCAGATCTGCACCCGGCGCCAACCGCCATCGATCCGCTCGCGGGCAAGATGGCAGTTTGTGGTCTGATCGGCCGAAGGGGCAACCGTCGTGGTGGGTTCGACCACCGTCGTGGTGGAGTGAGCGTTAGCGCCGGCCGCCACGCCGATGCCCAGTCCGCCGACGCCCATACCGATCAAGGCCGGAATCAGCAAGGCGGGATGCGCCGAAGCCGGCGCCGGCGCGGCCACTGCCGCAACTGCCAGGGTCGTCGCAACAGCGAGAGACAACAAATTGTGCTTGATCATGATAACCTCCAATGTTATCGGCTTCAGCACGATCTATTGCGATCAACGTTAGCCGATGATTATGACGGCTAGACAGCATAACTCTGTCATTCCGGCAGTCCATTACTGCCAGACTTCATGGGCTCTTATTAACACCCATCCTCGCAGATAGGCACGATGCTGCATCGCTCAAGCCACATATTAAGGTCATTACGTGGTATTACTGCGGCGCCGGATGTCATAGTTTGTCGATGCGACGATATCCGACGACCCACCCAGACGGGCCGATTGCCACGCTGGGCCCGACGGGCACGAGCGATGCCACTCGGGAACAGACGCTCAAGCCGGCAAAAGGTTGCAGAGGACGCACCGGACAGGGCGAAAAATCCGCCGACAGGCGACTTCAACCCATCGCGGCGCGAGCGGAATGGGCCGGCGACGGGCCCAACTGTGCGTCAGATCGGACGGCCTGGTGCGGACGGGGGGACTCGAACCCCCATGGCTCTCGCCGTCGGAACCTAAATCCGGTGTGTCTACCAGTTCCACCACGTCCGCGGTCGCGCCGGTGATGCGGCGCGGGGCGACGGCAGTGATAGGCGAGCGGGTTGCGGCTGGCAAGATGGGCGCGGGGGTTCAATCCGCTCCGCTCGCCTCGACGTCGTCGTCCGCATCGGCGGCCGCCGCGGCGGCCCGGCGCGAACGGGCGTAGAGGTCGGCGAGGACGCGCGGCAGCATCGGCGCCAGATCCTCGGCAATCAGGCCATGGCCGGCGAGCCGACCGGCTTCGCCGTGCATCCAGACGGAGGCGCAAGCCGCGTCGAAGGCGGAGAGCCCGCGGGCAAGCAGTCCGACCGCGATGCCGGCCAGCACGTCGCCGGAGCCGGCGGTGGCGAGATCGGGCGGCGCATTGTCGTTGATGACGATGCGGCCGTCGGGTCCGGCGATGACCGTGTCGGCGCCCTTGAGCACCACCACCGCGCCTGACCGCCGGGCCGCAGCACGCGCCCGCTCGGGCTTCGAAGCCGGCGTGCGGGCCGGCGCCAGATCGGGGAAGAGGCGGGCGAACTCGCCCTCATGCGGTGTCATCATCACCCGGCTACCGCTCGCTTGGATCGCGGCGAACAGCGCGTCCGGGTCCGCGGCAAAGGACGTCAGCGCGTCAGCATCCAGCACCAGGCCACGGGAGCCTTCGGTGCGCGCCGCATCGGCCCGGTCCTGCGCTGCCGATTCGAGCCGCAGGGCGCCGAGCACTTTTTCAGCCGTCGCCTCGCCGACGCCGGCGGCCGGACCGATCAACAGCGCGTTCAGCCGCCAGTCGGCGATGAGGCCCAAAAGTCCGTCGGTCCCATCGACGCGGCGAACCATGACGGCGGTCAGATGCGCGGCGTTGACGACGAGCGCGTCGGGCGGCGAAGCGACGGTGACGAGGCCGGCACCCGCCCGCAGGGCGGCACAAGCCGCCATCCGCGCCGCGCCGGTGCCGGTCAGTCCGCCCGAGACGACCACGGCATGGCCGCGAGCGTATTTATGGTCTTGCAGTTGCGGCGGCCGGATCGCCGCCCCCCACAGCGCCGGACCGTTGGCGAACGTATCGATGTCGATGTCGGCGAGCACGAAGGCGGGGATGCCGATATCGGCGACAACAGTCGCGCCGCAATGGGCGCGGCCGGGGAGCAGCAGATGGCCGGGCTTCTTGCGGAAGAACGTCACCGAGGCTTCGGCCGCGATGGCGACGCCGCGCACCTGCCCGGTCAATCCGTCGATGCCGGAGGGCAGATCGACGGCGACCACCGGCAAGCCGCTGGCGTTGATCGCCTCGACGATTGCCGCCGGCAGTCCGTCGAGATCGCGCGACAGCCCGGCGCCGTAGAGCGCATCGACGACGATATGAGCGCGATCGAGCGCACGGGCGAGCGTTGCCCGGTCCGGCGGCAGGGTCGGGCCGGTCCAGCGTCGGGCGGCGAGCGCCGCATCGCCCTTCAGGCCCGACAGATCGCCGAGGAGCACGAGGTCGACCAGATAGCCGCGCTCCTTCAGCACGCGCGCAGCGACGAAGCCGTCGCCGCCATTGTTGCCGGGGCCGCAGGCGACGAGCACGCGTCGGCCGAGCGACAAGCGGAAGGCGACCGCGTCGGCGACCGCCCTGCCCGCCCGTTCCATCAGCTCGATGCCGGGCGAGCCGGCCTCCATGGCCAATCGGTCGGCACGGCCCATGGCGGCGGGCGACAGCAGTTCGAGCATCAATCCATCCCTCAATCGAGCCCGATCACCTGACTCCTCCCCCTCAATCCCGTCAAGGCCGGCGGCGAGCGTGGGCGGATTGCGACAACGAGTGGCAACGACTGCCGAAACGCGGCGCAGCCTGAGATGAAGACGTCGGCAGGCGACGCGCAATTCGGCGCAAGGTGAGTGCCTGTTTTTTTAGCATCTGCACATGAATTGGTCTCTTGCCCAGCGGTAACCGACCGGCCAATATCGTGGCAGTTCATCCGCCTACGGAAATTTCTCCGCTTGGTCCGCTGAGGGCTTTCCTATGGCACGCCGCATGCTAATGACGGGCGCGGACCGGTGAAAACGCCGTTCCCCTCACCCATCTTCGGAGTTTCAAGAGGCCAATGAAGAAGATCGAGGCGATCATCAAACCGTTCAAGCTGGACGAAGTGAAGGAAGCGCTTCAGGAGGTCGGGCTTCAGGGCATCACAGTGACCGAAGCGAAGGGTTTCGGCCGCCAGAAAGGCCACACCGAGCTCTACCGGGGGGCGGAATATGTCGTCGACTTTCTCCCCAAGGTGAAGGTCGAAATCGTGCTGCCGGACGATCTGGTGGAGAAGGCGGTGGAGGCGATCCGCAAGGCCGCCCAAACCGGCCGAATCGGCGACGGCAAGATCTTCGTCTCCAATGTTGAGGAAGCCGTCCGCATCCGCACCGGCGAAACCGGGCTCGATGCCATCTGATCACCGCTCGCGACCTGCGATCGCCGGCGACGGTATCCGCGAACACCCGTTCTTCCACGGATCCCGCCGCTTGCGGCCCGGAGCTTGCATACATTTGCCCCCGATCGTTTGACGAGACAACACCCGACGGCGGGAGCCATCGGGCACGCTCGGAACGGAAATCAACTGCAAAAGGGAACCGTCCCATGACGAAGACTGCAAAAGACGTCCTCAAGCTGATCAAGGACCAGGACGTCAAATACGTCGACTTCCGCTTCACCGATCCGCGCGGCAAGTGGCAGCATGTCACCTTCGACGTGACGCTGATCGACGAGGACATCTTCGCTGAAGGTACCATGTTCGACGGTTCCTCGATCGCCGGCTGGAAGGTGATCAACGAGTCCGACATGATCCTCATGCCCGACCCGAGCACCGCCGTCATCGATCCCTTCTTCGCTCAGACCACGCTGTCGATCGTCTGCGACATTCTCGAGCCGTCGACCGGCGAACGTTACAACCGCGATCCGCGCGGCATCGCCAAGAAGGCCGAGGCCTATCTCAAGTCGACCGGCATCGGCGACGCCATCTTCGTCGGCCCGGAAGCCGAATTCTTCATCTTCTCCGACGTCAAATACTCAGTCTCGCCCTACAAGACCGGCTTCCAGGTCGATGATCCGGAACTGCCGATCAACACCGACGCCGACTTCGACGGCGGCAACCAGGGCCACCACGTCAAGACCAAGGGCGGCTACTTCCCGGTGCCGCCGATCGACTCGTGCCAGGACATCCGCAGCGAAATGCTGTCGATGATGGCCAAGATGGGCGTGCAGGTCGAAAAGCACCACCACGAGGTCGCCTCGGCCCAGCACGAACTCGGCATGAAGTTCAATCCGCTGGTCTACATGGCCGACCTTATGCAGATCTACAAGTACTGCATCCATCAGGTCGCCCAGGCCTACGGCAAGACCGCGACCTTCATGCCGAAGCCGGTGTTCGGCGACAACGGCTCGGGCATGCACGTGCACGAGTCGATCTGGAAGGACGGCAAGCCGTCGTTCGCCGGCAATCAGTATGCCGATCTCTCCGAGACTTGCCTGTTCTACATCGGCGGCATCCTGAAGCATGCCAAGGCGCTGAACGCCTTCACCAACCCGTCGACCAACTCGTACAAGCGACTGGTCCCGGGCTACGAAGCGCCGCTTCTGTTGGCCTACTCGGCGCGCAACCGCTCGGCCTCCTGCCGCATCCCCTATGCCACCTCGCCGAAGGCCAAGCGTGTCGAAGTCCGCTTCCCGGATCCGACCGCCAATCCGTACCTCGCCTTCGCGGCGATGCTGATGGCCGGCCTCGACGGCATCCTCAACAAGATCCATCCCGGCGCCGCGATGGACAAGAACCTCTATGACCTGCCGCCGAAGGAACTGAAGAAGATCCCGACGGTGTGCGGTTCATTGCGCGAGGCGCTTGAGTCGCTGCGCAAGGACAACGCCTTCCTCACCGCCGGCGGCGTGTTCGATCCGGACTTCATCGAGAGCTACATCGAATTGAAGTGGGAAGAGCTGATGCGCTACGAGATGACGCCGCATCCGGTCGAGTACGAGATGTACTACAGCGTCTGAGCCGACGCCGCAGTCCAGCTGAATACGATGAGGGCGCCTCGCGGGGCGCCCTTTTTCGTTGGCGCGGCCGTCCCAATGACGTGGTCCGCCGGCTGCTCATGCGCTGTTCAGATGGCGGCGGATAGTTTCTCGGCCCATCGTTGCGCCTGAGGAAAAAGATCGATGCGCGCCTCTCTAGCCGTCTTCGTCGGGCTTCTCGGCCTCGTCGCCGGATACTGCCTGACCGGCCTCGTCGCCTACTGGATCGCCGGCCGCTTCGGCATGTCCGACTTCGAGGGCGGGCGGGGGATGTTCGCCGGCTTCGTTGCCGCACCGATCGGCGCCATCGTCTGTCTCATCGGCGGCGCGGTCGTCGGTTGGCACATCGGCCGCCGCCGACTGACGCCCACCAGCCTGTTGCTGGTGTTCCTGCTGGCAGCCTTGACCTGCGGTCTGGCGGTCGGGCTGTGGGAGGGCGGCTGACCGGAGCGCCGATCGAGCCGCCGTCGCTCGGGACGGGATACCGCGATATTTTTACCCGGATTAAATTGACAAACTAATATCATCCGGGTATTAATCTGCTCCTGACCCTGGAGTTCCTCATGACCGATACGCCGCATATCACCGCCTTCCTCGGCATCGACCGCGTTGCGTCCGGTACGCAAGCCGAGGTGGCAACGACGCTGAAACAACTTGTCGGCGATGCGCCGCAATCCGCCGCGCTGGTCTTCGACAACGTGACCGGACGGCAGATCGATCTCGACCTGTCCGGTTCGGCCGAAACGGTCGCCGGGCGGTACGCCGCCGTTGCTCCCCTGGCCGAAGGCACCCGTTCTGGAGCCGCTGTCGGCGCCGAAGCCGAATCTGAGGCCGCTCGCTCGGCACGCGGCCGGCCGAAGCTCGGCGTGGTGGCACGCGAGGTGACGCTGTTGCCCCGCCACTGGGATTGGCTCGCCACGCAGCCCGGCGGCGCTTCGGTGGCGCTCAGGAAGCTGGTCGAGGAGGCCCGCAAGAAGTCCGCCTGGGACGATGCGGTCAGGCGCATCCGGGAAGCAACCGGCCGGTTCCTGACGGCGATTGCCGGCGACCTGGTCGATTACGAGGACGTCTGCCGGGCGCTCTATGCCGGCGACGCGGCGCGCTTCGATGCGCTGACCGAACCCTGGCCCGCCGACATCCGCGATCACGCCCGCGCCATGGCGCGCGGCTCCTTCGCCTGAACCGCGACTTATCTCGATGCCTGCATGGATTGGTTGAGAACAGGGTCTTTACGTTTTTGCCCTAGCATCGCCTCAGGTCGGGTACCGATGGGGCGAAGATGACCGAGACATTGGCGGAGCCGGCGGCAGCGGCAACCGGCTTTCAGCCTGCGGAGATCCGGACCGATGCGCCCGGCCTGAGGCTCGTTCGGGCTGCGGGTTTCGACGATCCGGAGCTCATCGCCGATTTCACCGCGATCGCCGGCGCAGGCGGGCTCGTGCCGCTGTTCCAGTTGCCGAGCTGGCTCGCCGGCGTCGCCGAACACCTGGTGCCCGCCAGCGGCGGCGAGGTCAGGATCTTCCGCCTCGTCGATCCGGCGACGGGCCGCGCCGACATCATCCTGCCGATGGTGATCGCCCGCGAGGGCCGCCTGACAGTTGCCCGCCTGCTTGGCGACGGCGTCTGCGACGTGCTCGGCGCCATCGTCGCGCCGCACGTGGCGATGACGCCGGAGACGGCGGAAACCGTGCTGCGGCTGGTATCGAGCGGGCTCGCCGATGCCGACATCCTCCGGCTCACCCATCTGGCGCGCGAGATCGACGGCAAGCCGAACCTCCTGGCGCTCGGCCGGGGTGCGTTCCTGTCGGCAGACGCGGTCTATCCGGTCGACATCGACCCGGCGAGCCCGACGGCTGTCTCCACGCGCTCCGGCTACAAGTCCTACCAGAAGCAATGGCGCAAGCTGGAGCGGCGCGACGGCATCGCCATTCACTGGCTCGGCGGAGAAGCTGATATTGTCGCCGGCTACGCCCGCATGATCGAGATGCGGCGGGCGCGTTTCGCCCGGCTGACGCGGGCAGACCTGTTGCGCGAGGATACCTCGTCGCGGTTCTATCTTGCCATGCTGCTGGCGCCGGCGGACCGTCGCGTCGCCCATCTGGCCGAACTCGTGGTCGGCGGCAGGCCGTCCGGCTATCTCTACCGCATCGACGACGGCAGGCGATTTTCCACCGTCATCTGCGCCATCGACGACACCGCCGGCAATGCGTTTGCGCCCGGCCTGCTGCTGTTCACCAAGCTGTTCGAGAAGGCGCTGAACGAGGGCTATGTTGCCGGCGACATGGGGGTCGGCCACCTGCCCTACAAGCTGCGCTTTGCCAGCGCCGAATGCCGCCTCCTCGGTCTGGAGCGCGGGCTGTCGGCCACGGGCCGCATTGCGGTCGCCTGGAGCGCGCTGCTACGCGCCGCCAGGGCCTGGGCCAAGCAGCAGCCGCTCATCGCCCGATTGCACGCCCGGCTGAAGGGGCACAGTCCGACGACGCCGAAGCCCGCCGCGCGCAGCGAGCCCGAGGGCGAATAGGCTGCATCCGGGCGACGCGGGGCCCGTTCAGCACTCCGTCACATTGACCGCCAGCCCGCCGAGGCTGGTCTCCTTGTATTTCGACGCCATGTCGCGCCCGGTCTCGCGCATGGTGACGATCACCTCGTCCAGGCTGACCTTGTGGATGCCGTCGCCCCTGAGCGCCATGGAGGCGGCGGTGATCGCCTTGACCGCGCCGAAGGCATTGCGCTCGATGCAGGGGATCTGCACCAGCCCGCCGATCGGATCGCAGGTCATGCCAAGGTGGTGCTCCATGGCGATCTCGGCGGCGTTTTCCACCTGCGCGTTCGTCCCGCCCATCACGGCGGCAAGCCCGCCCGCCGCCATCGACGCGGCGACGCCGACCTCGCCCTGGCAGCCGACCTCGGCGCCGGAGATCGAGGCATTGAGCTTGAACAGGCCGCCGATCGCGGTGGCGGTCAAGAGGAACGTGCGGATGCCCTCCTCGTTGGCGCCGGGGATGAAATCGCGATAGTAGCGCAAGGTCGCCGGGATGACGCCGGCCGCGCCGTTGGTCGGGGCGGTGACGACCCTGCCGCCGCCGGCATTCTCCTCGTTCACAGCGAGCGCATAGAGGCTGACGTAGTCGATGATCTCGTGCGGCGCGCGCATGTTGCGATGCTTGTCGGCGGAGAGCCGCTGGGCGAAGGCTTTGGCGCGTCTGGCGACATTGAGCCCGCCCGGCAGCAGCCCCTGGCCGCGCATGCCGCGCTCGATGCAGGCGAACATCGCGGCGGCGACGCGATTCAATTGGTCGACGACGTCGGCGCGCGGGCGGCTGGCAGCTTCGTTGGCCATCACCATCTCGGCGATCGACAGCCCGGAGTCCTTGCCGGCAGCCAGCAGCCCGGCGCTGGTACGATACGGAAACGGCGGATCCGCCGCTGCATCGCCCTCCCCGGCTGCCTCCCCTTCACGCAAGACGAAGCCGCCGCCGACCGAATGCCACAGTTCGGCGAAGAGCTCGGATCCGTCTGCGGCAAAGGCGGCGAAGCGCAACGTGTTGGGATGGCCGGGAGTCGGCGAGAGCGTGTCGAACACGATGTCGGAGAAGCAATCGAAGCCGATGGCCCGGCCATGCAGCTTCAGGGTGCGGCTGGTGCCGATCTCGGCGACGAGCGCATCGGCGCAGTCGGGATCGACGGTCTCCGACACCTCGCCGATCAGTCCGAGAACCACCGCCTTGTCGGTGGCGTGGCCCCGGCCGGTCCAGGCGAGCGAACCGTAGAGGCGCACCTCGATGCGGGCAATCTCGGCGAGGTGACCGCGCGCCACGACGGCATCGACGAAGGCCTTCGCCGCCTTCATCGGGCCGATGGTGTGCGAGGAGGACGGACCGATGCCGATCTTGAACAGGTCGAACAGACTGATCATACGCGGCCTCG
>JARLIU010000056.1 GCA_031291595.1 Ancalomicrobiaceae bacterium | reverse complement strand
CGCTTTCTCGACGCGGTCGAGAAGGCGACCCTATGGCTGTCGAACCATCCGGACGAGGCGTGGGGCATCTTCAAGGCGTCGGACGCCAAGCTCGACGACGAATTGAACAAGCGCGCCTTCTACGACACGCTGCCGCGCTTCGCCCATCGCCCGGCAGCGGTCGATCCGGTGCGCCTCAACCGCTTCGCCGAGTTTCTGAAGGCGCGCGGGCTGATCGACAGCGTGCCGCCGGTCGAGAGCTATACGGTGATGTGGAAGTGAGGCGATTAGGGGAGGGCCGAGGACGGGGCATCCCGTTTGCCGCCCCCCTCCCGGCTTGTCAGCCACCCTCCCCCACAAGGGGGGAGGGCGACAACGCCAATTTGTCAACGGGTTGAGGCCGGACGACAAAAGCCAAGGGCGAGCCGCGTTTCCCTCCCCCCCTGTGGGGGAGGGTGGGCGAAGTCCGGGTGGGGGGTGACGAGCCGAGGCGCGCGCGGTCGTCCCCGCTCACACCCACTCCGGCACGCTGTCCCAGCCGATCTGCTCGGCAACGTCGATGCGGCGGCGAATGACGGCGAAGCGGTGGCCGTCGACCAGCACTTCCGGGGCGAGCGCCCTGGCATTGTAGGTCGACGACATGGTGGCGCCGTAGGCGCCGGCAGTTGCCAGCACGACGCGGTCGCCGGCCGCCATTTCCGGCAGCCGCAGGTGCTTGGCGAAGGTGTCGGACGACTCGCAGATCGGCCCGACGACGTCGTATTCGACGAGGTCCGCGTTCGGCGCCGGCTCGCGGACCGGCACGATGTCGTGGTACGCGTCGTACATGGCCGGGCGGATGAGATCGTTCATCGCCGCATCGAGCACCAGGAAGCGCATGTGGCCGGCGTCCTTGACGTAGGTGACGCCGGCGACCAGCACGCCGGCATCGGCGACGAGGGTGCGGCCGGGTTCGATGGCAAGCGCATAGCCGCGCCCGGCTACCGTCGCCGCAATGGCCGCGGCAAGGCTGGCCGGTGACAGCTCGGTCTGGTTCTGGTAGGGGACGCCGAAGCCGCCGCCGAGGTCGATGCGCTCGATCGGCAGGCCGCGGCGCTTCAATTCGTCGGCGATTTCGCCAAGTCGCTTGTAGGCGGCGACGAGCGGCGCCGGCTTCATGATCTGCGAACCGATATGCGCGGCGACGCCGAGGATGCGGAGGTTGGCCAGCGCCTTCACCTCGTTGTCGAGGCGGTCGAGCAGCGCGGCCTCGATGCCGAACTTGTTGTCGCGCTTGCCGGTGGTGATCTTGGCATGCGTCTCGGCGTCGACGTCCGGGTTGATGCGCAGGACCACCGGCGCAACGATGCCGCGGCCGGCCGCGATCATGTCGACGAGACGCAGTTCCTCGAAACTCTCGACGTTCAGCTGATGCACGTTGCTGGCGAGTGCGGCATCGATCTCGGCCGCGGTCTTGCCGACGCCGGAAAAGATGATGCGGTCGCCGGAGATGCCGGCGGCGAGCGACCGGGCCAGTTCACCGCCCGAGACGATGTCGGTGCCGGCACCTTCCGCGGCGAACAGCTTCAGCACGGCCTGATTGCCGTTGGCTTTCATGGCGAAGTGGATCTTCACGCCGAGCGGGTCGAGCGCGGCGGCAAAGGCCCGGTAGCGTTCGCGCAGGCGGCCGGCCGAATAGCAGTAGAACGGCGTGCCGAGGTTGTCGGCGATGGCGTCGAGCGCCACGCCTTCGCAGCGGAGCGTGCCGTTCAAATAGCGGTAAGCCGAGGCAGGCAAGCGGCGGGTCAGATCGTGCATGGCGAACTCGCGGGGCGATGGCGGAAACGCAGCGGGTTAGCACGATCGAGGGTTTCCGCGCCAGTGGCGGCAGGGCGATTGCGCCGGGCGGCCGCGGGATCAGCGCCGTTTGGCGACGGTCCACACCATCGCGACACCGATGATGGTCCAGCCGGCGATGATCAGGCTGCCGCCAGTCGGTGCGGCATAGGCAAACAGGCGGCCCGATCCGTAAACGCGGCTCAGCATGTCGGCCGAAAACAGCACCGCGCCGAGAAACGCGGCGAACGCGCCGCCGGCAGCCGGGACGCGCGGCAGCTTGCCGCAGGCGATGCCGAGGCCGATCAAGCCGACCATCGGCGCGTTGGTGGTCATCAGCAGAGCCGCCGCCGACAGTTCGCGGGCGGCATCGGCGTGCGCGGCTGCTGCGGCATCGGCGACGCCCGCCGCCATCAGGAAAGCGGCGAGCATGATGAGGAACGGTCCGATGCGGTCTCCGGCGGCGGAGGACGCATCGGGCGACGGGGTCTGATGTGGCGTGGACGCCGCCTTCAGAGCGGGCTGGCGAACTGTGCGCGCGGCCTTCGCCATCAATCCCGCTCTGGCTGTTTGGTATCGATCGCGTGCGCGAGCCTTGACCCGAAAGGGCCCGAACTCATCGCCATCTAGTGGTCCGATTCCGACATTTGCATCCCACGTGCCGCGCGCTCATACGCAAATGTCGGAATCCCAGGACCACTAGCAATTCATTGAGTCTAGTGGAGCTTTGAATTTGACATTTGAGTGAGGCCGCGCAGCTCGGTGGG
>JARLIU010000307.1 GCA_031291595.1 Ancalomicrobiaceae bacterium | reverse complement strand
GCATCGGCCGAAGCGATGCAACTCGGGGGCCAAGATCGGCTGGCGCACGTCGACAGCCTCGAAAGCCGTCGCCTCCGATTGTCTGCTGATATCGCGCCCGATCCCTCGGCTTCAATGCCTGCGGCGAAAATCAAGATAGGCATTGACCGGATGAACGAGTTCCTCGTCGGACGCGTATTCGCCGAAGGGAGCGACCGTCCATTCCCACGAGCGATCGGGCGCCGGCAGGCTCCGACCTTCGAGCAGGTCCTCCCGCTCGACGACCTCGCCGGTGCGGTTGCGGGTGATCACTTCCGTGTCGGTAATCAGGCAAATCCGCCCAGGGAGACGGCAGATGCCGTCGAGATGGGCCGCGACGATGCGCCGTCCCGCATCCGCCGGCCAAAGCATCGGCCGACCCCAGCGTTGCACCACGGCTTCCGGCCCGAGCGGCAACTGGGTGAGACAGGTGGCCGAGACGACCAGATCGATGCGCGCATCCTGCCGCAGACGGATCAGCGGGTCGGCAAAGCCTCGCGTCCGTCCCATCAGAAAGTCGGTGGCACCGGTGAGGTCGCTCGCGACGAACCGCACATTCGAGAACCTCAGCGCCTTCAGCCGCGCCGGCCAGAGGTGCACGACGTCGACCAGCACCACCGCCTCGAAGCGCTCGGCCAGGGCGGCGAGCGGCACGTCACGCAACAGCCCGGAGCCGAGCACCACGCAGGTTCGCCGCTGCGGCAGATCGTCTGCGGCGGCCAGGATGGCGGCATGCGCCTGCGCCTCGTGCGGCCTCCAGGCGGCCCGGCAGCGATTGCCCCGCGCCCACAGGGAGATGGCCGCCCCGAGATAGCCGAGCCGTCGATAGTCGAGGCGGCACGGCGTGATGAGCCAGGAGACAACTTCCGCAAGCATCGATCGGCCCCGCATGCCGTTTCGGCCCATTGAACGGCCGGCGCCGCCCTCATCTAGCTCAAGCACCGGTCAAGCAGAAGCGCAAAACGCTGCGGCATCGGGCCGTTCGCCCCCCCGACAGAGCCGCCTGCCGCTTCCCGCCAGACCACCCCGATACGCCGAAGGCCGCCACGTGTTGTCGTGACGGCCTTTTTGAGGACAGGTTTCAGGGTTCGGAGCGCGGCCGAGCGGGCGGCCGTCGTCAGTTCAGCCGCCGAACGGATTGAGTTTCTGCCACCACGGAACGTCGGCCGCCGGTGCCTGCCGCACCGCCTGAGGCTGGGCCGGCGCGGGTGCCGACTGCACGACGGGACCAGCCTGCTGCGGCCGGATGCTTGCCGTGGTGGTCTGGGCCGGCGACGGCTTTACCCCGCCGGGCCGCACGACAGTCGACTGCACCGCCGGTTGCGCCACCGGCGCCTGGGCTGCGGGCTGGGCCGCCTGTTCCGGCTGCGGCGAAGCGAAGCTGAACAAGTTGCCAATGTTACCGAACAGATTGTCGTTCTGCTGCGGCTGCGGCGCCGGCTGCTCGATGGCAACGGCGGCGAGTTGCGGCGCGCGCGGCGAGGCGCGCGGGATCGGCACGTTGATCGGGGTTCCGACGGTCGCCGTCATCGGCTGAGCCGCAGCGGGCGTCGCCGGTGTGCCGAAGATCGAGGCCATCATGTTCGGTTGCGGCTTCTTCGGCTTCGCAGCCTCCAGCTTGGCCACCAGGATGGCATCGGCGTCGGCCTTCTCCTTGGCATCCATCTCGGCGACGATCGTCTTGAATTCGGCGTCGTCGGCAACCTGTTTGGCCTTCGCCTCGGCGGCGATCGAGTCGGCGACCGCGTAGGCCGGGCAGGCGCCGGCGGCATTGAAGGTGGTCGAATCGGGCGACGTCGTCTGCGCATCGAAGACGTAATGCCTGTCGCAGACGTCGACCTTCGGTTCGAGGTGCGTCAGCTCGAAGTGGTCGTAGCCTTCCTTGATGTTGCGCCAGAACGCCAAGTTCGGATTGCGCCGATGCTTGGCAAGGTTGGTCGCGGTCAGGTGGAAGGGATAGGTCTGCACCTGAATTTCGCGCTGGCCGCCGTTCAACGCCTCGCGGGCGAGCGCATAGATCTCCTCGACCTGATAGTCGGTCACCACGAAACAGCCGGCCGACGCGGTGCAATTGCCGTGCACCATCACCGCCGCGCCGGTGCGGCCGAGCGCCCGGTCGAAGGCATTGGGGTAGCCGACGTCCATGCCGAGATAGAACTGCGAATGCGGATTGAGGCGAGCCGGGGTGATCGAGTAGAAGCCCTCGGGCGTCATCTTGTCGCCTTCGCGGATCTTCGGCCCGATGGTGCCGCCCCAGGCGCACATCTGATAGGAGCGGAGCAGGGCGAAGCGCCCGGTCTTGTCGCGCTTCCAGACCTCAAGCGCATTGTCTTCCTTGAAGGCGCGGATGAGGATCGGATCCTCCTTGCGCATGCCCTTCTCGTCCATGAGCTTGAGTATGTCGGGGCGCAACGGCGCTTGCGCCTTCAGTCCGGTGACCAGTCCGCCGACGCCGTCCTCATTGCAGCCAGCCAGGCCGAAGGGCATCGCCAATGCGGTCGCCAGAAAGAGTACTGCCTTGAGCTTCATCTCGTGGCCATCCTGGAGCGCATGCGCTCGAATCGCTGTGGTCGGATTGCAACCGGACCGAAGCCCCTGCTGCGCCCACATGGAACGGTTGATCCGTCCCGACGGTTATCACAACGCCTTGTTTACCAAGGCCGGCGCGCCGTTGCTACCGACACGCCGCGCACCACCCATGCCCCACGCTTGGCGCGCGCTCGGGACCGTATCCTAATTCGGTTGATTTGGCAAAACCTTGGCCGGGAATATCGGACCGCCGGCCTTGCTCCCAATCGTTTGGCGTGGTTAACAAACCGCTGCCGAGACCGCCACTTGCAGCCCGTTCATGCGATGTCCCAAGCCCTTCGGGCCAATCCATACCCAAGGGCGCCGTCAGAGCGTACGGCCGATCGCCAGGAACTTGTCCCGACGATGCCGCCGGATCTCGTCGGCGCCAAGGCCGGAGAGGTCGGCGAACGCCTTCTCGATCGCCTGCCCGGTCGCCGTCATCACATCCTCCGGCGCACGATGCGCCCCGCCCAGCGGTTCCGGCACGATCTGGTCGATCACCTTGAAGCGCAAGAGGTCCTGCGCGGTGATCTTCATGTTGGTCGCCGCGTCCTGGGCGCGGGCCGAATCGCGCCACAGGATCGAGGCCGCGCCCTCCGGCGAGATCACGCTGTAGATCGCATGTTCGAGCATCAACACGCGGTTGGCGGTGGCAATGGCGATAGCGCCGCCCGAACCGCCCTCGCCGATGACCACCGCGACGTTGGGCACGCCCAGCGCCAGACAGGCGTCGGTCGAGCGCGCGATCGCCTCGGCCTGGCCGCGCTCCTCGGCATCGATGCCCGGAAACGCTCCGGCGGTATCGACCAGGCTGATGACCGGCATGGCGAAACGGTCGGCAAGCTGCATGACGCGCACCGCCTTGCGGTAGCCTTCCGGCCGCGCCATGCCGAAATTATGTTTCAGCCGGCTCTTGGTGTCCGAGCCCTTCTCGTTGCCGATGATGGCGACCGCCGTGCCGCGAAACCGGCCGAGCCCGGCCACGATCGCCGGATCGTCGCCGAAAGCCCGATCGCCGGCGAGCGGCGTGAAGTCCTCGATCAGCGCGCCGACATAATCAAGGCAATGCGGCCGGTCGGGATGGCGCGCCACCAGCGTCTTCTGCCAGGGTGTCAGCTTCTGGTACAGTTCGAGCAGGGCCTGGTTCGCCTTCGCCTCGAGCTTGGCGACCTCCTCCTGGACGTCGACGGCCTCGCCCTTTTCCCCCAGCGACCGCAGTTCCTGGATCTGACCTTCGAGGTCGGCAACGGGCTTTTCGAATTCAAGATAACTGCGCATTCGCATCCGCTCTCGGCCGCCCGCACGTCGGTGCGACGCCGGGCGCGGCGCGAGTTCCGCCATGCGCACACGGAAATGTCAAGGCGCGACGCGCAGGTCCGGAACCGCGTGCCGCTCGCAGGTGCAGCAACCGCTCATCCCGCCGCCCCGTCAGTCGGCCCCGAGCGGATGATGGCCGGCGACCACCGCCCGCAGCCGTTCTTCGAGCACGTGCGTATAGATCTGCGTCGTCGAGATGTCAGCGTGGCCAAGCAGTTCCTGCACGATCCTGAGGTCTGCCCCGCGCTGCAGGATATGGCTGGCGAAGGCATGGCGCAGCACGTGCGGCGACAGCTTCCGCGGATCGATGGCGGCGGCGCCCGCGAGCACCTTCAGGTCGCGCCCGAGCGCCTGCCGGGTGAAATGCCCGCTCGCGCCGTACGAGGCGAACAGCCAACGGCTGTCGACCGCTTGGCCCCCAGCCCGCCGCGCCGCCAGATACTCGGTCATGGCGGCGCGCGCCCGGTCCGACAGAGGCACCATGCGTTCCTTGTTGCCCTTGCCGGTGACCATGATCACCGGCAGGTCGCCCCTGAGCGCCGATACCGGCAGCGATACCAGTTCCGAGACGCGCAAGCCCGTGGCATAGGCGACTTCGACCAGCGTGTAGAGGCGCAGCGCTCTGAGCCGTTGCTCGTCGCTGTCGAACGGGCCGTTGGCCATCGAACGCGCCGTCTCGATCAGCCGGTCGACCTCTTCCTCCGACAGGATTTTCGGCAGAAGGGCTGGTTTGCGCGGTGAATCCACCGACCCGGTCGGATCGTCGCTCCTGAGCCCTTCGCTATAGAGAAACCTGTGGAACTGCCGGAGCGCCGACAGCCGCCGGGCCTGGCTGGTGGCGGCAAAGCCGCGCGCCTTCAAGTCGCCGATGTAGCGGGAGATGTCCTCGGTCGTCGCCATCGCGATGTCGCCGCCGCGGTTGCCGAGGAAATGCGCGAAGTCCTCCAGATCGCGAGAATACGACTCGATGGTGTTTTCCGCCGCGCCGCGTTCGGCGATCAGCATTTCCAGAAACGACTCGATGTGGCGCGCGCCACGCATCGGCGCCCCCGCGGCGGTCATTGCGGCTGCTGCGGCAGGAAGCGGTCCTGCGGCACGCGGATGGTGATCTCGCGCGGCTTCGGCTGCACGAAGGTCGCCAGCGAATACATCGAGCCGACGACAATCCCGGACAGAACGGCCAGCGACAGAAGAAACCTGAACAGCGTCGGCATGGGATCCACTCGCCTGATAGTCGCAGCGATCGGCGACGTTGCCGCCGATGTCCCGAACAAGCCCCGGTGGCGACCCGAACGCAGACCGAGCTGCCACATGCATCCACGTGTCAGCGGCCCATTGGCAGCTTTCGACAGCGTCGCACCCGGCCGAGCCCGACCATCATATAGGAGCAACGGCGCGAACAGGGAACAGCCTAATCGCCCGCAGCTGCCAACTCCCTGTCAACGATCGCTCCGCTGGCGGAATCGCGGCTTCGCGGCGCAAATCCTGGTCGCTCGATGGCCGCTGCCGCCGCGTTGCCCTTGACGAGACGCCGGCCATAGGATCAAAGCGAGCCGCTTGCGCCAGCTAACGATACGGTGACGGACCGCGGCGAGGACACTGGGGAGAGGGGCCGACCGAGTGATGCAGACGGACAAAGCCCGGCTCGAGCACGACCGGCTCGCCAGGATCTCAGCCGAACTGGGCCCGCGCTCGATCGTGCTCGTCGGCATGATGGGCGCCGGCAAGACCACGATCGGCAAGCGACTGGCCGCGCGGCTCGGCATCCGCTTCGTCGACGCCGACGGCGAGATCGAACGGGCCGCCGCCCAGACCATCCCCGAAATCTTCGCCGAACATGGCGAGGCGTATTTCCGCGACGGCGAACGGCGGGTGATCTCCCGGCTGCTCGGCGAGGGGCCGCAAGTGCTGGCGACCGGCGGTGGCGCTTTCATGAATGCCGACACCAGGGCCGCCATTTCGGACCTGGGCATTTCGGTTTGGCTGGAGGCGGATGCCGAACTGCTGCTGGCCCGCGTGCGCCGCCGGTCCAATCGTCCGCTGCTCGACACCCCCGACCCGGAAGGAACGCTGAGGCGCCTGATCGCCGAGCGCTATCCCATCTACGCACTCGCCGACGTCACCGTACAATCGCGCGACGTGGCGCATGATATCATGTGCGATGACATGATCGCGGCACTCATCGCCCACTTCGACCGCCAAAAGGAGACCAAGCCATGAGCGCCACTGCGCCGACCTCGGAAGCGGGTGCGGCAGCACCGACCCCGCAAGCGCGCGTGCCGGTCGATCTCGCAGCCAACTCCTACGACATCCTCATCGGACCGGGCCTCATTGCCGGGGCGGGAGCGACGCTCGCCGAGCGCTTTCCCGATCGCCGTTTCGCCGTCATCACCGATACGACCGTCGCCGAACACCACCTCGATGCGCTGGCGGCCAGCCTGACCGACGCCGGTCTCGGCTATTCCACCATCGTCGTCACGCCGGGCGAGGGCTCGAAGAGCTTTTCGGTGTTCGAAAGCGTCGTCGACGGCGTGTTGTCGGCCCGGCTGGAACGCGGCGACCTCCTGGTCGCGCTCGGCGGCGGCGTCATCGGCGACCTGACCGGCTTCGTTGCCGGCGTCGTCCGCCGCGGCATGCGCTTCGTGCAGATGCCGACCACGCTCTTGTCCCAGGTCGATTCCTCCGTCGGCGGCAAGACCGGCATCAACACCCGCCACGGCAAGAATCTGGTCGGCGTGTTCCATCAGCCGGCGCTGGTCATCGCCGACACCGCGACGCTCGATACGCTCGACGCCCGCGATTTCCGCGCCGGCTATGCCGAAGTGGCGAAATACGGGCTCATCGACGATGCCGAATTCTTCGGCTGGCTGGAAACCAACTGGCGCGAGGTGTTTTCGGGCGGCACGGCGCGTGTCGAAGCGATCGCCCGTTGCTGCCGGGCCAAGGCCCGCGTGGTGAAGATCGACGAGAAGGAGGCCGGTCCGCGCGCGCTGCTGAACCTCGGCCATACGTTCGGGCATGCGCTGGAATCGATCACCCATTACGACGCCGAACGTCTTGTGCATGGCGAAGGCGTCGCGATCGGCATGGTGCTGGCACATGAATTCTCGGTGCGGATGAACCTGTGCTCCCCCGACGATCTGGCACGCATGCGTGCCCATCTCGTCGAGGTTGGCCTGCCGACCCGACTGAGCGAGATTCCCGGCGACATCGGCTCGGCCGACGATCTGATGGCGGCGATATTGCAGGACAAGAAGGTGAAGCGCGGCCGGCTGACCTTCATCCTGACGCGCGGACTTGGGGCAAGCTTCATTGCCGACGACGTACCGCCGGAAGCCGTGCGCGCGTTCCTCGCCGACAAGCTGACCGAACGCGTCGCCGCCTGACAACGATCAACGGGCAGCCGTCGCCAAACGCGGCTTGACAACGCCTCGCGCCGGCGGGATGCAATCCCGGCGGCCGATACCCATATTGACTGCAGACGGATTGACGAGAAGGCCGCGAAACGCGAGATGACCAACGACGTCTCTTCCTCCGGACCAGCCGGCAGCGCCAACGCCGAGGCGGCCGTAATGCCTGTGGTTGCGCCTGCCGCCAAGAAGCTGCCGGCCGGGCTGAAACTCACCGTCGATCTCGCGCCGCTCGCCGCTTTCTTCATCGGCCTCAACGTCTTCGACATCTTCATCGCCACCGGCGCGCTGATCGTTGCCACGCTCATGTCTGTCGTCATCACCTATTGGCAGATCCGCCGCGTGCCGGTGATGCTGCTGATCACCGCCGGCTTCGTCCTGGTCTTCGGCGGGCTCACCCTCTACCTCCACAACGAAGACTACGTGAAGCTGAAGGTCACCATCATCTACCTGCTGTTCGCCGGCGCGCTGCTCGGCGGCCTCGCCTTCGGCAAATCGTTCCTCGGCTATTTCTTCGAAGAGGCATTCAAGCTGGATGCCGAGGGCTGGCGGGTCCTGACGCTCAGGTGGGGACTGTTCTTCCTGGCCATGGCCGGCGCCAACGAGGTGATGCGCACCTTCTTCGACACGCACACCTGGGGCCTGTTCAAGGTGCCCGGTACGCCGATCCTGACCTTCGTCTTCGCGCTGACCCAGGTGCCGCTGATCTCCAAGCACACGATCGAAGACGTTTCGGCCAAGGAAGGATAAGTCGAGCCGGATTGCCGCGGCACCGGCTACCGCGGCATGCGGGCCGGCCGCTGCCCCTGGCCGGCGGCCCAAGCGAAGGCTTCGTCCATCCGGTCGTTGCCCCAGAACAACTCGCCATCCTCGGTGACGAAGTTCGGCGCACCGAATATGCCGAGGCTCTGCGCTTCCTCGGTCGCCGACTTCAGCCGCGATTTGACCGCCTCGTCGGTGCGCGCCCGGGCGAGCAGCGCGCCGGCGTCGAGCCCGAGCGCCGTCAGGATGGGGCCGAGCGCTTCGGGCCGGGAGATCTCCCGCCCCTCGCCGAATTCGGCCACAAACACCGCCTTGGCGAAAGCCTCGCCCCAGCCCTCGGCGGCGCCGATCAGCGCCAGGCGAGCCGCAAGCAGGCTGTTCTGCGGAAATTCGCGCGGCCGGCGGAATGCCAGTTCGAAGTCGCGGCACAGGCGCTCCACGTCGCGCCACATGTAGCGACCCTTGGCCGGATAGAGATTGAATGGCGACGTCGTCCAGCCCTGCGCCGAAAAGATCGGCCCGAGCAGGAACGGCCGCCAGCGGACGACCACCGAATGGCGCGATGCCATCGCCTCGATCCGCATCGCCGCCACATAGGAGTAGGTCGAGGCGAACTCGTACCAGAAGTCCAGAACCGGCTGATCGAATCGTCCCATCGGCAACTCCTTGGTTTGACGGAAGCCTTCCGAAGTCGCCGAATTGATCGTACATCATGCGGCTGATCCGAGGGAGGGCGTAGCGTGACGGAGCCAGTCATTCATTCGATCTGGTCGGCGGCGGCAAACGCTGCATCGGTGGTCATCGACGAAGCGAAGCGTTATCCGATCGCAGCGAGCGTCGGAGCGACCGCGGCCGTCTCGGCGCTGTTCCTGTCCTGGCCGCAGATCGACACCGGCGTCGCCGGTCTGTTCCACGTCCCGAACGACGGCTTTCCCATGGCGCGGGTGCCGCTGTTCCTGGCGTTGCGCAACGCCGGGCTCAGCGTGACGCAGATCTGTACTTTCGGCCTCGTCGCCGCCTCGATCGCCCGACTGGTGCTGCCGCGGCTGCTATCGTTGCTGCGGCCGAGCGTTCTGGCGTTTCTCGTCGCCTCGCTCGCCATCGGCCCCGGACTGATCGTCAACGTGATCCTCAAGGACTACTGGGGCCGCGCCCGCCCGATCGATACCAACCTGTTCGGCGGCGCGCACGCCTTCTCGCTGCCGTGGGAAATCTCGGATGCCTGCGCCCGCAATTGCTCGTTTCCCTCCGGCGAAGCCTCCGGCTCGTTCTGGCTGATCGCCTTCGCCTTCGTCGTGCCGGAAAGCTGGCGCCGCAACACCATCCGCATCGCGCTTGCCTGGGCCGCACTCATCTCCTTCAACCGACTGGCCTTCGGCGGGCACTATCTTTCCGACGTGCTGATCGCCTGGGGGATCGTGATGAGCGTCATCGTCATCTGCCGCGAGTTGATCCTCTTCCGCTACGCCGAACGCATCGACGCCGGCGGACATCTGTCCGCGCTCCGGGCAAAGGCCAAGGCGCTATGGCTGAGGTACGGATTGTAAGCGATTCCCGCGATTTGCCCGCGGCCGGCTTGACAGTTCCGTCTCAAGGTTTAAGCGGTTTTCCCTCAAGCCGATAGTCTAGACACCCCCAAGAGATCCCCATGAGCGCTCAATCGGTCAAGAAAGTCGTGCTGGCCTATTCCGGCGGGCTCGATACGTCCATCATCCTCAAATGGCTGCAGGTGACCTACGGCTGCGAGGTCGTCACCTTCACCGCCGATCTCGGCCAGGGCGAGGAACTGGCGCCGGCGCGGAAAAAAGCCGAGCTGATGGGAATCAAGCCGGAGAACATCTTCATCGACGACCTGCGCGAAGAATTCGTCAAGGATTTCGTCTTCCCGATGTTCCGCGCCAACGCCGAATACGAGGGCCTCTACCTGCTCGGCACCTCGATCGCCCGGCCGCTGATCGCCAAGCGCCAGATCGACATTGCCCGCCAGGTCGGCGCCGACGCCGTCTGCCACGGCGCCACCGGCAAGGGCAACGACCAGGTGCGGTTCGAACTGAGCTACTACGCGCTCGAGCCGGACATCAAGGTCATCGCTCCCTGGCGCGAGTGGGACTTCAAGTCGCGCGAGGCGCTGATCGACTTCGCCGAGAAGAACCAGATCCCGATCGCCAAGGACAAGCGCGGCGAGGCGCCGTTCTCGGTCGACGCCAACCTGTTGCACTCCTCCTCCGAAGGCAAGGTGTTGGAGGATCCGTGGATCGAGCCGCCGGAATACGTGCACATGCGCACGATATCGCCGGAAGACGCCCCGGATGCCGTCACCGAGATCACGGTCGAGTTCGAGAAGGGCGATGCGGTCGCCATCGACGGCGAGCGGCTGTCACCGGCAGCGCTGCTGACCAAGTTGAACGAACTCGGCAGGGCCAACGGCATCGGCCGGCTCGATCTGGTCGAGAACCGGTTCGTCGGCATGAAGTCGCGCGGTGTCTACGAGACCCCCGGCGGCACCATCCTGCTGCAGGCGCACCGCGGCATCGAATCCATCACCCTCGACCGCGGCGCCGGCCACCTCAAAGACGAGTTGATGCCGCGCTACGCCGAACTGATCTATTTCGGCTTCTGGTTCTCGCCGGAGCGCGAGATGCTGCAGGCGATGATCGACAAGAGCCAGGAGAGCGTCTCCGGCACGGTGCGGCTGAAGCTCTACAAGGGCAACGTCCGGGTCACCGGGCGGAAATCGCCCTATTCCCTGTACGACCAGGACCTCGTCACCTTCGAGGAAGGCAAGGTCGCCTACGACCACCGCGACGCCGCCGGCTTCATCAAGCTCAACGCCCTGCGCCTCAGGGTCGCCGCCAAACGTGACCGGCGCTCGAAGCGCTAACCTTCACCAGGAATGCGTCCTCCCCCGCAAAGCGGGGGAGGTGGCCCGGAGGGCCGGAGGGGGCATGATGCAGCGCTTTCCGCCCAGCCCGCCCGTGGCGGGCGTTCGCATGGCGGCCAAATCTTTGGCCGCCACAGAGCTCACCCCCTCAGTCACTCCGTGACAGCTCCCCCGCCAGCGGGGCAGCGCGCGTCAGTCATCCGTCAACTTCCGATGGCCGTAGCGATTGCGTACACGGTAGGCGAAGAATCGTCCTTTGGACGGCGCCCGTTGCATGTCGGCGTAGATTTGCGGCTCGACATCGAGATAGGCGTAGAGATCGCCGTCGATGAAGGTCACGAACAGCGTATGGCTCTCTTCGTCATAGCTGAACTGGCGGATAGCTGTCGAAGGCATGGCGTCCGATTCAACCCATGACCCTGCCCGTCGATCCGCCCCGCTACCTCGCCTTCCTCGGCGCCATGGCCATATTGGCGGCGACGCCCGGCCCCTCGAACCTGTTCGCCATCGCCAACGGCATGAGCCGGGGCAGGAAGGCCGTGCTGCTGGGCGTGGCCGGCATGAACACGGCGACCTTGATCTGGTACCTGGCCGCCGCGCTCGGCCTCGGCACCCTGGCCCTGGCCTTTCCGCAGGCGGTGAAGCTGCTGATCGTGATCGGCGCGCTCTATCTCGTGTGGCTGGCGGTCAAATCGATCCGGAGCGGTTTCGCCGCCGAGGGCGGGCTCGGCCATGCGACCGTCCAACCGGGCCGCTCCGCCTATTGGGACAGCTTCCTGGTGCAGATCGCCAATCCCAAGATCCTGTTGTTCTTCGGCGCGGTGCTGCCGCCGTTCCTCGATTTCAGGAAGCCCCTGGCGGCGCAGTTCGTGCTGTTCGCGGCGGCCACGGTGATCCTCGACGTGACGGCCACCACCGCCTACGGCTTCGGCGGCGCCGCGCTCAGCCGCAAGATGACCGAGCCGCGCTTCCGGCGGGGCTTTTCGCTGGCCACGGCGGCCGTGCTGCTGGCGGCGGCGGGGCTGATCATCAGCCGGCTAGCCTAGCAGCAGCAAGCCTGGATCGCTGCTAATGATTTGAATTTATTGAGCTTTTATACACATCCCCGTTGCAGAATCAAGGGTCTGGAAACAAGCTTCTTGTTTCCTTGCACGGAGGATCAGACTTGGATCGCGATTTCGCCGTTCAGCTTGCCGGCCGCCGCCTGACCACGGCCGAGGTGCTCTACTACATGCCCGCCCACCCGACCTTGCTGCAGAGCTTCCTGTGGCAGACCCTGGACCTTCCGCCTGAGTTTCCGAAGGTGCACAAGTTCCTGATCTTCTGGCGGCGCGAGATCGACGCGGTGATCCACTCGGTCACCTGCTCGGCGGCCGGGCTGGTCGCGCCGGCGAAGCTGGAAGTGGCCCGGGACGTGGGCCTGCTCCACTAGTCCGTATCCTCCCTTAGTTCCGCAACCGCAGGCAAAGCTGTACGTTGTCGCCATGAGGGACGTTGCCCCCGCGCCAGGCGCGGATGGCGTAAGGATGTTCGAGGTCATG
>JARLIU010000055.1 GCA_031291595.1 Ancalomicrobiaceae bacterium | reverse complement strand
GGCGGCGATCTGACTATCGTAGGCAAGCACCGCCGCCATAGGGTTCCAGAACACTTCCGGGCGCGGATTGAAATGCGGCTCGAGATGGTCGGTGTGGAGTTCGATGAGGCCGGGGATGATGGTGTCGCCCCTGAGATCGGCCGCGCCATCCGGCCCCCTGCCCTCGCCATAAGCGGCGATCATACCGTCGGCAACCGCGATCCAGCCGCTATCGATCACCCGGTCCGCCAGGACGATCCGTGCGTTCTCAGCCAGAAACTCATTCGAATCCATCACGTTCCGTCCTGAATCGGCGATTGGGCCAGCTTTTTCGAAGCCCGGGACCATACGCGCGGCACATGGCATCTTGGTGTCAGTTCGGCCGGCATGGCAAGCCGGCGCCGTCTGCCGACGTCACGCCGGGATGGCCGCTGGCGCACCCATCAGGCGCCGAAGCCGAGGCGCTCGACGAGAGCGAAGCGCTCGCCCCGCGCCGTCTGCTCGAATACCGAGATGCCGTCGATGACGAGCGGTGCGGCGACCGGGCGGTAGAGGTCACACAGCGCCCGCTTCACTTCGCCGCGCTCGTCATGGTGGAGACGACCGGTCAGCGTCATGTGGAAGCGGAATTCCTCGAAGACGTAGGGGTAGCCCCATTGGTCGAGATAGGCGATCTGCCGTTCGGTCAACGGGCTCTTCAGCCGACGCTCGCGATCGGCCTCGGCCAGCGGCGCGCGGAAACGGTCGAAGGCGCGGACGCAATCGTCGGCCAGCGCGGCGAGCTGGGCGCTCGGCGCCGCCGGCACCAACGCCAGGAAGCCACCGATCGCCACCACTTCCATGGCGCCGACTTCGAAGGCGGACCGGGCAGAGGCGAATTCTTGCGCGGCGTCGAGCAGGTGATCGAGCGGCACGCCGTCCTTCAGATGGAACGGCGGCTTCAGCGTCGCATGAAAGCCGTATTGGCGCGGATCCTCGGTGCGGGCATGAAACTCCTCGGCCGAGATGCAGGCGAGCATCGGCTGTTCGGGCGTCGTACCGCTCGCCGCGTCATAGCCAATGACCGTGGAGCCGAACACCCACAGCCGATCGTCTGATCTCGGGGAGAAATAAATCGCGTAGCGGGCAGCGACAGTCACGTCGAAGGCTCCAATCACATCGTGCCGGACCGCCCCGGGGGCTGCCGCCTGTCCCGACAGCGCTACCGGCCGGATGAGCACGCCAACGACCGCACCGAACCGAACCGGGGCAGCGGCCATGGGCGAGCGGGGCCGTGGCAAGTCGACGGCCGACGCGGTCGGGATAGCGCGAGTCCTGTGTCGTTTCAATGTCAGGCTGCCGGCACGAGGTCGCTGCGTGCACCGAAACGTGGCGCCGGAATTGGCGCCGGCTCGCACACCCGCCGGACGCCGCTCGGCTCAAACGGATTTGTCGAGGCTGGCCGCCGGCCGCGGACCGCCCTTGGAGACGCCGACGAGCGCCGGGCGCAGCACGCGCTCGCCGATGACGTAGCCGTCCTGCAGGACCTGCAGCACGGTGCCGCTGGCGGCTTCGGCGTTGGGAATCTCGAACATCGCCTGATGCACATTCGGGTCGAAGCGCAGCCCGAGCGGCTCGAGTTTCTTCACCCCATGCTTCTCCAGCGTCTTGATCAGATCGCGGCCGGTCAGATCGACGCCATCGATGAGCCCCTTCAGCACGGCATCGGCGGTCTGGCGATCGCCGGCCGGCACGGCCTCGACGGCGCGGGCGAGATTGTCGCCGACGGACAGCAGGTCGCGGGCGAAGCCGGTGATGGCATAGTCGCGCGCATCCCGCACCTCCTTCTCGGTGCGGCGGCGCAGGTTCTCCATTTCGGCGAGCGAGCGCAAGAGCTTTTCCTTCAGATCGGCGACCTCGGCCTCCAGCACCTTCACGGGATCCGGAGCGGCGGCTTCCGCAGGAGTGGTCTCGGGAGCGGGGGCGGCGGTAGGCTCGCCGCTCTCAAGGCTGGTTTCAGCAGTTTGGCTTTCGTCCGACATGTCGTCCTCGATCGAATTTCATCATGCACGGCCCCCTGCCACAGCTCGCGGCGGTCGGGCAACTCTGCGCGCGCCCGATGTGAGGCTTCCGGGCGCGGAAATCAAGCCGTCCGACACCTTATGCCGAACTACCCGCCGAAAGCACGAAAGCCGCCTCGCACTGGCGAGACGGCTTTCGGGGACATGTCGCACTCGGCTAGCGGCGGCGGCTCAGGCGATGGCGCCGTTGATCCACTCGACGATCTTGCCCTTGGCATTGGCGCCGACCTGCACGGCAGCGGGCTTGCCGCCGCGGAAGATCATCAGCGTCGGGATCGAGCGCACGCCATAGCGCACGGCGATATTCGGGTTCTCGTCGATGTTGAGCTTGGCGATCTTGATCTTGCCCGACATCTCCTTGGAGATCTCGTCGAGCGCCGGGGCGATCATGCGGCAGGGACCGCACCATTCAGCCCAGAAGTCGACCAGAACGGGCTCGTTGGAGCCGATCACATCGGTGTCGAAGGAGGATTCGGAGACGGACTGCGTCATGGAGACATTCCTTGTGGCCCGCTTGCTCGAGGACGAGAGCAAGCGGAAGGGTGTGAATGGCGCCTCGATGAGGCGGAAACGACGACTTTACGCGATTCCTTGCCGACGTGACAGCAGCGGGGTGCCCCACATCTTCGGCCGTCGCGCATTCTCGCGACTAGAGGTAGGGGGTGGAGCCGGGAGCGTCAAGAGCGGTCCTCGGGGGCAAGCGCATCCCGCGGCTCACCTTATCGCGATCCGGGCGGGCAGGCGTGCAAGGACGCGCGGCGGCAGCGCGAAGAGACCTTGCAGCACGAATACGGGATCGATGCGATCGCGTCAGATCAGTCCCAGCCGCCGCTCGCCGGCATCGAGCAGCGCGGCAGCGATCTCGACGAGCGCCGGCCGCGCCGTCCACAGGATGGCGGCACGAATGGTGCGATCGGGATAGAGCTCGGCAAGAAGCCGGCGGTACAGCGCCAATTGCGCCACATAGGCCTCGGGCGTCCCGTCCGCGGTTTCGGGAGGCGCACGGTTGGTCTTGTAGTCGAGGATCAGGACGTCGGTCGCAGTCACCGCCAACCGGTCGATCTGGCCGGAAACAACGACGTCATCGCCATTGGCACGACGCAGCCGACCGACGATCGGCACTTCGGCGCGCGAACCGGCGGCAAAGACGGCGGCAAAGCGGGGGTCTTCCAGCACGGCGAGCGACTCCGCGACGAGCGCCTGCCGCTGCGGCGCGTCGAGCGCATCGCCGTTCCGCTGCACGTAGACGTGCGCCGCATCGCTCCGCTTGGCCGGATCGAGTGCCGGCAGGCATTCGAGCAGCTTGTGGATCAGCGTGCCGCGCAGCAGTTCGGGGCTGTCGGGTCGGCGGCTGAGCGCCAGCGCCAGCCCGGGCGGGGTCGGCGGCGGCGAGGCGTCGGGTTCGGAGGATAGCGCAGTCGACGGCGTCAGCCGCAGCGGGCCCGTTTCGATGTCCGGCCCGCGATCGATCCAATCCGGCCAATCGACCGACGGCACGGCCATTTCCGCGGCGGCGCGCGGCTCAAGCGGCAGCAGATCGCTGACCCGCCAGGTGAAGGCCGTTACCTCGCCATCCGCTGCCGCGACGGGTTGCAGGCGGCCGGTCGCCTGCAGGCTCGTCTCGACGACGCGGTGCCAGCAGTCGGCGTTGGGGCCGGACTTGCCGGAATAGCCGGCGACATAGAGCCGGTCGGCGGCCCGGGTCATCGCCACGTAGAGCAGCCGGCGATATTCCTCGTGACCGCGTGCCCGCACCTCAGCGAGCCGCGCTTCGACCACCGATGACCGATCGGCGGATCGATCGACGAAGACGAGCGCCGGGGCGTGGTCGGGGTGCGCGCCGGCAATCGGAAGCGCGACAAATTTCGGATCATGGCTTGGCGACACCGGGGCCGAGCCGGAATCGACCAGGAACACGATTGCTGCTTCGAGCCCCTTTGAGCCGTGCACGGTCATCACCCGGACTTCGTCGCGCGCCTCGTCCATCTCGCGCTTGATCACCGGGCTCGCCGCCTCGATCCCGGCGAGGAAACCGGCAAGCCCGGCCGCTCCCGCCCGCTCCTGCTCGAGCGCGTGGGCGAGGAATTCGTCGAGCACATCATCCGCCTCGGGGCCGAGCCGGGCGATGAAGCGCCGGCGCGCGCCATCGGCGCCGAGGATGCGGGCATAGAATTCGTAGGGCGGCACCAGATCGGCCCGTGCCCGCCAGCCGGAGAGTTGCTCGTAGGCAAGCCGTGCCGCCGGATCGGTCTCGGCCTTCCGGCTAAGTGCAGTCCACAGCGGCAGGCGTCCCTCGTCGCGCGGATAGGCGACGGCGAACAATTGCGCGTCGTCCCAGCCGATGAGCGGGCTTTTCAGCACCGCGGCGAGCGACAGATCGTCCTCGGCGATCAGCATGACGCGGCCGAGCGCCATCAGGTCCTCGACCGCGATGTGGTCGGTGAGCGTCAGTCGGTCGGCGCCGGCGACGGCGACACCGCGTTCCTTCAGCACGCGGTTGACGGCAGCGACGAAGCCGTCGCGTTTCCGCACCAGGATGAGGATGTCGCGCGGCCGCACCCTGTCGCCGGTGCCCGGCAGCGGCGGACCGGAGATCAACGCCTCGATCTCGCCGGCGATGCGATTGGCAAGCCGCAATTGCGGCGAGGTGGCGGTGGGCGTGTCGAGCGGCGCGGTCCAGTCTTCGGGTTCGGCGACCGCCTCCGGCTTCAGCATCGGCCAGATCTCGACATGGCCGGGCGAACGGCTTCTCAGCGCCTGGTGCTCGGCGTAGTCGGCGGGATCGGCGACGATGCCGGCCTGCTTGCCAGCTGCAAATACCGCATCGACGGCGCCGAGCACGTCGGGCGTGGAACGAAAGGACAGGTAGAGCTTGATGTCGTCGAACGACAGGCCCGCATTGCCGGCGCGCGCGGCAAAGCGCCGACGCATGGCCGCGAATTGATCGGGTGCCGCGCCCTGGAACGAATAGATCGACTGCTTCTCGTCGCCAACGGCAAACACCGTCCGGTCGATCAGCCGCTGTCCTTCGCCGGCAAAGAACTCCTCCGACAGGCGTTCGACGATGCGCCACATGTCGGGCGAGGTATCCTGCGCCTCATCGACGAGGATGTGGCTGATGCCCTTGTCGAGCTTGAACTGCACCCAGGCGGCCGACGGCGAGCGGTCGAGGAGATGCACGGCGGAGCGGATCAGATCGGCGAAATCGAGCGCGCCGCGGCCGCGCTTCTCCCGCTCGTATTCGCCGATGACGGCATCGCCGAGGACCAGCACCGCCTCGGTCTCAGCCAGAGTCGCCAGCGCCTTCAGCCGATCGCGCAAGGCCTCGACGCGGGTGGCTTCGGCCTCGAACCGGTCGGCGAGATCGGGGAACTGCCGGGCGACGGCCTGGGTGACGAGGCGATTTGCCGCCCGCCGCTCGCCATCCTTCTTGAACAGGAAGTCGAGCCAGGCCGAAAGCCGCTCGGCCTTGGTCCGCCCGGCGCGGGCAAGGGCGATCCGTTCGGCCTGGACGCCGTCGGTCTTGCCGCCCGAGCCGGAGAGCGCGGTGACGAGGTCCGCGCAATAGGCGGCATCGAAGCCGGGCGAGGCCAGGATTTCGGCTTCGGTCTGAGCGACCGTATCGGTCGGGCGCAGCCGCAAGGCCGGGCGCAGTTGCGCAAGCGCCGCTTCAACCGTGCCGGCATCGGCAATCCATGCCGCCAGGTCGTTGCGACGGCCGATCAGGTCGCCGATGAGCGCATCGAGGCCGAACTCGCCGTGCCGGTCGATGACGCGACGGAACGCGGCACTCAGGCGATCGCTATCGGCGGCTGACGATGCGGCGAGCAGCACGCGGGTCTTGGCGCGGGCAAGCAGGTCGCGTTCGCCCGCCTCTTCCAGGATTTCGAAGCGGCCGGGCAGATCGGCCTCGAGCGGGAACTGGTGCAAGAGCGCTTCGCAGAAGCCGTGGATGGTTTGGATCTTCAGTCCGCCAGGAGTCTCGATCGCTTCGGCGAACAGGCGGCGGGCCTTGGCGAGCGGCGGGCGACGGGTCGTCTCGCCCTCGATGTCGGCGATCTCGGCGGCGAGATCGGCGTCCGGCATCACCGCCCAGCGGCCCAGTTCGGAGAACACGCGGTTCGACATGGTCGCCGCTGCGGCCTTGGTATAGGTGAGGCAAAGGATCTGGTTAGCCGGCACACCTTTCAGCAACAGCCGGATCACCCGCCGCGACAGCACCCAGGTCTTGCCGGAGCCGGCATTGGCCGACACCCAAGCCGAGGTCGCCGGCTGACTGGCACGGCGCTGGCGCTCCTTGGTTTCCAGCGGGACGGGAAGCCGGCTCATGACTCGCCCTCCTCTCCCGCCGCCCACTCCTTGACGCGGGCGAGATGGTCGTAGGGACCGCCGATCGCGGCCTCGAATTGGATGCGCGGCCGCGACGGATACGGCGTCGCCGGGTTGCGAAAGGCGGCGATAAGGCTTTTCAGCCGGTCGAGCGCCTGCTGGCCAAGTTCAGCCGGCGTCGGCAGATCGGGCTTGGCCGGCGGATCGGCGGCGACGGTCGCGACGGCACCGCCATCGCCGTTGCCCGACAGATGCAGATACGTCAGTGCGGCGAGCGCGGCGCGAGCGGGGGCGGGACCGAAGCCGCCGCCGACGAGCATTGCGGCTTCGAGCGGCAATTGCGGCGCCAGCAGGCTCATCACCTGTTTCTGCGTCGGTGGCCTGCCGGTCTTGTAGTCGAAGATCGTGCAGCTGCCGTCGCCGGCGACGTCGATGCGGTCGGCGCGGGCGACGAGCCTGAACTCCGCGCCGGCAACGGCAATGTCCAGTTGGCCGGACACTTCCGTCAACCGACGCGCGATCTTGGCCGTCCGGCCGGCTTCCCAGGTGAGCACGAAAGCGGCGATCTTTTCGAACCGCGGCCGCCACAGCGCGACGATCTCGGGGAAGGCGGCGAAGTCCTTCAGCCGATCGTCAGCGTGACGCAGCAGTTCGGCCAGTGCCGTCTCGTCGCTGATGCCATTCCACGTAGCAACAAATCGTGCGAGCACATCATGCACCAGCATGCCGCGGTCGGACGCATCCGGCGCAGCTCCAATCGCTTCCAGCGGTTCGAGGCGAAGAATGTGGCGGGCATACAGCGCGTAGGGGTCGCGGATCCAGGTCTCGATGGCCGTCACCGGCAGCCGCGTTGGTCGCGCTTCGACCGGCGGGCACGGCGCGGGCCGGGCGATGGACGCGATGCGGGCGATGCCGCGGCGATCGAGCTGGCGCGCAAGCAACAGGAAGCGCTCGCCGCGGGCAGCGATCGCCGCGGCCGGCCCCTCGCCGGCGACCGTCGCCAGCCGTTGCAGCCAGCGCGAGGCGACCGTCGGCGCCGTGCGGGCCTTGGCGGAGCGGGTGAGAATGACGTGGCGGGCCGCCATGCCCTGCGCCACGTCATGGGCGGAGAGACCGACACGGCGTTCCGGCGCCTCAAGCCCGACATCGGCGCGCATCGGCCGCGACAGCCAGGGATCGCTCTTGGCGGCGTTCGGCCAGATGCCCTCGTTCAATCCGCCGAGGATGAGCCGGTCGACCGCCTGCAATCGCGCTTCGAGCGGCCCCCAGATGGCAAGCCGCGCATCGCCGGTGCCGCGCCGGCGTACCGGTGCCTCGCCCAGCGCCGCCACGATGAAGCCGGAGTAGTCGGATGGCGCGAGCCGCAACCGGCCGGTCGGCGCCTTGGCCGCCGTCATCAGTTGGGCGAAGCTCGTCGCCAGCGTCTCGCCCGCCTCGCCGTCGAACAGGCCGGACGCCTCCTCGCCCGGTGTGGCGGTGGCTGCCTCCAGCACCGCGACATGGGCATCGAGGAGGTCGGCGAGATCGATGGCTGAGCGCCGATCGGCGAGGTCTTCCAAGGGTTTCAGTGCAGCGGCGATGCGGCTCGCGAGATCGCGCGCCTCCTCCCAATCGGCCTGTTTCAGACGACGGCGTGCGGCAGGCGGGTGCGCCGCCTTGTCGTCGACCTCGTCCTCGGCCGCTTCCAGCGCTGCAAGCAGGCCGCGGCTTCCGGAGCGCGGTCGCGGCCCGCGCAAGGCGGCGATCTCCAGCATGCGGGCCCGATGACGGGCATCGCGGCGGGCGAGGCCGAAGGCGGCGAGCGGGTGCTGCATCAGCGCGACGAGCGATACGCAGTCGTAGCCTTCGAGCGCCACCTCGACGACGAGCCGGGCAAATACCGCAGGTGGCGTCAAGGCGAAGGCGGTGCCGGCGGAATCGTCGACCGCCAGGCCCCAGCGGGCGAGTTCCACCGCGACGCGGCGGGCGAGGTTGCGATCGGGCGTCACCAGCGCGGCCCGATGCCCGGGAGTTTCCAGCGTCTCGCGCATGGCAAGCGCGATAGCCAGTGCCTCCTCCGGCTCGGAACGGGCGGCAATCAGGCTGACGCCGGCGAGCGCCGCCTCGCGCCGCGCTTGCGGCAGCCGCTCGGCCAGATCGCGCCAGCGATCCGTCGTCTCGGCCGGGCGCATGGCTTCGGACAGCAGTTGCAGCCGATCGACCAGAGCCGCATCGGACTCAGGCGTCAGCGCTTCGACACTGGTGCGGTCAGCCCTTAGCCGGCGCAGCAACAGCTTCAGCCCGTACTGCGGATGGCCGGCCACCGGCGCGTGGTCGGGATCGTCGTCGCTGCCGATCGCCTGCCAGCCATCCGCGTCGAGGAAGCGGTCGAGGCCCGGCAGTACGACGGCGCCTTTCGGCAGCCGCGCGACCACGTCGAGGAGAGCGGCGGTTGCCGGGATCGAGCCGGTCGAACCGGCAGCGATGATCGGGGCGGTCGGCGGATGGGCGGCAAGTCGTGCGGCCTCGGCCCTGACCAGCGCGTCGCGATGGGCGATCGGATCGGCACGGCCGGTCGCTGCCAGCAACCGCGGCCATTCCGCGGCGACGAGTTGCAGGAACGCCAGGGTCAGCTCCCAGTGTTCGGCGTGTTCCTCCGGCACCAGGGTCTTCAGCTTGGTCCAATCCGCGCCCTCGCTCGCCATCTGATCCATCAGCCGCAACAGCGACTGCGCCAGATAGACGGCATCGCCGGGCGATGACGGCACGGTCGGCGGCTGGCCGGTGACCGGATTCAGCAGCGTCGCCGCGACGCTGTCGCGCCACTCCAGCACCAGCCTGGTCATGGCAAGGAGCCGCTCGGTCTGATCGAGCGGCGGATCGAGGCTGTCGGCGGCATCCGCATCGACGCCGAGCCCGTCGTCGTCGACGTCGCCAACGGCCAAGATGCGCGGCAGGATCACGGCACGGCCGCCGAAGCGCTCCAGGAACGCCTCGCGCAACGCCCGGGCGGCGCGGCGGGTCGGCAGCAGGATGGTCGCCTCGCCGAGCATGAGCGGATCGTCGAGCGGCCGGAACCCGGGAATGATCCGTCCATCGACCAGCGCATCGACCAGCGTCGGCAGGAACGGACGCGTCGGATCGATGGAAAACAGCCGCGGCATGGCGGCCAGCCCGTCGGCCATGTCAGATCATGCGGCGCTCGCCTCGATCGCCGCCTCCGCTTCGGTGATCGCCTCGGGCGTGCCGACGTGCAGCCACATGCCTTCCATGCGCGTGCCGTATAGCCGGCCGGCGTCGATCGCCTTGTCCAATACCAGGTTCAACGAGAAGGGTTCGACAGCCGGCGTATCGGCGAAGGCGCGCGGACTGAGGATGGCGGCGCCGGCGTAGACGAAGGGGGCGATGCGCTGCGGCTTGCGGCGCATGAGCCGGCCGACCCCGTCCATCGAAAAGTCGCCGAGGCCGTCGTAGCCAACCGCCGACACCGTCGGCGACAGCATCAGCAGCACGTCCATCGCCGCGTCGTCCCAGGCCTCGGCGAGGAGGCTCAGGTTCGGCCGGACGCCCTCGATCCAGGACGAGTCGGAATTGAATACAAAGAATGGCTCGTCGTCGAAATACGGCAGCGCCCGACGGATGCCGCCGCCGGTATCGAGCAGCTGGTCGCGCTCGTCGGAGACGATGATCCGGGGGTGCGACCGCCGGCCGACGTGGAATTCCACCAGATCGGCCAGATAATGCACGTTGACGACGACGGTATCGACGCCGACGGCGGCCAGCCGATCGAGCCCGTGGTCGATCAGCGCCTTGCCGCCGAGTTCGACCAGCGGTTTCGGCGTCGTCGCTGAAATCGGGCGCATGCGTTTGCCGAGCCCGGCGGCAAGCACCATGGCGCGGCGAATCAGAGGATGGGCGGCACTGTCAGTCATCAACGCATACTCGGGCAGGATCGAACCAATCGCAACTGTCACGCCTTATGCCACGGCACCGTGACGCTGGTACCAGAGCTTTAGCCCGGCGGTTATCGGATGGGCAAGCGAGCGGCCGAGGTAGGCGGTCATGCGCGGAATGTGGGCGAGGTAGGCGAGCCGGCCGTCGTGCCGGGCCAGACGGGCGAAGACGCCGAGGATGCGGCTGGCCCGCAGCGCCGCGAGGATGCGGTAGGCGCGCTCGCAGGCAACGGCATCGTAGCTCGGGTCGGCTTGGCGCCGAAGGCCGAGATAGTGGCCGAGAAGCTCCTCTTCCAGTTCGGCCGGCACCGTCACCCGCGCGTCCTCGGCCAGCGAGGCGACGTCGTAGGCCGGATGCAGCAGCGCGGCATCCTGAAAGTCGATCAGGCCGACGCGGGCGATGCCCTGACGGTTGCCGAGCCACAGCAGATTCGGCGAATGGAAATCCCGCAAGGCCCAGGTTTTCGGCCCGGCGGCGACCTCGTCGATCAGCGGCCGCCAAACGGCGGAAAACGAGGCGCGATCGTCCTCGCTGGCCGCGCGGCCGGAAAATTCCGGCAGCGCCCAATCGAGGAACGGGTCGAGTTGGGAGAGGAGATCGTCGGCGGAGTAGTCCGGCAGCGTATAGAGCCCGCCCTCGCCGTCCGGGATGGTGGCCGGCAGGGGGCGATCGTGCAAGGCGGCAAGCAGGTCGATCGCGGCACGATAGCGCTCGGGAATCGGCCGTCCGTCCTCAGCGACGAACGCATCGCCGAGGTCCTCCATCAGCACCAACCCCTGGCGGGCGTCATACGCCTCGATATGCGGGGCGGACAGGCCGAGGTCCGTCAGCGCGCGGGCGATGGCGACGAAGGGGCGCGTGCCTTCCGCCAGTTTCGCCGCCGCGCGCCAGGCCCGGCGCGCCCGGCCGTCGTCATCGTCCGCCTCCGGCGGATGGTTCATCAGCACGAAGCTGGTCTCGCCGGCGTGGATGCGCTCGAGCCCGCGGGCGGAGGCATCGCTCTTCAAATTGCGCCGGCGGGCATCGGCGCGGCCGGTGGTTTCGATGAACGCGCGGATGGCAAGGGTACGGGCGAGCCGCGCCCCCCAGCGGGCTACCGAGCCCGACAGGCGGGCAAGCCGGGCGTCCGGCGTCGGGCCGATCGACAAGTTCAAGGTCAGCGCATCGTCGGGAAGGCGACCCTCGGCGCGTTCGGGCCATTCGATGAGGGCGGCGCCGGAGCGGATCGCCTCGTCGAAGCCGATCTCGTCGAGTTCTTCGGCCTCGCCCAGCCGGTAGAGATCGAAATGCGCGATCGACAGCGGCGGGAAGTCGTAGGCCTGCACCAGCGTGAAGGTCGGGCTCGGCACCTCGAGTGCGGCATCGTCGGCAAAGGCTCTGAGCAGCGCACGGGCAAACGCCGTCTTGCCAACGCCAAGGTCGCCTTCGAGCCGGATGACGTCGCCTGCGCCAAGAATGGCGGCGATATCCTCCGCCAGCCGCACGGTCGCCGCCTCGTCGGCAAGCGCGATCTCGCGGCTGAAACGGGCCGCGAGCTCAGCCATGGCGTTCTGCGCCGGCGCTGTCGGGCTGATCCAAGCCACGCGTCTGGCTGGCGGGAAACCGGCAGATGACCGTGGTGCCGCGGCCTTCGGCCGAATCGATCGCTATCTTGCCGCCGTGCAATTCGACGAAGCTTTTGACCACCGACAGCCCGAGACCGGCGCCGGAGCGATGCGGACCTTGGCGCCGGGCGAAGAAGCGATCGAACACCGAGCGGATCTGCTCTTCCGGGATGCCAGCGCCATCGTCGGCAACGGTGAAGACGATCTCGCAGCCATCGCGCGCGGCGCCGACATGCACCGTGCCGCCGTCACGCGAAAAGCGCACGGCATTGGCGATCAGGTTGAACAGCAACTGGCGGATGCGCTTTTCGTCCGCCTCGAACGAGCCGATGCCGGCCGGCAGGTCGGTGGCGAGCGTCAGCCGGCCGGCCTCGATGCGGTCCTTCACACCCTCGATCGCCGCATGCACCGTGCCGACGATGTCGACCGTCGAGAGCTGCAACTGCATGATGCCGGCATCGATGGTGGCGAGGTCGAGGATATCGTCGACGATCGCCATCAGCGCCTGGCTCGACGTCATGATGTGCTGGGTGTAGTCGCGCTGTTTTTCGTTGAGATCGCCGAACCTCGGATCGTCGAGCAGGTGGGCAAAGCCGATGATGTTGGTCAAGGGCGAGCGCAATTCGTAGGAAACGAGCCCGACGAAATCGGTCTTGGTGCGGTCGGCCTCCATCAGCGCCTCCGCCTTCTCGGTCAGGGCGCGTTCGACGTTCACCGTGTCGGTGATGTTGACGAAGGTGACGAGCGTGGCGCCGTCGGGGAGCGGCACGGTGGCATATTCCAAGATGCTGCCGTCGCGCCGGTCCATGCGGCCGGAGAGCCGCATGCGGCTGTCGACCAGACCGGCGACCGCCTGCTGCAGCCGCCGCCATGTCTCCGGCGCCTCATGCATCTGGCCGCAGAAGGAAATGACGTCGGCGATGTGCGGAACGGCGGTGAGCGTCTGCTTCTCCAGCTTCCACAGCGCGGCAAACGACGGGTTCCACAGCCGCAGCTTGCCGTCCGAGCCGAACACCGCGACGCCTTCCGACAGATGGTCGAGGGTCTCGCCCTGCACACGGATCAGCGCGTTATTGCGTTGTTCGAGCTCCAGCCGCTCGGTAACGTTCTCGTAGACATAGGTGACGCCGCCCTGCGGGTGCGGATTGGCGATCACCCTGAGCGTCTGGCCATCGGGCAAGTGCCACCAGAATTCGCGCGCCTCGACCGCATGGTAGGCGGCGAGCACGTCCCGCTTCCAGCCGCGGAAATCGGCCTGCTCGGGGAGCTTGCGCGCCGCGCGGATCTCGTCCAGCACGACACCGTCTTCGGGATGGCCGTCGAGGAACTTCGGATCGAGCCCCCACAGTGCGCGATAGGCGGCGTTGTAGAACTGCAACTTCTTGTCGGGGCCGAAAATGGCAACGGCCGTCGCCAGTTGGTCAAGGGTGCGGGCGTGGAAATCGACGGTGCGACGCAATTCGGACTGCACCGACTCGAGCGCGGAGACGTCGGTGGCGAGCCCGGCGGTGCCGTCGGCCAGCGCAACATCGACGATGTCATAGACGCGGCGCGATCCGGCGACGATGACCGGCAGGCGTTCGGCGACGACGGCCCGATCGGCGTGCGCCCGGGTGATCGCCTTGCGGCCGTTGCCATCCAGCAGTTCGGCGCCCTGGCGGATGGCGTCCTCCTGTCCTGCGGCCTCGACCGCCCGGACATAGGCGGCATTGACCCAATTGAGCCGGCCGCTGCGGTCCTTCACCCACACCGGCATGTCGAGCGCGTCGAGCAGCGAGCGCAATCCGGCGACGGTCTCGCTCAGGCCATCGAACCGTTGGCGCAGCTCCGCGTGGCGGGTGCGCTCGTCGCTGAGGTCGCGGAAGCGGACGAAGGGTTGGCCGCCGCTCGCCCGGCCGACCGCGTCGATGCAGCCGTCGGCGTGGGTCGCCAGTTCGAATTCGAAGCCGGTGCCGCTGGTCCTGAGGTCGTCGATCGCATGTTCGAGGCGGGCGGCCGATTCGTGCGTGAGCCACGAGCCGAAGGCCATGAACTGGGCGCGGGCGATCGGTGCGGCGCCGGAGCCGAGTGCTCCCATCATCGCCGGCGGTTCGTCGGGGCGGCCCCAGGCCAGGGTGATCTGGTCGCCGGCATTGAGAAGCGCCTCGGAGCGATCGATCTGCACCCGCAAATCGGCGGCTTCGGCACGGGTCCGGTCGACGATGTCGGCGGCACGGGCCCGGGCGCGCATCAGCAGCACGGCGCAGGCGACCGCCACGGTCATCACCCCGACGAGGGCGGCGGTCAGCATGATGGCTTGCGGGTTATAGATGGAGACCGGCTCGGGATCGCCGGCAGCGGCGGCCGAGCGCGCGGCGGCGGACAAGGCGGCAGCCGCGAGCGATACGCCCGTTACGACAAGCGCCGAAATCCATCGTAAGGACGGAATCCCCCACCGTCCCTTCGAAGCTGTCATGCCGAAGGCCCCTAAATCGCCGAAGTGTCATGAACTCGAGTGCCACACGCGCCGCGGAACCGAACGAAACGAGGCTCCATCGCGAATCAGTTCGACGATACAGCGTTCGGGAATCGCTGAGGAGAGTCCTTGGGCCAAAAAACAGGGGGTCGCGTTACCTCGTAACGCGCCCCCAAGATCTAGAAAAACAAAAACAGAACTATCAATACCGGTAGTGTTCGGGTTTGAACGGACCCTGCGGCGTCACGCCGATATAGGCGGCCTGCTCGCTTGAAAGCTTGGTGAGCTTCACGCCGAGCTTGTCCAGGTGCAGCGCGGCGACCTTTTCATCGAGGTGCTTGGGCAGCGTATAGACCTCGGTGGTATAGGCCGCGCCGTTGGTCCACAGCTCGATCTGGGCGAGCGTCTGGTTGGTGAACGAGGCCGACATGACGAAGCTCGGATGGCCGGTGGCGTTGCCGAGGTTGACCAGACGGCCTTCCGACAACACGATGATCTTCTTGCCGTCGGGGAATTCGACGTGATGAACCTGATCCTTGATCTTGTCCCACTTGAAGTTCTTCAAGCCGGCAATTTGAATTTCCGCGTCGAAATGCCCGATGTTGCAGACGATGGCGTTGTGCTTCATCGCCCGCATGTGGTCGACGGTGATGACGTCCTTGTTGCCGGTCGCGGTGACGAAGACGTCGGCGACAGGAGCCAGGTCTTCCATCGTCTTGACGTCGTAGCCTTCCATCGCGGCCTGCAGCGCGCAGATCGGGTCGACTTCGGTGACGATGACGCGGGCGCCACCGTTGCGTAACGATGCGGCCGACCCCTTGCCGACGTCGCCGTAGCCGCAGACCACCGCGACCTTGCCGGCGAGCATCACGTCGGTGCCGCGGCGGATGGCGTCGACCAGGCTTTCACGGCAGCCGTACAGGTTGTCGAACTTCGACTTGGTGACGCTGTCGTTGACGTTGATCGCCGGGAACGGCAGTTCGCCCGTCTTGGCGAGTTCGTAGAGACGGTGCACGCCGGTCGTCGTCTCTTCCGACACGCCCTTCACGGCGGCGCGGATGGCGGAATAGAAGCCCGGCTTTTCCTTCAGGTAGCGCTTGATGACGGAGAACAGCGCTTCCTCTTCCTCGTTGTGCGGATGGTCGAGGATCGAAGGGTCCTTCTCCGCCTTCGGGCCGAGGACGGTCAGCAGGGTGGCGTCGCCGCCGTCGTCGAGGATCAGGTTCGGATAGCCGCCGTCGTGCCACTCGAAGATCTTGTGGGCATAGTCCCAATATTCGACTAGGCCTTCGCCCTTGAAGGCGAACACCGGCGTCCCTTTGGCGGCGATGGCCGCGGCGGCGTGATCCTGGGTGGAGAAGATGTTGCACGAAGCCCAGCGCACGTCGGCGCCGAGCGCCTGCAGCGTCTCGATCAGCACCGCCGTCTGGATGGTCATGTGCAGCGAACCGGCGATGCGCGCGCCCTTCAGCGGCTGCTTCGGGCCGTATTCGGCGCGGCAGGCCATCAGGCCGGGCATTTCGCCCTCGGCAATGTCGATCTCCTTGCGGCCCCAGTCGGCGAGGCTCAGATCCTTGACGATATAGTCGGCGGTCATCGGCAACTCCTTCACGTGCAGCCAACAGGGCGCGAAGCCATGGAAACGGGCACTTCGCCCGCGCGTTGTCCGGGCTTATAGCCGAGCCGCGGCGACCATTCAATCAGGACATAAAGATTTCTTTATATCCACGATCGACGGACTATCGGCGGACTCTGGGGAACCACGGCGGTTCGCGGCCGGCAGGAGGCGGCGCAGCCGCAGTCGGCTCTGTCTTTCTACCGTCGCTTCCGCCACACTTCCGCCCGGTCATGCGGGCCGATTCCGCCGCGACCCCGGAGGATTTTACATGCTCAGAAGCGATTTCGTTACCACCGGCCTCGAATTTCAGAACTATCGCATCGTCCGCGAGATGGGCATCGCCCATGGCATCATCGTGCGTTCGCGCTCGGTGATCGGCAATTTCTTCGGCTCGGTGCAAACCATCTTCGGCGGCAACATCACAGTGTTCACGCAGCTGTGCGAGCAGGCGCGGGCGGAAGCGTTCGAGAAGATGCTGGCGGACGCCGGCACGCTCGGCGCCAACGGCATCGTCGGCTTCCGCTTCGCCTCGACCGAACTCGGCCAGGGTCTGTCCGAGGTGCTGGCCTATGGCACGGCGGTGCTGATCGAACCAAAGCGCTGATCGCTCCATTCGTATATATTCGTATGCTATTGGAAGCCGCCGGCCAAGCCGCGCAGCCTGTTTTGTCGTCATTTCAACTCCCGGAGCATGCTGAATGTCCGACATTGAACTTCCCGAAGCGCCCGAGGGCAAGGAACGCAGCTTTTTCAATGCCATCGCCATTGCGGTGGCGCTGATCTCCGCCTTCATGGCCGTCTCCAAGATCAAGGACGACAACATCGTCCAGGCGATGCAGAAGGCGCAGGCCGAGACCGTCGATTTCTGGAACGAGTATCAGGCTCGCCGGCAGCGTCAGTTCGGCGTCGAACTGGCGATTGCGCAGCTGAAGGCGACCCAGCCGGACAGCGACGCGCGCAGCAAGACGCTCGGGGACTGGCAGAAGACCGCTGATACCTACAAGGCGCGAGCCGAGGAAGCCTCGGTGAAGGCCAAGGGGCGCCAGGACGACTATGACGCCGGCAACAATCGCGACGATATGTTCGATCTGTCCGACGCGCTTTTGTCGGTGTCGCTGGCGATGTTCGCGGTCACGGCGCTGACCCGCGTGCGCTGGCTGTTCGGCCTGGCGTCGTTGCTCGGCGCCGGCGGCGCCGTATTCGGCGTCGGCGGCTTCAACAACTGGCTGGCGCTGCACGACAGCGTCAAGCTGCTGATCGACTTCCTCAGCTGACGGCGGCGACTGGCGTTCGGCCCGTCGGCCAAGTAGGCTCGGGCCATCGCTTACTCCGAGGTCCGCCCATGTATCGTCTGCCGCTGTTCGACGAGCCGCGCATCGACGTGCTGATCGCCGCGATGCGCGCCCATCCGCTCGGGCTGCTCGTCCGCAATGGACCCGAGGGGCTGACGGCCGACCTGGTGCCTTTCCTCGTCGAGGACGACGCCGGGTCCCGCCGGCTGCTCGCCCATGTTGCCCGCGCCAATCCGCTTTGGCGGGAGGTGGCCCCGGACGAACCGGTGCTGGTGGTGTTCCAGGGGCCCGAGCACTACGTCTCGCCATCCTGGTATGCCACCAAGGCGGCAACCGGCAAGGTGGTGCCGACCTGGAACTACGTCGTCGTCGAGGCGCACGGCCGGCTCACCGTGCACGACGAGGCCGAGTGGATAGGCCGGCAGATCCGCGCGCTGACCCGGTCGCAGGAGGGCAGCCGCGCCGCGCCCTGGGTGGTGGACGACGCGCCAGCCGAGTTCGTCGCCCAACAGGTCCGGGCGATCGTCGGCATCGAGATCCGGCTCGACAGGCTTCTCGGCAAGTGGAAGGTCAGCCAGAACCGAAACACGGCCGACCGGGCCGGCGTCGCCGCCGGGCTCGACGCGGAAGGGTCGGACGAGGCTGCGGCGATGGCGGCGCTGGTGGCGGCAACGCTGGAGCACGGCGACGGCTCTTGACAGGCTCGGTCGTTGCACCTTAAGTCGGCCGACATCGTGGTCATTTGAGCCGGCCGGCTTGCCGCCACGTAAAACAAAGCGCTAAAAAAGGCCGGGGTCGACGAGCGCACCCGGTCTTTGCTGTGAAAGCAGGCCGGGTTTTGTCGTACCTACGATCCCAGCGCTCCGCGAAGGACCTTTCCATGACCAAGACCTCCAGCCGCTCGTTCCGCCCGGCAACGCAGGCCGTGCACGCCGGAACGCTCCGCTCGCAGTTCAACGAGACGTCGGAGGCGCTGTTCCTGACGCAGGGCTACGTCTACGACAGCGCCGAGGAGGCGGAGGCGCGGTTCCTGAACCTGTCGCCCGGCTACCAGTATTCGCGCTTTTCCAACCCGACGGTGACGATGTTCGAGGAGCGGATCGCCGCGCTCGAAGGCGCCGAAGCGGCCCGCGCCACGGCGACCGGCATGGCGGCGGTGACCGCCGCGATCCTCAGCCAAGTTTCGGCAGGCGATCACGTCGTCGCGGCCAAGGCGCTGTTCGGCTCCTGCCTCTACATCGTGGAAGACCTGTGTCCGCGCTTCGGCATCACCTCGACCCTGGTCGACGGCAAGGACCTGAACGCGTGGAAGGCAGCCGTCCGCCCCAATACCAAAGCCTTCTTCCTGGAAAGCCCGACCAATCCGACGCTCGAGGTCTACGACATCGCCGCGATCGCCGATATCGCGCATGCCGGCGGCGCCCGGCTCGTCGTCGACAACGTGTTCGCCACGCCGGTGTTCCAGTCGCCGTTGAAGCTCGGGGCCGATGTCGTCGTCTATTCGGCGACGAAGCACATCGACGGCCAGGGCCGCTGCCTCGCCGGCGTCGTCTTGTGCTCGAAGGAGTTCCTGGAAAAGCACCTGCAGGTGTTCATCCGCCAGACCGGCCCGTCGATCAGCCCGTTCAATGCCTGGGTGATGCTGAAGGGGCTGGAGACGCTGCACCTCAGGGTCGAGAAACAGTCCGCCAACGCCGCCCTCATCGCCGACGCGCTGGCTCACCACCCCGCCGTCTCCCGGCTGGTCTATCCCGGTCGCCCTGATCATCCGCAGGCCGAGATCGTCGCGAAGCAGATGACTGGCGGCTCCAGCCTGATCGCCTTGGAGGTGAAGGGCGGCAAGCGAGCTGCTTTCGCCGTCGAGAACGCGCTCGAAGTCATCAAGATTTCCAACAATCTCGGCGATGCCAAGAGCCTCATCACCCATCCGGCGACGACGACGCACCAGCGGCTGAAGCCGGAACAGCGGGCCGAACTCGGCATTTCCGACGGGTTGCTGCGCCTGTCGGTCGGACTTGAAGATCCGGCCGACCTGATCGAGGACCTGCGGATCGCGCTGTCCGGTCTGTCGCTTGCCGACGCGGCGGAGTGACCCACAGGGCGAGCCGAGAGCACCCCGGCGGCCGGCCGCGCGGCGGCTGTCGCGGCAAGCCGTGATCAATTGCCCGCGATGAGCCCGTTTGCGCTGGGGCCTAGCCGGCTGAGCATTGACTTATTCTGCCCAAACGATCTATCGCAGGGCCGAGGGCCCTGCGATCGCGCCGCCGGACGGCCGGGAGAGTAACGACGGTGTATGAGACCATCACGCACGATATCCGCGTCGCCGTCACGCCGGAGTATCTGGAAGACAAGTCCGACCCGACGGAGAACCGCTGGGTCTGGGCCTATACCATCGAAATCACCAACCTCTCCGACCGGCCGGTGCAGCTCAGGTCGCGCTACTGGCGCATCACCGATGCACGCGGCCGGCTGCAGGAAGTGCGCGGCCCGGGCGTCGTCGGCGAGGAACCGGTGATCAAGCCGGGCAAATCCTTCGGCTACACCTCCGGCTGTCCGCTTTCCACCTCGTCCGGCATCATGGTCGGCGAATACGAGATGGAGGACGAGACCGGCAACCGCTTCGCCGTCGCCATCCCCGCCTTTTCGCTCGACGCGCCGGACGAACGGCGCCGGCTGAATTAGCGGGCGATTGCGCGTTGCAGCAACGGCGCGACCTCCGACACCAGTTCAGGGCAGCCATGTCGCACCTCTGACGCTCCCGAGTGCTATCACAGCGACGTCAGGTCCGTCGAACGGCTGCACGATGAAAATGGCGATCCTTCTGGTTGCGATCCTTGCCCTGCTGTTTGCGGGTGTCACCGTCGCCGTTTATGCCACCGCCCCACGCCGGCCGCCGCCGATCG
>JARLIU010000054.1 GCA_031291595.1 Ancalomicrobiaceae bacterium | reverse complement strand
CTCGAGGCCGTGTTCGAAGGTTTCGGCTGGCGGGTCATCTCCGTCGACGGCCACGATTTCGCGGACATATTCCGGGGAATCGACGCCGCCACATCCGGCCATGGCAAGACGGGAAAGCCAAGCATCATTCTCTCGCGCACCACCAAGGGCGCCGGCGTTTCCTTCACGGCAGGCACCTACAAGTGGCACAACGGCGTCGCCTCGCCGGACCTGCTCGAGATCGCCCGCAAGGAACTGAATCAAACCGACGCGGCAGGTGTGCGGGCATGATTGCGATGCGCGATGCCTGGGGGGAAACCCTCGTGCGGCTGGGCAAGGACGACCGGCGGATCGTCGTTCTCGACGGCGACCTTGCCAACTCCACCAAAGCCGACCTGTTCGCCGACGCCTACCCCGACAGGTTCATCCAGGTCGGCATCGCCGAACAGAACATGGTGGGCATGGCGGCCGGACTGGCGACCCTCGGCTTCCGGCCATGGCTGTCGTCCTTCGGCGTCTTCTTCTCGCAGCGGGCCCTCGACCAGATTCGCGTGCTGCTCTCGCAGACCGGCGCATCCGTCAGAATCGGGGCATCCTACGCCGGCCTGCTCAACGGATCGAGCGGCAAGACCCATCAGGATATTGAAGATCTCGCGGTCATGAGGGCGATGCCGAACATGACCGTGATCGCGCCGGCCGATGCGAAGGAAGCGCGGGCGGCGACCCGATGGGCGGCCGATCACGAGGGACCAGTGTATCTCCGGGTGGCCAGGGACGCGGTGGCCGATGTCTTTCCTGAAGACTTCGAATTCGTGCCCGGTCTGCCGCGGATGCTGCGCCAGGGCAGGGACCTCACGATCGTCTCCACCGGCGTGCAGACGTCGCGAGTGGTGGAGGCGGCCGGGCTTCTCGCCGCGGAAGGCATCGAGGCCACCGTCATCCATCTCGGGACCCTCAAGCCGCTCGACGAGGAAGCGCTTCTGAAGCAACTCGGCACCACCGCCCTCGTCGTCACGGTGGAAGAACACAGCATTCTCGGCGGCCTCGGCGGGCTGGTGAGCGAGATCGTCGCGGCCCGGCGGCCGGGCATGCGGGTCGAGCGGATCGGCTTGGCCGACCATTGGTCGGAGTCCGGCCCGAACGATTTTCTGCTGGACAAATACGGCCTTTCGCCTCGCCGCGTGGCCGAACAGATCCATGCGGTCGTCAACAGGCCCGCGCCCGCATCGGGTGCCGCGTGATTTTCCGCGGTCGGACATAGCGCCGCCCTGGACGGCAACCGAAAGTTAGGAGAAATGGACGTGACGATCAGTCCATTCGCGTTTCGTGCCGTGCCGACGATAGAGGTCTGCTGGGAGGGAGCCCGGCGCCTCGGCGAGATCGTCGCCGACCGCTTCAACGCCCGAAAGCCGTTAATCGTCACCGATCCGGGGCTCGTCAAGGCGGGCCTGATCGCTCCGATCGCTGCCAGCATGAAGTCGGCCGGACTGGACGTGCTGGTCTTCGACAACATCGTGCCGGATCCGCCCGAGACGGCAATCCACGATGCCCTCTCCGCCGCGAGAACGCATGGCGCCGACATCGTCGTTGGGCTCGGCGGCGGGTCGTCCCTCGATGTTGCCAAGGTGGTTGCGGTGCAACTCGGCACCGGCCAGCCACTCGCCGAAATGTACGGCATCGGCAAGGTCAAGGGAGCACGTCTGCCATTGCTCCTGGTGCCCACGACGGCCGGAACCGGATCGGAAGTGACCAACATTTCGATCATCACCACCGGCGAATCGACCAAGATGGACGTGGTCTCACCGCAGCTTTACGCCGACCTGGTGGTGCTGGACGCCCAGCTGACCATCGGGCTTCCCAAACTGCACACCGCCGCCACCGGCATCGACGCCATGGTGCACGCGATCGAAGCCTATACCGGCCAGGCAAAAAAGAATCCGCTGTCGGACCTCTTCGCCCGTGAGGCGCTACGGCTGCTCACCGGCAATCTGATCGCCGCCTGCCGGGACGGCAGTAACCGGGATGCGCGAGAAGCCATGCTGCTGGGCGCAACGCTGGCAGGCCAGGCCTTCGCCAATTCGCCGGTCGCCGCGGTCCACGCGCTCGCCTATCCGCTCGGCGGCCACTACCACGTTCCCCACGGTCTTTCCAACGCGCTGATGCTGGCGCCGGTGCTGCGCTTCAACGCCAAAGCGGCAGCTCGGCTCTATGCGGAACTCGCCGACGCCCTGGCCCTGCCGGGCAGCGGCACGGCTGAGACCCGTGCATCGGCTCTCATCGTCCACATGGAGAAGCTGATCGCCGACAGCGGCGTTCCGCGCCGGCTCAGCGACGTCGGCGTCACCAGAGAGAGTCTGCCCATGCTCGCGGCCGACGCGATGAAGCAGACCCGGCTGCTCGTCAACAATCCGATCGAGGTGCGCGAGCAGGACGCCCTTGCCCTCTACGGCGAAGCCTTCTGAACGCTTCGCCCGTCGAGGCCATCACGGCTCGGGACGGGGGAGGGGAATCATCGTGACGGATATCAGACTCTACATGCTTCAGTCGGGAACACTGAGGTGCAAGCTCCATAATATCAAGATGAACGAGGGCAACGGCGCCGATTACGAAATCCCCGTCCCATTCTTTCTCATCACCCACCCCAAGGGGCACACCGTCATCGACGGCGGCAATGCCATCGAAGTGGCCACCGATCCCCGGGGGTACTGGGGAAAGATCTGCGATGTCTATTGGCCGATCCTCGGCAGGGACAAGGGCTGCGTGGACCAGGTGAAGGCACTCGGCTTCGATCCGGCCGACGTCAGATACGTGGTGCATTCGCCCCTCCATCTCGACCATACCGGCGCCTTCGGCCGTTTTCCCAATGCGAGGCAAGTCGTCCAGCGGGCGGAATACCAATATGCCTTCGCGCCGGACTGGTTCGCGGCGGGCGGCTACATCCGCAAGGACTTCGACCGGCAAGGGGTGAAAATCGATTTCCTGTACGGCGTCGCCGACGATCATTGTGATCTCTACGGCGACGGCACCCTGACGACCGTCTTCTCGCCAGGCCACTCACCGGGACACCAATCCTTCCTTGTGCGCCTGCCCCGGAGCGGTCCGGTTCTGCTGACCGGCGACGCCGTCCGACCATTGGGAGGAAAGATCGCTTCCCGGCTTTCTCACCTCGGCCATCGACACCGTCCGGTCCGTCCAAAAGCTGCGGAGTCTGGCGGAGCGGACGGGCGCGTTGATCGTCACCGGTCACGATCCGGACGCCTGGCCGGGCCTGCGCCAGGCACCGGACTTCTACGCCTGACGAAGCAGGTTCGAAAAACCGGCCTGCTTCCCAAAAACGGACTAAATGTTCGAAATATGAGAAATGGAAAATCGCAATGACTGAATGGTTCTACCCACGCAAGAGCGCGCCGGAAGGGGACTGGGAGCTGTCCGTCGGGGCGGCGGGATCGTCGGTTCAGGTCGACGGATGGCAGCATACCGGCATCAAGGTTGCTGCGACCGCGCCGGGTCAGACGCTGGGGCTGCCCGCGGCGGCGGAAGAGCGATTCATCGTGCCGCTGACCAGCGCGTTCGACGTGGCGGTCGATGGCGTGAAGCATCATCTGCGCGGGCGGGCGAATCCCTTCGCCGGGCCCACCGATGTTCTTTATATCGGCATCGGTAAGGCGGTCGTCATCACCTCGGCGGGCGTTGGCCGAGTGGCGGTGGCGACGGCGCCGGCGACCGTCGCGTACCCGACGACGCTGATCCGTGCCGAGGACACCGCCGTTGAACTCCGCGGAAACGGCGCTACCTCCCGCGAGGTCCACAACTTCGGCATGGTGGGAAAGTCCCAGGCCGACAAGATCATGGTCTGCGAGGTGATCACGCCCGCGGGTAACTGGTCGTCCTATCCGCCCCACAAGCACGATCGTCTTTCCGATCAGGAAAACCTCCTGGAAGAGATCTACTATTACGAGGTCCGCTCGAGGAATCCGTCCGCCAAGGACGACGATCCGATGGGCTTCCAACGGGTGTCCTCGACCGACGAACGGCCCATCGACATCGCCACGGAAGTGCGCTCCGGCGATCTCGTTCTTGTGCCTTACGGCTGGCATGGCCCCTCGATGGCGATGCCCGGCTACGATCTCTACTACCTCAACGTCATGGCCGGCCCCGGCGAACGCGCCTGGAAGGTCACAGTGGCCGCCGGTCCGTCGTGGGTTCCGGAAAGCCTCAAGTCCGAGCCGATCGATCCCCGCCTGCCGCTGAAGTGAGAGACGTCGCCGTTACCGACTGACGGCCGAAGGCCCGCCCCCGACGAACGGCCGGG
>JARLIU010000306.1 GCA_031291595.1 Ancalomicrobiaceae bacterium | reverse complement strand
GCGGGAAGGCGACGACATTATCCATACAACCCCTGATACGTCTTGGGGGGGGTATGGCGTGGACCGGCACATCGGCAAGAGCTACCCCCGATAGGCCAGAGACGACAAGCGGATACCGCGCTTGTCGAACAGATAGGTGGCAATGCGGTCCTGCCATTGCGTATCCGCGCCGGCCGAATGCCAGAACACGCCCTGTGCCGCGTGGCTTTCGATGGTGTCGAGCCCACGCACCGGCTTGCGGAAGGTGGCGGCTTCGTATGTCGCTCTCGCCAGCGCCGGCGCGCCCTCCTCGGCATCGCTGTCCCAGATGACGCACGCGCCGCCATGGCTCCAGTCGACAACCCGGAGCGAGCCGATCTGCAGCATCAAGACCGCCTGCCCCGGCCCGGGATCGGCGGCATCCGGCACCGAACCGGTCTGGAAGCGGGCAAACGACGCGTAGGCCCCGAAAATCTGCCGCGCCATGTCGGCGCCTTGCGTCTCGAACACCGGCCAGGCCTCGTCGACCAGCGAGGCACGATAGACTGCTTCCCAGAAGGCGCGCCGCTCGCCCCAATGGTCCGGCTGGGCAAGGCGGGCCACCACCTCGAAGAACATCCGGAGCGACTGTTCCGACAGCCAGCGGCGAGCGATCGCGTCGTTGAGCGCGCTGCCCGGCCAGGATCCCGGCATCAGCCGGGGATCGCCGAAATGCGTCAGAATGAACTGGCAGAACGGATCGCGGATCGCCCGGTCCGGCGTCTCGCGGCGGAACGGCGCCAGGAGCGCGTCGATCGCCAGCGGCGCCAGCACCGGCGAGACCAGCTTTGCCTGATCGTCGAGCGCCCACAGCGCCACTTTCTCCAGCCGGTCGAGCGGATCGCGATTGTCGGCGGCACGGCAGCGTTCCAGCCCCGCCGCATGCACGGCGACCATCAGCCCGGCATCGCGCGGCAACCTGCCGAGTCTCAATTCGGCGAGCAGCCTGGCCGGCCGGACGCCGCGCGCCCACGCCCGCTCGCTCAGCCGCCGGATGGCGGCGGCCGGATCGAACAATCCGTAGACGTTGTCAAGCATCGACCATGGTGGGCCGGCTGTCGCAGCAGCCGTCGCCAGGCAGCGCGAGATGACGGCGAGTTCCGGCCGGTCGCGGCGGAAGCCCAGGATGTAGCTCGAGGCGAGCGCGCGAAACGGCCTGAGCCGTGCCATGCGCAGGACGGCGCGCAGATAAACGGCCAGCACCGGCTGATCTTCGGCAATCGCCGGCTTGGTCGTCCACACACAGAAGGCGGCATCGACGAGGTCGGCGCGGCTCAGCTCCCCACCGGACTTCACCGTGGCAACGATGTGCCGGGCGATGGCGTCGTAGTCCTTGGGCGATGGCCGCATCAGTCCGGGGCCGACGACATCGACCCTGGCACCAGCTGCCTCCGCCGCCGTCGCCTGCGGTCGCCCTTCGCCGAAACGCCACGGTCCCGCAAGCGCCCGTGCCGCCGCCCTGAGCCCCGGCCTGACGTCTTGACCGGCCATGCTCACGGCCCCGGCGTGGCGGCAGGCGCCGGCTGGTTGGCCGGAGCGGCAACGGACAGCGGCACGCGCGGGGTCAGCCGCGAGCCGCGCTTGCCGACCGTGCTGACGTCGACCAGATGGTCGATTTCCGACTTCATCGCATTGGTGATGGAGAGGATCCGCTTCAGACCCTCCTCGGTGTCGACCTCCATGACGAAGCGCAGGTCGATGCGACGGTTCCTCTCCCAGGCGTCGCGCGTCTCGTGCGGATCGATCGGCCGGGTGGACGAATAGCCGGAGACCGAGACGATCTCCTGGCCGTGCTGGTTGCGCAACGATCTGAGCAGCGGCGACTGCGACACGATCTCGCGATAGGTGGCGACCGCCCGCTCGGCCGAGAGTTCCCAGTTGCGCCGGTCGCGCTCCTTCAGGTCCGGCACGCCGGTGGTATCGGTGTGGCCCTCGATGAACACCGTCTCGACCGTCGAGCCGACCGCCACGGACGGCGCGCAGGTCGGCTTGTCGCCGGCCAGCTTGCAGGCGACATATTGCGGCAGGACGCGATCGAGCACATGGGCGATCTTGTCGACGTTGAGGCGCGCCTTGTCGTTCAGATCGGAGCGGTTGACGTCGAATTTCACCGCGTTTTCGGTGAGACGCAGCACGCCGTTGGCCTGGTCGATGGCGACGTCGAGCCCTTCGGTCGCCAGTTGCGTCTGCAGGTCGTCGAGCAATTGCCGGCGCGCCAGATCGGCACGCTCGATCGTGGAAATGTCGTCGCGCACGTTGTTTTCCATGCGCTGCAGCTTCAAGGCGACGTCCTTCGCCACATTGATGGAATTCTCCTGCACGGTCGTGGTCTTCTGGAAGTCGAGAGCGAAAGCCATCAGCATGATGATGAAGATGAACAGGACGCCGACCATCATGTCGGTCATCGAGATGAAGTAGTTCTCGCCCGTCGCATCCTGTTCGATGGCCGGATCGTGCTCAGCGAACATGCCTTCCCTCCAAGCCGCGCCTAACCGCCCCCACGCGGCGCCAAGGTCTCCTTCAGCACGCCGACGGACTCGGCGAGGTCGCCCGCACCTTCCGACAGGCCGGCGACATGGCCCGACAGCCGCTCGACGGCGGCGGCAAGGCCCCGGTCGACCGCCACCGTGTGCTCGGCCAGGACGTCGAGCTGGCGCCGCGTCTCCTCGGCGAGCCGGGCAAGCGCCACGCCCAGATCCTCGTCGACCTTGCCGAAGCGTGCCTCGTAGTCCTGCCAGACGGCGTTCAGCTGGTCGATATGGCCGGAGATCGTGTCAGAAAGGCGCTTCGCCGCCTTCTGGCTTTCGTCGAGCGCCGCGACCGAGCGGCCCATCGTCTCGGCCATGCGTTCCGACGCTCCGGCCAGCCGATCGCTCGTCTGCAGCAGCGGTGCGGCGGCGGTCCTGACCAGATCGGCGGTCCGGCCAAACGCGTCGGCAACCGATTTCGATTGGCCGACCGCATCCTTGACCGCGCCCGCCTGGGCAACCATCGCCGCTTCGGCCACCCGCATCGCCTGCACCATGCGGTCGACTTCGGAGTTGATGGCGCCGAGCACCTGCACAAAGCCGTGTTCCAGCACGTCGGCCGCCGCCGCCGAGGCGCGATCGACCATGCTCAGCGCCGTCTCCTGGGCTTCCAGCGCCCGGCGGCGCGTCTCCGCCATCTGCTCCACCATGCCGGCCTGGAAGCCGCCGAGCCCGGCGCTCAGCCCCTCGACCTGCACCTGGAGCTGCGTCAGCACGTGCCCCATCGCCTCCTCGATGCGGGCCGAAGCCCCGCCGGCCGCCGACGCCAGTTCCTGTTCGATGCGGCCGTGCGCCCGTTCGAACAGCATCTGCATCGCCGCCACCATGTCGGCGAGCTCGGCGCGGCTGGCTTCGCTCGACTGACCGAACGCCGAGCCGGCCCGCAGGATGAGGCCGTTCAGCTGGTCGGCGGTCTCGTTCATCCGTGCCGAAAAGTCGATGCCGGTGCCCGCGAGCCCCTTCTGCGTCGCTTCCAGCGTCTCCTGCAACGTCCGCAGCATCGAGCCCAGCTCGCGCAACTCGGTGCCGGCGCCGCCGCGCATGGTCTCCAGGAAGCGTTTCAGCAGATCCTCGATCCCTGCCTGGCTCTGCGTATCGAGCCGGTCGGCGGTGTGCTGGATCGCCAGGATCAACGGCTCGATGGCTTCGCGCATGGCGAGCTGCAACGGCGGTGCGACGGCGACCGCCAGGTGCTCATGGAACGCCTCGCCGTTGAGTTCTTGCAGTTCGATCAGTTGCTGGACCTGGGTGCGGGCCATTTCCAGCGTCAGCGACTGCGGTGAGCGGAACAGCAATTCCGCCTCGATCGCCCGGCACAGCCGCTCGAATGCCGACTCGATGACGATCGCATAGGCGCGAAACAGCACGGACAGCGCGATCGAAGCGCCGAGACCGGCGATCGAGGTGGCGAACTTGAAGGTGGCGACCTGCAACAGTCGCGACGTGGCGATGCGCATCGCCTGGGTATCGTTGGATGTCGTACCCGCCGCCGCCTCGTTCAAGGCCAGCACCAGTCCGACGAAGGTGAGCAAGAGGCCGATGCCGACGAAATAGCTCGGCAGGCTCGGCATCATTTTCAGCCCCATCAACCGGTCGCGGGCGACACCGGCGTTGAGAATGGCTTGCGGCCGGACGGTATAGGCCAGTGGCTCATCGGGGTGTTCCGGCGCCACCAACGTCTCGTCGAACACTTTCCAGGCCGAGCCGACGAGCGGATGGCGGCCGAACTCATGCGCCAGCTGCCGCCGCGCGGCGAGAAAGCCTGGGCCGCCCCGAGTGGGTGCGAGCAGGCGGACACGCCGTGTCATCGGCGCGAGCGCGGCGCTGACGAGGACGGCATGGCACAGGAGGTGCGCAACGGCGAGGCCGGCCGCCAGCGACAGGATGAAGGCGGCGAGCGTGAAGGCGAATTCGCGGCTGCCCAGCCGGTCGATCGATCCGCCGGCGGCTTCCGCCAACACCGACACCATGCCGGGGATCGACATCGGCGCGACGCTGGCGTCGATCAGCACCGTCACGACGATCGTCGTCGCCCAGAACGCCGCGATGCGCACCGGGAAAGACCAGAGAACGGGCGATGCCAGAAATCCCATCGGCGGAGAGGTCCGTCTGAGCGAAATGTCGGCGCACCTTAGTGCGGTTTCCCAGCGGATTGAACCGCTGTCGTGTCGCGGCATCCAAGTTCGCACAGTTCCTTAGCGCTTTGGCAGGTCGGGTCGCGAGTTCCGGGCACCGGTTGCCCGCGGTCGCCCGGCGCCAACCGAGCGCGGCAAAGCCGGTTTGCGCGATACCCCCGACTGCGTGTAGGCTGAGCCGTTATTTTTCCGGATTTCCCACGCACATGGTCCCGGGCTCTATTCAGGAGGTTCCGTTACAGATGAAACGCCATTTGAAGGCGACCACCGCGCTTTTGCTCGTGCTCGGCGCGATGCCCGCGCTTGCCGCCGAGCCGACGACCGACTCCGGCAAGCTGCCGGATGGGCTGAAGCAGCTGTTCGGCGACAAGCTCGACCAGTTCGCTCCGGCCTTCTCGGCAACGCACGACGGCAATGTGACGCGGTTGACGGTCGATCTGGCGGACATCGCCGCGCGGGCCGGCATTCCCGGCCTTTCCGTCACGGCAAAACCCATCACCCTGGTCTTCACGTCGCAGCCGGACGGCTCGACCCTGCAGACGATGGAAGGGCCGCAGGACCTTTCGGCCAGCTACGACGTGCCGCTGAAGCCGCGCCAGATCGGCACGGTCAGCTATTCCGGCATGGCGTTCCAGGGCACGTTCGATCCGAAGCTCGCCTTCTACCGCGACCTGACCGTCACGGTGGCCAAGACCGAATCCGAATCCAGTCAGCCGCAAACCGGCGTGCACGCCAGCGTCGTCGCCGGCGAAAACACCATGAAGCTGACCTCCGAGGCGGTGTCGGACGGGATCATCTCGGTCAAGTCCGAGCAGACGATGAACGGCTTCTCCGAGAAGCTGCGCATCGATCCGCAGACCGCCGAGCCGCCGGTAGGCGGCCCGATGATGGAAATCGAGGTCACGGCACCGTCGGCGCACGGCATGTTCGCCATCGACCGCCTGCATACCTTCGGCGTGCGCGACCTCATCGGCTTTTTCATCGAGAACCAGACGAAGCCCGACATCGTCGCCCATCAGGCCAATCTCAAGGATCTCTTGCGCGCCACGGCGCCGCTCCTCGACACGATGACGGCAGCTGTCGGCATCGATAAGATCGCGGTGCAGACCCCATTCGGCCGGGGCACCATCGGCAACGTCGGGCTGAAGCTCGGCCTCGATACCGGCAGTCCATCCAGCAGGTTCGATCTCGGCTATGTGTTTGACGGCATCGCGGTCGATTCCGTCTTCGTGCCCGACTGGGCGAAGGATCTGATCCCGAGCCGGCTTACGATCGACGTGAGCGTCAAGGACTTCAACGTCAAGGATGGCATCAGCCGGGTGATCGACGCCTTCGACCTCAACGAGCCCGATGTGGTGCCGAAGGTGGCCGAGGCCGGCATCCAGACGGCCTTCCTGCCGAGCGGCGGCGTCACCGTCGCCCTGCAGCCGTCGGAACTGACGGCGCCGCTGTATTCGCTTACCTGGCAGGGCGACGTGCATGTCGCCGACAGTCGGGCCAAGGCGCATTTCGACGTCCACGCCAAGGGCCTCGACAAGGTGATCCAGTCCTTACAGAAGGTGACGGTGGAGGGCGCTCCGCAGGCCATCATCGGCCTCTATGCGGCGAAGGCCCTGGCCAAGACCGAAGGTGCCGACGCCTATTTCTGGGCGATCGACATCGACGAGGCGGGCGACCTGCTCGTCAACGGCGCCCCGGTCGGCCCGAAGAAGAAGATCTGAGCATAAGCGACGCTCACCCCAGCGGCGGGACGTCGCCCTTCGCCCATGCCTCGTTCAAGCTCGCGACGTGGTCGGCGAGCCGGCCTTCGCCGATCGCCGCCCGCACGCCCGCCATCAGCGTCTGGTAGTAGGAGAGGTTCACCCAGGTGAGCAGCATGGCGCCCAGCGCCTCTTCGGTCCTGACCAGGTGGTGCAGGTAAGCACGGGAATAGTCGCGCGCCGCCGGGCAGTCGCTCTCCTCGTCGAGCGGCCGGGGATCGTCGGCGTGGCGGGCATTCCTGAAGTTGACCTTGCCGCGCCGGGTGTAGGCGAGCCCGTGCCGGCCCGCCCGCGTCGGCATGACGCAATCGAACATGTCGATGCCGCGCATCACCGACTTCACGATGTCGTCAGGCGTGCCGACGCCCATCAGGTAGCGCGGCTTCGCCTCGGGCAGGATCGGATCGACGGCGGAGATCATTTCCAGCATCACCGCCTGCGGCTCGCCGACGGCCAGTCCGCCGACGGCATAGCCGTGAAACTCCAGTGCCTTGAGCGCGCTTGCGGATTCAACGCGCAAGGCCGCATCGTCGCCGCCCTGTACGATGCCGAAGATGCCGTGGCCGCGTTTGCCGGAAAACGCCGCCTTCGACCGCTCCGCCCAGCGAAGCGACAGCTGCATCGCCCGCTCGATTTCGGCCCGCGTCGACGGCAGCGCCACGCACTCGTCAAGCTGCATCTGGATGTTCGAGTTGAGCAGCCCCTGGATCTCGATCGAGCGCTCCGGCGTCAGTTCGTATCGCTTGCCGTCGATATGGCTCTGGAAGGTGACGCCGGCCTCGCTGAGCTTCCTGAGCTTGGCCAGCGACATCACCTGGAAGCCGCCGGAATCGGTGAGGATCGGGTGCGGCCAGTTCATGAACCTGTGCAGGCCGCCCTGGGCGGCGACCCGCTCCGCTCCCGGCCGCAGCATCAGGTGATAGGTATTGCCGAGCACGATATCGGCACCAAGCGCCCTGACCTGGTCCGGGTACATGGTCTTCACGGTGCCCTGCGTGCCGACCGGCATGAAGGCGGGCGTACGGATCACCCCGTGCGCCGTGGTCACCCGGCCGAGCCGCGCCCTGCCGTCGCGGGCCAGCACCTCGAAGCCGAAGGCGGGCACGACCTCGGTGGCAATCGGGAGGACATCGACGGTCATGGTTGGGACGCCTTGAACAGCAGCGACGCATCGCCATAGGAGTAGAAGCGATAGCCCGCGGCGATGGCATGGGCGTAGGCCGCACGCATGCAGTCGAGCCCGGAAAACGCCGAGACCAGCATGAACAGCGTCGAGCGCGGCAGATGGAAATTGGTCATCAGCGCATCGACGGCACGGATCGGCCTGCCCGGCGTGATGAAGATCGCCGTCTCGCCGGAGAACGGCCGGATGACGCCGTCCTCGCCGGTTGCGCTTTCCAGAAGCCTGAGCGATGTCGTGCCGACGGCGACGATGCGCCCACCGTTGGCCTTCACCGCCTGAAGTTCGGCCGCGACCTGCGCCGGCACGGTGCCCCATTCGGCATGCATGACGTGATCGTCGGTGTCCTCGGCCTTGACCGGGAGGAACGTGCCGGCACCGACGTGCAGCGTGACGAATTGGTGTGAAATCCCACGGGCTTCGAGCCGTTCGATGAGATCCGGCGTGAAGTGCAGCCCGGCGGTCGGCGCGGCCACCGCTCCCTCGTCGCGGGCGTAGATCGTCTGGTAGTCGGCGCGGTCGCGCTCGTCCGCCTCGCGCTTCAAGCCGATGTAGGGTGGCAGCGGCACCTTGCCGATCGTCTGGATGCGCAGGTCGAGGTCGGGCCCGGCGATATCGAAGGCGAGCGTCACGTCGCCGCCCTCCCCCTTGTCGCTGACCGTTGCCCACAGTTCGCCCGCCTCGCACGTCCGCGACGGATCGCCGAAGCGGACGCGGTCGCCGGCGCAGAGCTTCTTTGCGCCGCGGGCAAAGGCGCGCCAGACGTGGGCGCCCTCACGCTTGTGCAGGTTGAAGGAGACGCCGGCGGCGATTTCGCCGCGGAAACGGACGCCGGCGAGCTCGGCCGGGATCACTTTCGTGTCATTGAACACCAGACAGTCGCCGGGTGACAGCAGCTGCGGAAGATCGCCGACGACGTGGTCGGCGAGGCCGGGCGCGATACCGGGACGGACGACCAGCAGCCGCGCCGCATCGCGCGGGTTCGCGGGGCGAAGCGCGATCCGATCCTCTGGCAACTCGAAATCAAACTGATCGACGCGCAGCTCAGCCGTCTCCTCAACATCGGTAGCGGACACTCGCCAGGGGCAGCCTCTTAGCCTGCCCGGCCGCCCCCCGCAACACCGGCCTTGCGCCGGATGCACGGCTGCCCGCCGCAGCAGCCAATTTGCAATCCATTAACCTTGCGGTCAGAAAGCCGTGGTTACTTGGATTGGCAGTTCCTACTCGGCAATTGCCCAAATCCGGTCGCCGACGCCAAGCAATGTCCGCGACCCTCCGGCCGGCCGATTAGGTTTCGATCTTCAGTGCCCGTTCGCAGCCCCATGGAAACGACACAATTGGCCGCCAAGGGACAGTGTTTTCGAGCAGTGCCGTTCTTGGATTTGGGTTTGCTGGATCGAATCGGAGCGTCGACCGGCAAATTGGGTTTGCCCCAGATGCCCTGCGGTGGCTACGGAGTCTTGGAATGAATAGGACAATTCGCGGCGCGGTCCCTGCCCTGACCTTGGGACTGGCGGCATTCGTGCTTGGTTCCGCCTCCGCAACACTTGCCCAGAACGCGCCGCTCGATCTCGCGCCGAATGGGGCGCAGCTTCGGACCGCGCAATCCGGCAATCCGGCCGATCCGGAGCTGTTGAAGAAAAAGCCGCTGAAGATGCCGGCCGCCAAGCCTCAGCCGAAGCCCGTCGCCGCGACCAAGCCCGCCGACAAGGCCAAGATCGCCTCGCGGACGCCCGCCACCAGGCCGGCGAAAGCGCCGCCAGCGCCGAAGAAGCCGGTCTCGCTCGAAGCCCTCACCGCCCAGCCGCAAGTGCCGCCGCACGAGCATGTCGCCATCGACGTGCCGCCGACCCCCTGCCCCGGCAATCCGGACGCCATCGGTCTGTCGCGCATCATCGAGGTCGATACGACGGGCGGTTTCTATGTCGGCCAGACCTACCACACCAAGATGCCGCTGTTGCGGCCGAAGGAAGTCATCCTGACCTTCGACGACGGCCCCAGGCCGGTCACCACCGATCGCGTGCTGGCGGCGCTGCAGCATGAGTGCGTCAAGGCGACCTTCTTCATGATCGGCCAGATGGCCAAGGCCTATCCCGCCGAAGCGCGCAAGGTGGCGGCTGCCGGCATGTCGATCGGCTACCACACCATGACGCATACCTATCAGCTGAAGAACTGGCCGCTGGACAAGTCCCAGGCCGAGATCATCGGCGGCTGGAAGGCGGTCGACAATGCGATCTGGGGCAGGTCGAGCGACAAGCCGACCAGCCTGTTCTTCCGCTACCCCGGCCTGTTCAACAGCCACGTCGTCAATGCCTGGTTCAACCAGATCAACATGGGCGTGTTCGCCATCGACGCCGAGGGCAACGACTGGATCAAGGGCTTCATCACCGATTCCGAATGGCAAAACGTGATGAATCACGCGCTGGCGCAGCTCGAACGGGAGAACGGCGGCATCCTGCTCTTGCACGACATCAAGGGCTCGTCGTCGAATGCCGTGGCGCCGCTGCTGCGCGAACTGAAGCAGCGCGGCTTCAAGATCGTCCACGTGGTACAGAAGCAGCCGCTACCGCCGGTCGCGACCGGTCCGTCGCCCGCCGGCGTCGTCGATACCGCACCGGCGCCGATCGGCGAGCGCAATATCGACGGTTTCGACATCTCGCGTCAGCTCGGTCAAGAACAGCTCGGCAAGGTCGGCGCACCCTCCGACAAGCCGGCGCCGCTGCCCGCCTATCAGGCTCCGGCCACGGCGGCCCAGCCCGGCGATCCGGCGGTGACCAAGAGCATTTCGGCGCCCAAAGCCCCCAACGCCTCGACCGCCGCCCAGCCGATACCGCCCGCCGCGCCGAAGCACGACGACAGCTGGTTCGGCTCGACCGCCGCGACCTTCCGTGGCATCGGCTCGGCGATCGGCCTGTGGTGAGCTGCCGCGAAAGCGGCCGAACGCTCGCCCGATGCAGTCGCGCGCTGCGTCGGAAGCCGCTTACCGGCGACCTTATCGCGATCTACTCCACCGGCTCCGGCAGCGGCGGCCTCGGCGGCGGTTCCTGACGTGGCGGCTCGGGCTCCGGCTCCGGTGGAACGACCGGCGGCGGCATGGGTGGTGGTGGCATCGGCTCGGGTGGCACCGGCAGCGACGCTTTGGCCTTCTGCTCCGGCACCACCACGCCAGCCGAGATGATCAGCCGGGCCGCCTCCTCGATCGTCATGTCGAGGACGATCACGTCCTTGCGCGGCAGAAACATGATGTAGCCTCCGGTCGGATTGGGCGTCGTCGGAATGAACACGGTGACGAACTCCGCAGCCGCCTCGGCGCCGCCAGTCGCCGCCAACCGTTCGGCCACCTCGCCGCGTGCCGCGCCCGAGACGAACACCATCGACCAGACGCCCTTCCTCGGCCATTCGATCAGGCCGACCTCCGAGAACGAATTGTCCTTGTTGGCGACGAAGGTCTCGAACACCTGCTTCAGCGTCTTGTAGACGGAGCGGACGAACGGCGTCCGCTCGACCAGGAGTTCGCCGTAGGTGATCAGCGTCCGGCCGACCAGATTGGCCGTCAGCGCACCGAGCATGGTCAACAGGATGACCGCCACCAGCAGCCCGAACCCCGGCACCGCGAAGGGGAGATAGCTGTCCGGATTCCATGCCGACGGGATCAGCGGCTTGACGTTGCCGTCGACCCATTCAAGGAAGGAATTGGCGAGATAGGCGGTGATGGCGATCGGTCCGGCGACGACGACGCCGGTCAGGAAATTGTTGCGCAGCTGCGCCATCGCGCTGAGATGCGGCACGGGTTCCAAAGGCTCTTCCGACATGTCGCCTCCGCAGGGGCCGTCGAGCGGCTGAAGTCGGGGCACACGGCTGCTGCGGCCGCCGGCGGGCCTCCCCGGCCACCCCCTGTGGCGATGTAGTATAAAGCGATGTGCGGCAAGGTCCACCGCCGACCAGCCCTGACGGGTGCTGCCGCTCGCCCAAACTCGCGGCGTTCGCAGCTCGAAGCGCTCCGCCGGAGCAGCTTGCCGGCGCCGGTGGCACCGCCGCGCACGGCGCCTCGCCCAAGCTCGGCGCGTTCGTCGCTCGAAGCGCTCCGCCGGAGCAGCTTGCCGGCGCCGGTGGCACCGCCGCGCACGGCGCCTCGCCCAAGCTCGGCGCGTTCGTCGCTCGAAAACGTCCACTGGACGTTTTCGTCCCGGCAGAGCCGGGATCGCTCCTCACCTCACTCCACCGTGACGGATTTCGCCAGGTTGCGCGGCTGGTCGACGTCGGTGCCGATCTGCACCGCAGCGTGGTAGGCGAGCAACTGCACCGGCACGGCATAGACGATGGGGGCGATCAGCGACGGCATCGTCGGCATGACGATCGTCGCCATGGTCTCCATCGCCGCGGTCTCGGCGCCTTGTGCGTCGGTGATCAGCACGATGCGACCGCCGCGCGCCGCCACTTCCTGCATGTTGGAAACCGACTTCTCGAACACCTCGTCGTGCGGCGCGATGACCACCACCGGCATGGTCTCGTCGATGAGTGCGATCGGTCCGTGCTTCAATTCGCCGGCGGCATAGCCCTCGGCGTGGATGTAGGAGATTTCCTTCAGCTTCAGCGCCCCCTCGAGCGCCAGCGGATAGCTGGTCGAGCGGCCGAGGTAGAGCACATCCTTGACCTTGGCGATGGAGCGGGCCAGCCGCTCGATCTGCGGCTCGAGCCTGAGCGCCTCGACGAGCAGCCGCGGCACCTCGGCCAGCGCGTCGACGGCGGCTCGCTCCTGCGCCGCGGACAATACCCCGCGCGCCCGGCCGGCCGCGACCGCCAGCGACAACAGCGCCGACAGCTGGCAGGTGAACGCCTTGGTCGAGGCGACGCCGATTTCCGGTCCGGCCAGCGTCGGGAACACCACGTCCGCCTCGCGTGCGATCGTCGACGTCGTCACGTTGACGATCGCCGCGATATGCTGGCCGTGCTCCTTGCAGTAGCGCAAGCTGGCCAGCGTATCCGCCGTCTCCCCCGACTGCGAGATGAACAGCGCGAGCCCGCCGGGGCTGAGCGGCGCCTCGCGGTACCGGAATTCGGAGGCGACATCGATGTCGACGGCAATGCGCGCCAGCCGCTCGAACCAGTATTTGGCGACGAGCCCGGCGTAATAGGCGGTGCCGCAGGCCGTGATCACCATGCGGTCGATCGTCGCCCAGTCGAACGGCAGTTCCGGCAGCCGCGCCGAAGCAGCGGCAAGATCGAGATAGCGGGCGAGCGTATGGCCGGTAACGTCCGGCTGCTCGTGGATCTCCTTGGCCATGAAGTGACGATAGTTGCCCTTGTCGACCAGGAAGGCGGAGGCCTGCGAGATCACCGCCGCCCGTTTGACCTCCTTGCCGGAGACATCGTGGACGATGATCGACGAGCGGGTGAGTTCCACCCAGTCGCCCTCTTCGAGGTAGGTGACGCGATCCGTGAAGGGAGCGAGCGCCTGCGCATCCGAGCCGAGGAACATCTCGCCCTGGCCGTGGCCGACGGCGAGCGGCGAGCCTTTGCGCGCGCCGATGAGGAGATCGGGAAAGCCCTCGAACAGGAAGGCGAGCGCAAAAGCGCCGGTCAGCCGCTTCAACACCCGGGCGACGGCCTCCTGCGGGCTGGCTCCGGCCTCGAGTTCGATGGTGACCAGATGCGGCACCACCTCCGTATCCGTCTGCGACGAAAACACCCGGCCGGCGGCGATGAGTTCGTCCTTCAGCTGGCGGAAATTCTCGATGATGCCGTTGTGGGCGACGGCGACAAGCGGTGTCGCATGCGGGTGGGCGTTCGCCTCCGTCGGCGCGCCATGGGTCGCCCAGCGCGTCTGGCCGATGCCGATGGTGCCGGCCAGCGGCCCAGCCTCGAGCTTGGCCTCCAGGTTCTTCAGCTTGCCCTCGGCGCGCCGGCGGGCCAGATGGCCATCTTCCAGCGTGGCGAGCCCAGCTGAATCATAGCCGCGGTATTCCAACCGCTTCATCGCGTCGATGAGGTGCGCCGCCACCGGCCGGGTACCCAGGATGCCCACGATACCGCACATCGGCCCGCCTCTTTCTTGGTTGATCAGGTCACTGCGACTTCTAGCCGAGTGCCCGATTCGACCGAAATCACATTCGGTATCAATCCCTGACAACTCGGGCTTCCCGCTGGCGCCGACGGTCATCGAACTGGACGGCGCTGCGGACTATGATCTGGAAAACGAGCCTGTATCTATCGTCAGAATTGTGTCCTATCTTACCAACCGATAACAATCACACCAAATCAGCTCCAAGGGTGGAGGAGATGAACCTATCGACGGCGCACGCTTCCCGTGTGATACGACGGACCGCACGGACCGGTCAGGCGCAGGTAGCCGCAGTGCTCGGCACGGCCATCCTGCGCGGCGACTTTCCGGTCGGCGCCAATCTGCCGTGCGAGGCCGATCTGACGACCCGATTCGGCGTGTCGCGCACTGTCATCCGCGAAGTGATGAAGACCTTGGCGGCCAAAGGCTTGGTCGTGGCCAAGACCAAGATCGGCACACGCGTCGCCGACCGCGTCAACTGGAACATGTTCGATGCCGACGTGCTGAACTGGCGGCTGCGAAACGGCATCGACCGCTCGTTCATGCAATCGCTGTTTGAGATTCGCCAGGCCCTTGAACCATCTGCTGCGTCGCTTGCCGCACTCAACCGGAGCGACGAGGACGTCGCCAAAATGCGGACGATCGTTGCGACCATGCGGGCGCCCGGCCATACGCATGCGACGTTCGCCGCCGCCGATCTGAGGCTGCATCTGGCCGTCGCCGCCGCCTCCGGCAACCCGTTCATGCGGGCGATCGGGGCGATCATCGAAACCGCCCTGACTGCCTCGTTTGCTATTTCGTCCCCTGTCGACGAGCCGGAACGTCAACACCAGTCGGCCATCCAGCACGAAGCCATCGTCGAGGCGATCGCGACGCGCAACCCGGAAGCCGCGCGCCACGCGATGCTGACGGTGATCGGCGAAGCCGTGCGCAACGCCGATTTCAACCGCGCCACCGACGTCGCCATCCTCTGAGCCTGCCGGGCCGCAGCGGGTCCGGGCCGCGGGCGCTTCAGTTCATGTGCATGTGATCCGGATCGGCCGGTGCCGTCTCGCCGACGCCCGCCACCTCGAAGTCGACGTCCGTCGCCCCGGCCTTCTCGAACGTCAGATGCACCTTGACCTTGTTGCCCTTCTTGAACGGCGCCTTCAGGTCGATGAACATCACATGGTAGCCGCCAGGCTTGAATTCGACCTTGCCGTTCGCCGGGATCGCCACGCCGTCAGGCAGCGGCTGCATGGTCATGACGCCATCCTTCACCGCCATCTGGTGCAGTTCGACCTTGCCGGCGACGTCCGATGCGGCAGAGACGAGGCGATCGGCGGTCGCGGCCTTGTTGATGACGATGAGATACCCGCCGCCGGTCTTGGCGCCAGCCGGCGTCGCGCGCGTCCAGGGATGGACGATATCGAGATTGCCCAGCTTGTATTCGTGCGCCAGCGCCAGACCGGAACCGGCGAGCGTCAACAGGGCGGCCACAAGGATGCGCTTGAACATGGTGGTTCCT
>JARLIU010000305.1 GCA_031291595.1 Ancalomicrobiaceae bacterium | reverse complement strand
CACCGACGGCACGTCGTAGGCTTTCAGCACCCGCAACTGCGCCGAGCGATGCGGGTCCTGCTTGACCATGCGGCCGGACTTCGCCATGGCGGCCACCAGGTAGCTGGCGATGGCATGGTTGAAATGCCGCGTTTCGCGCAGCGTCAGGTCGAACAGGATGTCGGATATATCGTCGGCCTTGTCATTGCTGGCGATGCCGGCGATCGCGTCCGACTGGTTTTCCTTCTGGGCCAGCGCCGCCGCCTTGGCGTCGGAGGCCTTTTCCGAACGGGTGAAGATGGTCGAGCCGCGCACGCTCCTGTCGAGTTCGGCATCGGCGTGGATGGAGACGAGGAGATCGGCATGGTGGTTGCGAGCCATATCGACCCGCTCATCGAGCGGCACGAAGGTGTCGGTCGAGCGGGTCAGATAGACCTCGTAGCGGCCGCTGTCGGTGAGTCTTTGGGCCAGGAGCTTGCCGAATTCCAGCACGATCTGTTTTTCGGGCATGCCGGTCCTGGGGCTGACGGTGCCGGCGTCGAGCCCACCATGCCCGGGATCGACGACGACGACCAGTTTCTGACCGGGGATCGGCGGCGTGGCGCGATCGATAGCGGGCGAAGCGGGCTGCGTTTCTGCCGTCGGCGAAGGCTGCGACCGCGTATCGGCGACGAAGGCTTCCTTGGCGACGGCGACGACCTCGATCGTCAGCCGCGCCGCGCCGTTGGCGGTCGGCTCGACGCGAGCCGAGCCGATGCGGGCCGGACCGGTCAAGTCGAACACCAGGCGCGATCGGCCGGTGGCGAACAAGCCGTAACGCCAGGAATGGATGAGGCCGCGCGCCTCCTTCGACGTGGAGGCGAGATCGAATCGGGTCTCCGGCAGATCGACGACGACGCGATAGGGATCGGCGAGCACGAAGGCATCGATCGCCACCGACCGGCTGAAATCGAGGACGAAGCGCGTCATATCGCCACTGACCTCGACGGCGGCGTGCGAAGCGACCGGCACGGACGCGGCGTCGGGCGCAGCTGCCGGCTCGGATGCGGTCATCTCCGAACCCGTGGTTTTGGGCGCTGCGGCCTCAACCGAATCGGGCGTCAGGACCAGACCCGCGAGCAGGGCGAGAACGGCGAATGCTGTCCCGAGCGAGCGGCGGACTGCCCCTCGCCCACAGCACATCTGTCTGGTTGCCTTGTCGTTGCCTGCCAGCATGTCCCGTCCGTGTCGCCCCTCACTCACTTGTGACGTGGCAGCGTTTGCTGCGCAACCCTCTTGCCGACCGCTTGCCGAGACGCAAGGCGCGGCTGGCGTTGCCCGAGGGCTGCCGGCCGATCCGCCCCAGTTGCACCGGGCCGCCGATCTTCATCAGCTTCGGGTTAACCTCCCGTTGACGCTATGGTGATGCTTATTGGCCTTAAGCATTCTGGTTCATCCCTTGCAAAGGCGGCATAGGCTCCTTAAAAGGAATATAGGGGTTTGGCCGTCCCATCGAATCCGAAGGGACTGCGCCGCTGACGACCTGATTCGGATCCTCGCGCCAGCGGGCCTTCGAGGCGGTCGAGGTCCCATCGGTGCGGTCGGCCGGCACTCGTCAAGGGTGTAGGTTCGGCAGCGGTCAGGCAGTCTCGGGTCGCAGCGCGTTTCGCGCGGGTCGTGAGTGCCGCAGTACGGGACTACTCGGATATCCCCGGCTCGCGTCACGCGAGCAGTCGATCGTCGGACAGGTTCTGGCCGGGCTAGACGCAATGGCCAGGGCGGATACGGTCCGGCGCATGCGAGTTCGGGTCGCGACCTCGGTCGCACCTCGGAGCGGACCGGTGTCGGATCGGGCGGCAACTGCCGTTCGCGCCGGATGTCGCGACGCTCCCGACGCGGTTTGGGGCGCCGGTTTGCCGAGCTGGTGGCTCGTGCCGGCCGCGCTTCGGGACAGCGGACGATCGGCCGTGTCGAGCGACGCGACCAGATCCGCGGTGGAATCGACGTCGAGGCGACGGTCCGGGAGTGACCGAAGCAGCCGCGGCGAATGAGATGCGAGCCATCGGGTCCCGTCCGGGGTCAGAGCGGCTTGGACGAAGCGAATTTGCGCCGCGGTCGGGTTTACCGGGTCGGCGCCCGAACACTGGGTCGAATCCAACGGTCATGCGGATCGTCACGGGAACAGCAACGTCAGAATGGGAGCCGGTCAGGGACCGGACGACCCGCCGACGCATCGCTGTCCGGACGGCCGGGACCGAGGCCCTTCCCTTCCCATCCCAACAATACGGTCCTTCCTCGGCGCGGCGCGGGAGCGCCTGCGCCGGCGCCTTGTCGCGGGGCCGTGGAGACGTTTCTACATGGCAAATAAGATGCTCGTCGATGCCACCCACCCGGAGGAGACCCGGGTAGTCGTGGTGCGTGGCAGCCGCGTCGAGGAATTCGATTTCGAGGCAGCCTCCAAGAAGCAATTGCGCGGTAACATCTATCTCGCGAAGGTCACCAGGGTCGAACCGTCGTTGCAGGCCGCCTTCGTCGATTACGGCGGCAATCGGCACGGGTTCCTCGCCTTCGCCGAGATCCATCCCGACTATTATCAGATCCCATTTGCCGACCGTCAGGCGCTCCTCGAAGAGGAGGCGCGGTTCCAGTCGGAAGCCGACCGTGACGAAGGGCGCCCGCGGCGCCAGACGCGTGGCCGCTCGGCGGAGTCCGGCGAGGCTGACGAGGCGCGCGACAATGGCGATGCCGACGACGGCGGCGAGGGCGAGGCCGAGGAAGATCAGGTCGACGTCGTCGGGTCCGAGGATGCGCTCGAGGAGGTGCCGGAACGGCGGTCGCAGCAGCGACTGAAGCGCCACTACAAGATCCAGGAAGTGATCAAGCGCCGCCAGGTGCTGCTGGTCCAGGTGGTCAAGGAGGAGCGCGGCAACAAGGGCGCGGCGCTGACGACCTATCTGTCGCTCGCCGGTCGCTATTCCGTGCTGATGCCGAATACGGCGCGCGGCGGCGGCATCTCCCGCAAGATCACCTCGATCCCCGATCGCAAGCGGCTGAAGACCATCGCCCAGGAGCTGGAAGTTCCTGAAGGCATGGGCGTCATCGTCCGCACCGCCGGCGCGGCCCGCACCAAGACCGAGATCAAGCGCGACTTCGAATACCTGCTGCGGCTGTGGGAGAACGTGCGCGAACTGACGCTGCAGTCGTCCGCGCCGAAGCTCGTCTATGAGGAAGGCTCGCTGATCAAGCGCTCGATCCGCGACCTCTACAACAAGGACATCGACGAAATCCTCGTCGCCGGCGACGACGGCTACCGCGAAGCCAAGGACTTCATGCGCATGCTCATGCCGAGCCATGCCAAGAACGTGCAGGCCTATCGCGAACCCTCGCCGATCTTCACCCGCTTTGCGGTGGAGAGCCAGCTCGACGCGAT
>JARLIU010000304.1 GCA_031291595.1 Ancalomicrobiaceae bacterium | reverse complement strand
GCCAGATCAAGACCGGTTCGGCCTGCCGGTCGGAACGCATCGCCAAGTACAATCGTCTTCTGGAAATCGAAGACGAGCTTGGCAAATGTGCCGAATTCGGCTCTCCGTTCTGATGGCACGCGACACCCTGCGGCGCGGCCGTCGCGCCGCGGGTTGCGTCACCTGCTGCAAGGGCGCGGTTCGGTGCAACAGCATCCGCCCTCTCCGCCGCTGGGTTGAAGCCAGGCGTCAACGTTGTAGGCGCCGGGCTTGCCAACGACGCGGCGGCGGAAATTGCCTTGCTGGTTTCGGATCGCCCTTCACAGCCGCGTCGTGAGTGTCGTCAGCCACGCCGGTGACGCCTCGACCAGCATCGTTTCCAGCTGCTTGTCGAGACCGGTCAGGATCAAGGTACCGAGGGCGAGGAGGAGGACGCCGAGACTGATCTTGGCGCCTTTGCCGGCGGAGAGCAGGCGTCCGCGCCAATGCGCCATCGCCTGGCGCGAGACGAGCCCGAGGCCGACGAGCGGCGTCGCGGCGCCGAGCCCGAAGCTCGCCATGATGCTGCCGACCTCGCCGAGCGACGTGCCCTGCGCCGCCAGCAGCGACGCCGCGCCGAGCGTCGGGCCGGCGCACGGGCTCCACACTGCGCCAAGCAGCAGGCCGATGACGAACTGCCCGACAAGACCGTCAGAGCCGACACCGTCGATGCGCCGATCCGCCCAGTTGCTGATCGGCCCGCCGGCTATCGCCAATCGCACCTGCAGGCTCGGCAGCGTCAGTACGATGCCGACGACAAGCATGAGCACCGCGGCAACGCCGCGGAAGACGTCGCCGTCGAGGCCGATGGCAAAGCCGACGGACGCGACGAAGACGCCGATGGCAACGAACGACAGCACGACGCCGCCGGCCAGAACCAACGGCCCCGCCCGATGTCTGCTCGCTGCCGAGCCCAACACGATCGGCAACAGCGGCAGGACGCAGGGCGACAGGATCGACAGAACGCCCGCCAGATAGGCGAGCCCGAGGGTGCCGGCAGTCATGGTCGATGCGCCTCAGATGGCCTTGGCGAGCAGGGCTGCGATCGAGTCCGGATCGGTGTCGCCGACCGATCGACCGGTCTCCTTGCCGCCCTTGAAGGTGATGAGCGTGCTCTGCATGCGCGCGCCGAAGCGCCGGACCGCGTCCTTCTGGCTGTCGAAATCGACGTGGACGACGAGCAGGTCCTTGTAGGCGTCGCCCATCTCGATCGACGACAGGATCGGCACCTGCGCCTTGCAAGTCGGGCACCAGGTTGCATGGACCTCAACGAGGATCGAGCGCCCGGCGTTTTGCGCCGCATCGAACGCCGCCGGCGTGTAGGGGACAGTCTCGGCAGCCACCGCGGAACCGGAGACGAGGGCGCCGGCGAGAGCGACGAGGGCGAAGACGGCACGTCTGGACAGCATGGGGGCCTCCCGAGGGGCTGGATGGTGGTGAAGCGGCAATAATCCATTCGGTTCGTCGCCGCGGTTCGTTACCTGGGGAAGGGCGCGTTCACGCTGATGTGCAGGCGGCCTGCTCGGACCTCGGTCTGGCGAGTTTGGCGATCAGCGCAGCGGGATTGGCAGGATCGGCAGGATCGGCAGGATCGGCCGAGAGGCACTGAGCGCATCGGCGGAAAAACAAAAATGGAAAATGCCCGACGCCCGACCTAGAGCATCCTGCGCTCAGCCGGAGTCGGCTGACGCAGATAAGATGCTCTAGAATCAAAAAGATAGAGCGCCTTATGTGCGTCCAACCGGACGCACGGCGCTCTAGCGCACAACGCTTTCAGACGGGTCGCCGCGGCGATCCGTCTGAAAGCCGAAGTCATGCACGATCAAAGGCCGAGCGCATTTCCCGATCGGATGCAATCACCCGATCGACAAGAAAATGCGTCAGAGTCAAAGGTTTGCGCGTGTCCTGCCGATCAGATTGCTTCAATCTGACCGGGCGCGCCCTAGGCGGCTCGACCCAGCATGACCACCGTCTCGGATCGCTGTGGATCGTGCTTTTCCAACTTGGTGCGGGTCTCGTCCGTCCAACTGGCCAGCCTGATGATCCGGCCGGTCTCCATACCGTCGGCCGGCTTGTCCGGCTCAACAATGTTGAGGCCGTGGCTGTCCACGAAGAAGGTGTGGTCGCCGAACAGGATGTTGAACTGCTGCACGACGGGGTGGTCGTCCGGCACCGGCTGCACGTCAATCTGGCGGACGGTCGTCTCGATGGCTTCAGATGTCAATTTCATCATGTCGACCTTTCGTGATGGTGCGCTCCATTTCTGACCGACATGGCTCTTCTGGCAGGAGCACGTCGCCTTTGAGCCAAATCGGAGCGGGCAGACTGTCGAAATCGATCAGCGACCCGTTGTATGTGCGGTGGGGATCGTCGCCCGGCCCGCACAGGACGCGATGGCGAGGTGTCTCCCGACCGAGCCTGCGCGACCGCGGGGGACTCGGAGACCGGCAGAGGCCGTCAAATGCCTCAACGCTCGCATGACGTTTCCTTTCGATCGCCAGAGGACGTCATCTTGCCGTGAGCACCCATGACTATCAGCCGAATTGGCCGCCAGGCTGGCAGCCGTATGGTCATTCATTGAAACCTCTGCGGCTGAATTGTGCGGGGCGTCGCGAGAAGCACCGGGCTCGCTGCCGCGCTCGACGCCGAAGCGAGCCGGTCGAAGACCCTAGTGGAGCGAATTTGACATTTGAGTCCCACCGAGCTGCGCGGCCTCACTCAAATGTCAAATTCAAAGCTCCACGAGACTCAATGAATTGCTAGTGGTCCTGGGATTCCGACATTTGCGTATGAGCGCGCGGCACGTGGG
>JARLIU010000303.1 GCA_031291595.1 Ancalomicrobiaceae bacterium | reverse complement strand
GCCTATCTCGCCGTGACCGGCCGCCGCCGCGAGGACCTGATCGGCCGCCATGTGTTCGACGCCTTTCCCGAGGAGGGGGAGGTGCTCGCGACGTTCCGCTCGGCTTTCGAGCGGGCCGCTGCCGGCGAAGCCAACATCCTCGTCCGCCGCCTGTTCCGCATTCCGGCCGCCGATGGCGGACAAAAGGAGGTGTGGTGGACCTGCCACCACATCCCGGTGTTCGACGCCGCCGGCCGGCAGATCGGCCTGCTGCAGAAGGCCGAGGATGTGACCGCGACGGTCGCCGCGGAGCGCCTCCAGGGCGTGATAGCGCGGGAGTTCGATCACCGTATCAAGAACATGCTCTCGACGATCATGGTCATAGCCCGGCGCACCGCGCATGGCGCCGACTCGTTCGACGACTTCCTCAACGGCTTCGACGACCGGCTGATGGCGCTCGGCCGAACCCACCAGCTGCTGGTGCGCGACGGCTGGGACGGCATGAAGCTCGCCGATCTGCTCGAGGGCGAACTCATCCTCTACGACGAGTTCGATCGGCGCGTCAGCCTGTCCGGACCTGACGTGTGGGTGCACGGCACAGGTGCCCAGGCGCTCGGTCTGGCGCTGCACGAACTGGCCACCAACGCGGCCAAATACGGAGCCCTTGCCCGGCCGGATGCCCGGCTCAGCGTCACCTGGCGGATCGACGGACCGGATGGCGACCTGGAGATCGCCTGGCGCGAATCCGGCCTGCGCACCCTGGAGCCGCCGACGGGCCGTGGCTTTGGCTCGGTCATCATCGACACGGTGATGCCGCAGGAACTGGGAGCCAGTGTCGACCGCCGCTTTCATGCTGACGGACTCGATTGTGTCATCCGCATTCCCGCCGATCGGCTCCGCTGCGCGCCGGCCGGTTGAGACAGGGCAGTGCCGATGGCGCACGGGCCGGTCCTCGCCGTCACGCACACGGAAACCGCTGCGTCTGGCACAGCAGCGGCAGGCTCCGCCATACCTGTTCGAGCGGCGTCGGGAACCTCCGACGGCTTTGGACGTTGGTCGGTGATCGAACCGGAGGAGGGCGCCATGCCCCAAGGCGACAAGTCCAAGTACACCGAGCGGCAGAAGCGCAAGGCCGACCACATCGTCGATAGCTACGAGGAGCGCGGCGTCGCCCCCGACGATGCCGAGCGCATCGCCTGGGCGACGGTCAACAAGGATGACGGCGGTGGCAAGCAGCCGGGCGGATCGGGCCGCGGCGTCGAAACCGGCCACCCGGCCGCCCATGCCGGCGGTCGGGCCGGCGGCGCGTCCGCCGCCGCTCGGACGGCAGCCCAGCGTTCGGCCGCGGCCAAGAAAGCTGCCGCCACCCGCCGCGCCGACAAGCTGTAATCCGCCGGCGCACCCCGTCGCGCCCTCGCTCGTGGTCCGATCGACCAGGCTGCAATCGTCAAAATGCCGATCGCCCGGAACTTCAGCGCGATCGCGGCGTTGGTTCTGTGACCGACACCGGGACAGCAGCGGGGCCATTGATTGCAGCGGCACCGGAGACCCTGGTCCGACGCGAGGCTCCCGGACGTGATTCTGCCGCCTCACCCCCCGTGCCGGCGCACGTTCGAGGCGCTGCCACCGTCCTGGATCTCGAAGGAGAAATCGCGATGGAAAAGACACTCGAAGCCCTGTTCCACAGAACGCTCAAGGACATCTACTACGCCGAACGCGAGGTGCTGAAGGGACTGCAGAAGATGTCCCGCAATGCATCCAGTCCGGACCTCGAGACGGCGTTCTCGGCTCACCGCGAGGAGACCGCAGGTCAGATCGAACGGCTGCAGAAGATCTTCGAACTTCTCGGCAAACGCGCCCAGGGCAAGACCTGCGACGCGATGGAGGGCCTGCTCGCCGAGGGCGACGAAGTGATCGAGAATTTCAAGGATCAGCCCGCGCTTGATGCGGGACTGGTTGCCACGGCCCAGGCGATCGAGCACTACGAGATCGCCCGCTACGGCACGCTGAAAGCCTGGGCTGACGAGCTCGGCATGACCGACGCCTCGGAACTCCTCGGCCAGACGCTGAAGGAGGAGATCGCCGCCGACGCGTTGCTCAGCACGCTTGCCGGGCGGCGGATCAACCATGCGGCGATCGCAGCCGAATGACCGATCGGGCGTGGGTCGTGTTCGGCCACGTCCGGGTTCGCGAACGACGCTTGGAAGGGGCGGGCGGAGGCCCTTGGCTTCGCCCGCCCCGGTCTCGTGCGCCGGTTGTTGCCCGCCCGGTCCGGCACTCGCATCCGCTTTTGCGCCGCATTCTCTGGCTATCCGCTGGTTTGGAGTTCCGACAACCAGCGCAAGCCGCTGTCGCCGCTCTTGGGGCCCGGCACCCACCGATACGATCGTCTCCTCGCTCTCTTTGCTTGTTCGCGCCGCAAGCCGTCCGGCTGTCGTGGCTTCCTGGGTCGGATTTTGCCAAACAAGCGCCCTGACAGCGCCGTATGCATCTCCTATCGCTGCGCTTTGCCACTCACGATCGGCGCCAAAATCGACAAGGTCGATGTCGACTATGGGAAAGACGTGATCGAGCCGATGGCATGCGCCAGTCCGCGCATCGAATGCATCGGCGAGATCGGCGAAGGCCTGACGTCCCGCTTTGTCGGCGACGCACTTGACCAACGACTGTTTCGCTCTCAATTGCCAGCTTTGCTGGCAGTTGCGACGTCGGCACCGTCAGCCCGCACCGGATCGCCCCGCGGTTCGCTCGCGAGGTCTGGGATGAAGAAGGGAAGCTCATGCAGAGGACCGGAGCGGCGCTCGAATCAGGCGCTGAGATGGAACAGCTGGGGCCGCAGTTCGTGGTCCCGGCCACCGCTTCCTATCTGGAGAAGCGGCCGCGCACGTTGAAGCATAACGATACTTTCGCCGTCTTCGACCATTATGGCGACGCTTTCTCCGCTGCCGGCGGCGTCGAGGGGCTGTTTCACCGCGACACCCGGCATCTCTCGCATCTGCTGCTGACCATTGATGGGGCGCGGCCGATCCTGCTGTCCTCGACGATCCGCGACGACAACGCCACACTCACCTGCGACCTGACCAATCCGAACTTCCACGACCGCGAGGGCCGCCAGCTCCTCGACCACGACATGATCCACATCCGCCGATCGCGCTTCCTGCACGACGGCACCTGCTTCGAACGGCTGGTCGTGCGCAACTATGACGTGGTCGCTCGGCAGGTTGGGCTGACCTTGTCGTTCGGAGCGGATTTCGCCGATGTGTTCGAAGTGCGCGGCAGCCAGCGCGCGCATCGTGGCGCCAGCCATCCGCCGCAACTGACGGCGACGACCGTCGCCCTGTCCTATACCGGCCTCGACTTCCGGGTGCGCGAGACACTGCTGCGCTTTGCTCCCGAACCGACGACGATCTCCGCCGATCGAACGACGTTCGTTCTCGATCTCGTGCCCGGCGTCGCGCATATTCTGCATGTTGAGATCCGCTGTGGCATCGGCGCCGGCTCGGCTGCCGCGGCCGTCCTCGATCCCGACGTGGAGCGCAGCTTCGCGCTGGCACTGCGCGCCTCGCGCCAGTCGCTCCGCGGCTATGCCGCGCGCGGCGCCAAGGTCACGACCTCCAACAAGCTGTTCGACGAGGGGCTCCGGCGCGCCGTCTCCGACCTGCATGTCTTGATCACCGACACGCCGGAAGGACCTTTTCCCTATGCCGGAATCCCCTGGTTCTCGACGGTGTTCGGCCGCGACGCGCTGCTCACGGCCTACGAAATGCTGTGGTTCGATCCCGAGATCGCCCGCGGCGTGCTCTGCCACCTCGCCGCCCACCAGGCCGTCGAGTTCGACGCGGCGGCCGACGCCGAGCCGGGCAAGATCCTGCATGAGGTGCGCTATGGCGAGATGGCCGAACTCGGAGAGGTGCCGTTCCGCCACTACTACGGCAGCGTCGATTCGACGCCGCTGTTCCTGATGCTGGCCGGGGCCTACCTGGAGCGCACGGGCGACCTCGCCACCCTGGCCATGCTGTGGCCGGCGATCGAAGCCGCGCTCGACTGGATCACGCGCTACGGCGATCGCGACGGCGACGGCTTCGTCGAATACGGCCGCTACAACGCCGAGGGCCTCGCCAACCAGGGTTGGAAGGACAGCCGGGATTCGATTTTCCACGCCGATGGCAAACTTGCCGCCGGACCGATCGCGCTGGTCGAGGTCCAGGCCTATGTCTACGCCGGATGGTGCGGTGCCGCCCAGATCGCCACCCGCCTCGGCCGGCAGGAACTGGCGCGCGACCTGCAGCGCCGCGCCGAGGACCTGCGCCAGCGCTTTGACGCCGCCTTTTTCGACGAGGAGCTCGGCACCTACGTGCTGGCGCTCGATGGTGCCAAACGCCCCTGCCGGGTGCGCACCTCCAACGCCGGTCATGCCCTGTTCGCCGGCATCGCCTATCCCGAACGCGCCGCCGCTGTGGCGGCAACGCTGATGAACGTCGCCGGCTTTTCCGGCTGGGGCGTTCGCACCGTCGCTGCCGGTGAGCCGCGGTTCAACCCGATGAGCTATCACAATGGCTCGGTCTGGCCGCACGACAATGCGCTGATTGCCCTCGGCCTGTCGCAATACGGCTTTCGCCGCGAAAGCGAGCGGATTTTCGAGGGTCTGTTCACCGCCTCGGTGTATTTCGACCTGCGCCGCTTGCCCGAACTGTTCTGCGGTCTGGCGCGCCAACGCGCGCAGGGGCCGACCGCCTATCCGGTCGCCTGCGCGCCGCAGGCTTGGGCGGCTGCCGCCCCGCTCGCCCTGCTGCAGGCAACCCTCGGGCTCGGCTTCGACTTGCGCAGCCGCCGGGTCTGCTTCGACCGGCCGCACCTGCCGGCCTGGGTCGACGAGGTGTCGATCGCCGGCATCGCCGTCGGCTCCGAATCCATCGACGTGTCGATCCGCCGGGTCGGCGAGGAGGCGGCAGTCTCGGTCGTCCGGCGCGACGGCCCGATCGGCATCCAAGTCAGCAGCTGACCGCTGCGCCAGGGGAAACGCGCCGCGGCGGAACCGATCTGTCAGCTGTCCGTTGATTGATCGGCTGCGGCTGACTGCCGATGGCCACATCACCAGAGCCACGTCGCATGGAGGCCATCATGGCAGAGAGACACAGCGAGAAGTCCGGTCGCGGCTTCGCGTCGATGGACGATGATCGTCAGCGTCAGATCGCCGCCAAGGGGGGCCACAGCGTGCCGGACGAGAAGCGCAGCTTCTCGCAGGATCCTGCTCTCGCCGCCGAAGCCGGCCGCAAGGGCGGGGGCCGCGTGCCGGACGAGAAGCGCAGCTTCTCGCGGGATCACGATCTTGCCGCCGAGGCGGGCCGCAAGGGTGGACAGGCGTCGGGCGGCAATTTCGCCAACGACCCCGAACGCGCCAGCGAAGCCGGCCGCAAAGGCGGCCGGAAGTCGCGCGGCAGCGAACGCTGATCGCCGGGCGCCGAATAGTCGGCCATTTCCGGCGCGAATCGACGATCTGCACCGACGACGGCACTGGCCGCGACGGGGAACTGCCGCCGAGTTGCGCTTCGCTGCGATGGCGCGCGCCGCAGCGCGAATGCCGTTGCCACGTATGTACAAATCCGTTGACAGGCGGCCGAATGTGCGTAAGTTAGGCATGACTATGTGTTGTGCAGCTTGCCGGCGCTGGCCTAGGCTGATCCCAACATTGACATAGGCTGATCTCAAAGCCTCCGGGCAATCGCGCCCCACGACGCCCCGCCAAACAGCGGAACAGCGTTGTGGGGTTTTTTCGTTTGAGGACGTCCCGCATGCGGCGCACCATTCGTGTCGGCATTCTCTACTCGGAAACGGGTCCCTACGCCTCCATCGGCCGGGACTGCCGGGACGGCGCCGACATGGCGATCGCGGAGATTGCGGCCGATGCAGAGCTTCCGGTCGTCATCGAGCCGATCCATGCGGATCCGGCCGGCGATCCGCGGCGCTATCTCGAAGAGGCGCGGGCGATGCTGCGCGTCAGCGGCTGCCGGCACATCCTCGGCACGATCACCTCGCTTGCCCGCAAGGAAGTCATTCCGCTGGTCGAGAAGCACGACGGGCTCCTCTGGTACATCTGCCCGTACGAGGGGTTCGAGGCCAACGAGAACGTCATCTACACCGGCGCCTGCCCGAACCAGCACCTGATCCCGCTGTTCGATCACCTGCTGCCGACCGCCGGCAGACGGGCCTATCTGGTCGGCGCCAACTACGTCTGGGGCTGGGAGATGAACCGGCTGGCGCGCGAACTCATCGGGCGCGCCGGCGGAACGATCCTGGGCGAACGCTACCTGCCGATCGAGGACGGGGAAGTCGACCGCATCGTCGCCGACATCGAGGCGAAGCGGCCGGACTTCATCCTCAACAATCTCGTCGGCTCCTCCTCCTACGCCTTCCTCAACGCGATCACGGCGCTCGGCGCCCGGGACCCCGCCTTCCGTCCGGATCGCTGTCCGGTCGTCAGCTGCGATCTCGCCGAATGTGATCTCGGCCAGCTCAGTCCGGGCAGCGCGGTGGGCCAGTTCTCGACCGGCCCCTACTTCGACACGCTGCGCGGCGAGGCCAACCGGGCTTTCAAGGCGCGCGTTGCCGAGCGCCACGGCGCCGGCCGCCGCATCTCGATGTTCTTCGAGGGCGCCTATTCGGCCGTTCGCATGCTGGCCGAAGCCGTAGCCACGGCCGGCGACGACGGCCCTGCCGAAGTGAAGGCGGCGCTCTACGGCGCGACGTTCGCAACCCCGCACGGGCCCCTCGCCATCGATCCCCGCACCAACCATGCCGCCCTGCCGTTTCACCTCGGCCGGATCATGACCGACGGCGGCTTCGAGATCGTGCTGTCGCGACCGGCGATCGACGCCGATCCCTATCTCACCGTCGACCGCACCACCGGGTCGCGTCCGCAGCTCAGGGTGGTTTCATGACGATCGCCCCGACTTTCTCCGGCTGGCACGCACTCGTGCTGCATGTTCCCGATGAGGGCACGGACCGCCTCGCCCGGCAACTGCGGCTGCTGGGAATGACTGCCGAGGTCAAATGGGCACCCCTGGAAGGGGGCGGCGCGCAGGCCGACGTCGTCCTCGTCGATGCCGACCAGGGTTGGGATGGACTGTTTCCCTGGCCGGTCGGCGGCGCGCCGATGCCGCTCATCGCGCTGTTGCAGTCCGAAGCGCCGGGACGGATCGCCTGGGCCATCGCGCACGGCGCCCGGGCGCTGATCGCCAAGCCTATCGCTGCGTCCGCCGTCTATCCGGCGCTGGTGCTGGCGGCCTCGCTGCATGCCGAGCGCCAGATCACGGCGACGCGCATCGCCAAGCTCGAAGAGCGGATCCGGCTGCGGCCGCTGGTGCATGGGGCGGTGCGGGCACTGCAGGACAGTCGGCGCATCGACGAGGATGCCGCCTACGCGGTGTTGCGCCGGGCGGCGATGGCTCGCCGGCTGACGCTCGAGCAGATCGCTGCCGACATCGTGGCGGGCGGCGTTCCGTTGACGGAGGCCGGCTGATGCGCGTCCTCAAAGAACTCGCGCGCAGGCCATCGGCGCTCCTCGGGCTTGTCGTCATCGTTGCCGTCGTCGTGATGGCCGTCGGCGCCCCGCATCTGGCGCCCTACGCGCCGGACGAACAGATGTTCGACGGCTTGACGCTGGAAGGCGCGCCCGTACCGCCGGACGCCAAATTCTGGCTCGGGACCGACACGCTCGGCCGCGACCTGTTGTCGCGCCTCTTGTTCGGCGCGCGAACCACGCTGATCATCGGACTGGTGGCAAACGGCATCGCGGTGGCGATCGGTCTCGGCTTCGGCATGGTTGCCGGCTATGTCGACGGTGTGATCGGCAATGCGCTGATGCGGGTCACCGACCTGATGATGGCGTTTCCGGCGCTCTTGCTGGCGATCGTCCTCGCGACGCTGCTGCGGCCGAGCCTGTGGATCGTCGCCCTCGTCATCGCCGTCGTGAATTGGGTGCAGGTGGCCCGCATCGTCTACACCGAGACGACCGGTCTGGTGCAAAGGGACTTCATTCTGGCCGAACGGTCGCTCGGCGCCGGGCACCTTCGCATCATCGCGCTGCATATCGCGCCGCACCTGATGCCGACCGCGATCGTCTGGGGCACGCTCGGCATCGCCACCACCTCGCTGTTGGAAGCGACGCTGTCGTTTCTCGGCGTCGGGGTGCAGCCGCCGGAACCGTCCTGGGGCAACATCATCTTCGAAAGCCAGACGTATTTTACCGCCGCACCCTGGCTGGTGTTTTTCCCCGGCGCCGCGATCCTGTTGACCGCGCTGTCGTTCAATCTGGTCGGCGACGCGTTGCGCGACATCCTCGATCCGACGCAGCGCGGGAGGATGTGATGGCCCTCATCCTGGTAAAGCGCGTCGGCAGTGCTCTCTTGATCCTCCTGGGCATCGCGGCGATCACGTTCCTGCTGCTCTATTGGATGCCGGCCGATCCTGCGGTGCAGATCGCCGGGCGCTCGGCCACCGCGGCGACGATTGCCGGCATCCGCCACCAGCTTGGCCTTGACCAGCCGCTCATCCTGCAATTCCTGCGCTATCTCGGACATCTGGCCGAGGGCGATCTCGGCCGCTCCTATGCCCAGAAATCCGAGGTGGCGGCGCTGATCACCTCGCGGTTGCCGGCGACGCTGCTGTTGATGGCCGCCGGCATCCTGGTGGAGGTCGTCACAGGCTTGGCGCTCGGCGTGCTTGCCGCGGTGTTCCGCGGCGGCGTGCTCGACCGGACGGTCATGGGGCTGGCGTTCATCGGCGTCTCGGCGCCGCAGTTCGTCGTCGCACTGTCGCTGCTCTACGTCTTCGCCGCCAATCTCGGCTGGTTCCCGATGTCCGGCTTCGGCACGGTGCGCCACGTGGTGCTGCCGGCGCTGACGCTCGGGGTGCTCGGCGCCGGCTGGTACGCCCGCATGGTCCGTTCGGCGATGATCGACGTCTTGTCGCAGGACTACGTCCGCACCGCCCGCGCCAAGGGGCTGTCCGGCCTCCGCGTCGTCCTGCGCCACGCGCTGCCGAACGCCCTGCTGCCGATCGTTGCGATGATCGGCATCGACATCGGCCAGTTCATGAGCGGCGTCGTCGTGGTCGAGGCGGTGTTCGGCTGGCCGGGCATCGGCCAATTGGCCTGGCAGGCCATCCAGTTGGTCGATGTTCCCGTCATCATGGGCGTGACCCTCGTGTCCGCGCTCGCCATCGTCATCGGCAATCTCGTCGCCGATCTTGTCGCCCCACTCATCGATCCCCGCATCCGGGCCCGTTGAGCGGCCTTCACCCCCGGAAGGAGCACGCAATGTTGATGTCTAGGCTGAAGCATCTACTGATGGCGGCGACGATCGTCGCGGCCGCCGCAAGTCCGGCGTTGTCGGCGGACGCCCCGATGAAAGGCGCGAAGATCGTCGTCACCTACAAGGACGATATCGCCACGCTCGACCCGGCCATCGGTTACGACTGGCAGAACTGGTCGATGATCAGCGCCATGTTCGTCCGCCTTGTCGACTATAAGCCGGGCACGGCGGAGCTGTACCCGTCGCTGGCGGAAAGCTTCGATATCTCGCCCGACGGCAAGACGTATACGTTCAAGCTCAGGAAGGGCGTGAAGTTCACCAACGGCCGGGAAATCGTTGCCGACGACGTGAAATTCTCGATCGAGCGCGCGGTCAATCCGAAGACGCAGGGCCCCGGCGGCGGCTTTTTCCATTCGATCGACGGCGCCGACGCGGTGACGGCCGGCAAGGCGGACACGATCAGCGGCATCGAGGTCGTCGATCCCGCGACGGTACGGTTCCATCTGACCCAGCCCGACGCCACCTTCCTCAATGTGCTCGCCCTCAACTTCGCCTCCGTGGTGCCGAAGGAAGTCGTCGCGGCGGAAGGCGCGGACTTCGGCAAGAAGCCGGTCGGCGCCGGCGCCTTCATCCTGAAGGAGTGGGTCAGCGGGCAGCGGCTGGTGTTCGAGCGCAACCCGGACTACTTCCACAAGGACGCTCCGCTGATCGACGGTTACACGGTCGAGGTCGGCCAGGAGCCGATGGTCGCGCTTCTCAGGCTGAAGAAGGGCGAGGTCGATATCGCCGGCGACGGCATTCCGCCTGCGCAATATCTCGAGATGAAGAATTCGCCCGACTATGCCGGGATGATCGTCGATCACGACCAGCTCGAAACCAGCTACATCACCATCAATACGACGATGAAGCCGTTCGACAACGTCAAGGTGCGCCAGGCCATCAACATGGCCATCAACAAGGAGCGCATCGTCCGCATCATCAACGGCCGCGCCACGGCAGCCAGCCAGATCCTGCCGCCGAGCATGGCGGGCTATGATCCGGGCTACAAGGGATATCCGTTCGATCCCGCCAAGGCCAAGGCGCTCATCGCCGAGGCCGGCTATCCCAACGGCTTCTCGACCGAACTCTACGCGATGAACGCCGATCCCAACCCGCGCATCGCCCAGGCGATCCAGCAGGATCTTGCCACCGTCGGGATCAAGGCCGAGG
>JARLIU010000302.1 GCA_031291595.1 Ancalomicrobiaceae bacterium | reverse complement strand
GCGGGCTCATGGCCAAGGTTCACCTGCGCGACGAAACCGGCACCGTGCGCAGCTTCGCCCTGCAAGACCTGCTGCCGGTTTCGTTCGGGCCGGAAAGCCTGGAAACCCAATGATCTACGCCGAAGAAACGCTCAACGTCGCCAGCGTCATCGACATCGTCCGCGCCCGCGCGCCCGGCATTGTCCCGATGCTCGGGCTGGTGCTCGGCTCCGGCCTCGGCGAGTTGGCGGATGAGGTCGAGGACGCCGTCCGCATCGCGTACGCTGATCTGCCCGGTTTGCCCATTCCGTCAGCGTCAGGCCATGCCGGAGACCTGGTCATCGGCCGGCTCGCCGGAGTGGATGCCGCGGTCTTCGCCGGTCGCGGCCATTACTACGAACACGGCAATCCCAGAGAGATGGCGGTGGCGGTGCGTTCGCTCGCCGCGCTCGGCGCTCGCGTCCTCGTCCTCACCAATGCCGCCGGCTCGCTCAGGCCGGAGGTCGGGCCGGGCAAGCCGATGCTCATTACCGATCATATCGCCTATAATGGCCTCAACCCGATGATCGGCACGCCCGGCGACAAGCGTTTCGTCAATCTGGTCGATGCCTATGACCCCGCGTTGCGCGATCTCGCCCGGGCGGCCGCGGTCGACAGCGGGGTTGCACTTGCCGAGGGTGTCTACATGTGGTTTTCAGGGCCGGCCTTCGAGACTCCGGCCGAGATCCGCATGGCCCGCATCATCGGCGCCGATGCGGTCGGCATGTCGACGGTGCCGGAGGTGATCATGGCGCGGGCAGAGGGCTTGCGTGTCGCCGCCATCTCGATGATCACCAACCTGGGCGCCGGCATGACCGGTCGAGGCTTGAGCCACGAGGAAACCAAGGCCGAGGCCGCCAAGGGCTCGGCCGACTTCAAGTCACTCATCCGGGCCTTCGTGGCTCGCATTGGCGCAGCAGGCTAGATCGTGCGCCGGGAAACCCGGACGACAACCAGGACATTCGCCATGACATCGCTCGCCACAGTCGCCGAACGCGCCCTGCCGCTCGTGGATTTGACCGACCTGACCGACAGCTGCAGCGAGGCAGCCGTCGCCGAGCTGTGTCGGAGGGCGGTGACGCCCCACGGTTCCGTCGCCGCCATCTGCATCTATCCGCGCTTCGTCGCCTTCGCCAAACCGCTGTTGGCCGGCACCGGCGTCAAGATCGCCACTGTCGTCAATTTCCCCGCTGGCGGCACCGACACGGATGCCGTGGTCAAGGAGACCGAAGCGGTGGTCGCCGCTGGCGCCGACGAGGTCGATCTGGTGATGCCCTATCAGGCCTTTGCCGACGGCTACCATGCCACCGCCGAAGACCAGATCCGGCGGGTGAAAGCGGCTGCCATCCCGGCGCGGCTGAAGGTCATCCTGGAGACCGGCAAGCTGGTTGCGCCCGAGCTGATCCGCGCGGCGGCCGATCTCGCCTTGGCGTGCGGCGCCGACTTCATCAAGACCTCGACCGGCAAGGTCGAGGTCAACGCCACGCCGGAGGCGGCTCGGATCATGCTCGAAGCCATCAAGGCGTCGGGATCGACGGCCGGGTTCAAGGCCGCCGGCGGCGTGCGCACCACGGCCGAGGCCGCCCAATACCTCAAGCTGGCCGACGAGATCCTCGGCGAGCGCTGGGTCGGCCCGAACACCTTCCGCTTCGGCGCCAGCGGGCTGCTGGGCGATCTGATCGCCAGCATCGAGGGTACGGCCGCAGCCAAACCAGCCGCCGCGTACTGAACGAACTCGAGGAACCCCCATGCTGCCGCAGGAAATCATCCGCAAGAAGCGTGACGGCGGACGGCTCGAAGCGGCCGAGATCCGCTTCATGGTCGAGGGACTGACCGCCGGCGCCGTCACCGAGGGCCAGGTCGCCGCCTTCGCCATGGCGATCTATTTCCGCGGCATGGAGCTGTCCGAACGCGTGGCGCTGACCGAGGCGATGCGCGATTCCGGCACGGTGCTGCGCTGGGACCTGCCCGGACCGGCGCTCGACAAACATTCGTCCGGCGGGGTCGGCGACAATGTGTCGCTGATGCTGGCGCCGATGGTGGCGGCCTCAGGCGGCTTCGTGCCGATGATTTCCGGCCGCGGGCTCGGCCACACCGGCGGCACGCTCGACAAGCTCGATTCCATCCCCGGTTATACGACCCAGCCGGACAACGACCTGTTCACGCGAGTGGTGCGCGAGGTCGGCTGCGCCGTCATCGGGCAAACCGCCGATCTGGCGCCGGCCGACAAGCGCGTTTACGCCATCCGCGACGTCACCGGCACGGTCGAATCGATCGACCTGATCACCGCCTCGATCCTGTCGAAGAAGCTCGCCGCCGGGCTTGACGGCCTGGTGCTCGACGTCAAATGCGGCAACGGCGCCTTCATGGCCTCGCTCGACGAGGCGAAGGATCTGGCATCGAGCCTGGTCACGGTGGCGAACGGCGCCGGCCTGACGACCCATGCGCTGATCACCGACATGAACGAGCCCTTGGCGCCGTGCGCCGGCAATGCCATCGAGGTAGCGAACGCCGTCGCCTTCCTGACGCGGACCAAGCGCTTCCCGCGGCTGGAAAGCGTTACCGTCGAACTTGCCGCCGAAATGCTGCTGATCGGCGGACTGGCGGCGAACCGCGAAGCGGCGCGGGCGAAGCTCGTCGCCACGCTTGATTCCGGCCGCGCCGCCGAGATCTTCGGACGCATGGTGGCGGCACTCGGCGGTCCGAGGGATTTCGTCGAGCGCTCCGATCGCTATCTGCCGAGCGTGCCGGCGGAGGCTCGGCTCACCTTCTGCGCCAGCGAATGGGGCAAGGTGACAGCGATCGACACGCGCGCGCTGGGCTTGGCCGTCATCGAATTGGGCGGCGGGCGGCGGAAGCCGACGGATGCGATCGATCATGCGGTCGGCATTGCCGACATCGTCGGGGTCGGCGATATCGTCGCCCCGGACGACGTGCTGTTCACGCTTCACTGCCGCGACATCGACCGCGATGGGCCGATCGGCGACCGTATCGCCGAGGCCATCACGCTGCTGCCTGTCGGCGAAGACGATCCACGCCGCACGTCAGGTTACCCGGCCGATCGCCGCGAGACCGTCATCGCCCGGATCGACGCGTAACCAAGGAGAGCTCATGCCCCGCGCCTTCCTCCTGATCATGGATTCCTTCGGCATCGGCGGCGTGGCGGATGCCGGCGACTACGGCGATGCGGATGCGGATGCGGATGCGGATGCGCCGGCCATGCGCTGATTCGCGTCACGGCTTCACGGTATTCCACCAGCTCTGTGATTTCGTGTGCCGTTCAGAAACATCATTTGCCCAGTCGACGATCTTGGAGACTGCCGGATAAAGCGCTTCGCCCAGCTTCTCACCGATCATGGAATATCCCTGAATGATCGCGCCGTTCTCACCGCTCATATTCTGACGCTGAAGTTCATTGAGCGGTGCCGAATCCCACATCCATATTGCCCGTCCGATGTACACGTACTGATTGATCGTCCCCTGAGCCCATCGCCCTATCGTATATTTCTCGGGATCCTTAATTCCCACATACTTGCCGCCATATTTGAGCGCCGTGTCAGCGAGAGCAACCACGGGATAGTCTTTTAGCGCCAAGTCGACAAGCGCCGCGGCGCCTCCGGATACGGTGGCATAACCCAGTTTTCCACCTTGGCTCTGTGCTGGTGACTTGTCGTAGGCTTGCCATGCCGTCGTCAGAGCGCCCAAGGCAATCAAGCTATTGGCCACGCCGTCACTGCTGAGCACATCGCCCGCGTTCATCAGGGCGCGACCGACCTTCGATCCTCCCATGATCTTTTCTGCCTGAACAGCCAACTTTCCAGCAGAACTTTCCGAAACGGCTCCAAACTCACCATAGATGGATTCGTACTGGTAGAAGATCCCGGTTTCATGTGCGAGTGCATATTCGGATTCGTCCAACATCGGCTGCAGGAATACGGTAGCGGCCTGGGCAGCGTCCGAGCCACCATTCGCTCCCATTTGAGCAACCTGCAACTGGGCTTTCAAACTTGCCTGATCGAGTTGCAGCTGTCGGATGGCCGCAAGATGAATTGGCATCATCTGCAACGCCCTCAATCCCTTGCCCGCCTCCGATGCAATCTTGCCTGCGCGTTTGCCCAGGTCCCCCAATCCACCGCCCGCGCCGGCGACATCCTTGAGCACTTCCAAGCCGCCACGGAGTCCCTCCCGCTCAGATGGCCGCGCCATTGCGCTATTCAGTCTCAACGCCAGGGAACCGACCGACCGACTCATCTGCAGTTCGGGACTGGTACGCAAAAATATGCCTTTGGCCGCCTCAGGCTGCGCGGGCAACGATTTGCGCATTGCAAGGTTTGGCGCCTTCGGCGTCCAGATGCCGGGTGGAATCATCACAACACCTTACGAGAGCGAGAATGCGCTAGTTATACGAGAATTTCTTGTGATGATAATTTTAACGTGTATTACGCCATTTGCAACCGGCGCGAACTTGTCATTGGTGCAGCGGAACGGCCGGCGGCGAATTCATCACAACCAGTCGCCCGGCACCGATCAATTTGATATCCAGGGTCTCCGACACCGAACCACCCACGCCGCATGAGGATATCTGTATGCCCCGCGCCTTCCTCCTGATCATGGATTCCTTCGGCATCGGCGGCGCGGCGGATGCCGGCGACTACGGCGATGCCGGCTCGGATACGCTCGGCCATATCGCGGCGGCCTGTGCGGCTGGCCGGGGCGATCGCCACGGGCTCAGGGCCGGGCCGCTGTTGCTGCCGCATCTCGACGCGCTCGGGCTGGGGTTGGCGGCGGAAGCCTCGAGCGGCGCCTTGCCGGTCGGGCTCAACCGGCAACCGGCAGCCGGTGCCTATGGGTTCGGGGTGGAAGTGTCCAAGGGCAAGGATACGCCGTCGGGTCATTGGGAGCTGGCCGGAGTGCCGGTGCCGTTCGACTGGGGCTATTTCCCGGTGACGGTTCCGTGCTTTCCCGCAGATCTGATCGCCGAGTTGGTGCGGCTGGCGGGCCTGCCCGGCATCCTCGGCGACAAGCATGCCTCCGGCACCGAAATCATCGCCGAACTCGGCGAAGAGCACATGCGGACAGGCAAGCCGATCGTCTATACGTCTGCCGACAGCGTCATCCAGATCGCCGCGCACGAAGAAACGTTTGGGCTGGAGCGCCTGTACGATATCTGCCTGATTGCTCGGAAACTGGTTGATCCTTTAACCATCGGCCGGGTGATCGCGCGACCTTTCGTCGGCACGTCGGCCGCGGATTTCACCCGCACCGGCAATCGGCGCGACTATGCCGTGCCACCGCCCGAACCGACGCTGTTGGACCGGGCGAAGGCGGCAGGGAGGGCGGTGGTCGGCATCGGCAAGATCTCCGACATCTATGCCGGCTCGGGGCTCACGCAGAAGGTGAAGGCCTCGGGCAATTCCGCGCTGTTCGATGCGACGCTCGTGGCGCAGCAGGAAACCATGGACGGCGGCCTCGTCATCGCCAATTTCGTCGATTTCGACATGAACTTCGGCCATCGCCGCGACGTGCCCGGCTATGCCGCGGCGCTGGAGGCGTTCGATGCCCGCCTGCCGGAATTCGTCGGCGCCATGCGGGCCGGCGATCTCGCCATCATCACCGCCGACCATGGCTGCGATCCAACCTGGCGCGGCACCGACCACACGCGCGAGCACGTGCCTATCCTCGCCTTCGGGCCGGGGATTGCGCCCCAGGCCCTGGGCGGTCGCGGCTTTGCCGATATCGGCGAGACGCTGGCGAGCCATTTGCGTCTCGCCGCCGGTCCGCACGGCAAGGCGATGTGGTGATGAGCGTGCGCTGAAGCGCGAGGCGCCTATTTCATTGCGGCGGCGAACAGTTCCAGCGTCCGTCCCCAGGCGACCTGCGCCGAGAAGGCATCGAAGGCGCTCGGGTCGGGGTCGCGGTTGAAGGCGTGGCCGGCCGGATAGAGATAGATCGGCACTTGCGGTTGCTTGGTGCGTAAGGTCTCGCGGTGCTCCGCCGTGATATGGGTGTCCTTCAAGCCGAAATGCGCGATCGTCGGTATTTTCGGCTTCTCGTCGGCGAATTGGGCGATGATGCCGCCGTAGTAGCAACTCGCCGCGGCAAAGCCGGGAAGCCGCGCGGCGGCCAAGTAGGCCAGCGAGCCGCCGAGGCAGAAGCCGGTGATCGCCACTTTGGCCACGTCGCCGGCAATCGCCTCGCGCGCCGCAGCGATGTCGAGGAGCCACTCGTCCATCTTCAGGTTGCGCAAGAATCCCATGGCTTTCTGGAAATCCTCCGGAGCGTAGCCGGATTCGTAGCCCTTCTCGTAGCGATCGAAGATGGCAGGGGCGATGGCAAGGTAGCCGAGCGCGGCAAAGCGGTCGGCTACCGAGCGGATGTGGGAATTGACGCCGAAGATTTCCGCCACGACGACGACACCGCCACGCGGCGTTCCGTCCGGATCGGCGCGATAGGCGTCGAGTTGATGCCCGTCGGCAGCGGTCAGCGAGAGATGCGTACCCATCGTCAGTCTCCGAAGGTTGGCCTTAGCGGTCGCACCTTAAGGTAATTTACTGACGATGAAAGTCTGATGGCGGACACAAACGCGTGGGCCGGCAAGGGCCTGACGGTCCAGTTCCGCAATGACGAAGGGCGCCCGTCGGGGCGCCCTCGTCAACCAAACTCATGCAAGTCCGAAGCCTCATTCCGCCGCGGCGGTCAAATGCGGCGCGGCACCGCGCACCGAGCCGTCAACCAGGGCCTCGAACTTCTCGAAGTTCTTCGAAAACATCTGGGCGAGCGTCGCGGCCTGGGCATCGTAGGCGACCTTGTCGGCCCAGGTGCGGCGAGGATGCAGCAGATCGGTCTCGACACCGGCGACATCGCTCGGGACCTCGAAGCCGAAGAAGCGGTCGACGTAGAAGCCGCCGGCCTTCAGCGAGCCGTCGAGCGCGGCGGCAACAAGGCGACGCGTCACGGCGAGCGGCATGCGCCGGCCGGTGCCGAACGGGCCGCCGGTCCAGCCGGTATTGACCAGCCAGCAGTCGACCTCGTTGGCGATGACCAGGCGGCGGAGCAGTTCGCCGTAGTCCGACGGGTGGCGCGGCATGAACGAAGCGGCATAGCAGGTGGAGAACGTCGCAGCTAGCGCCGCGACGCCTTCCTCGGGGCCGGGCACCTTGGCGGAATAGCCGGAGAGATAGTGATACATCGCCTGCGCCGGGGTCAATCTGGCGATCGGCGGCAACACGCTGAACGCATCGGCGGTGAGGAGAAAGATGGTCTTCGGCTGGCCGGCGCGGCCGGTCGTGCTGGCATTGGGGAAGAAAGAGAGCGGATAGGCGGCACGGGAGTTGTCGGTGCGGCGACCATCGTCGAAATCCGGCTCGCGCGTCAGCGGATTGAGGCTGACGTTTTCCAGCACAGTCCCGAAGCGCTCGGTCGGGGAGAAGATCTCCGGCTCGGTCTCGCGCGACAGATGCGAGGTGCGGACGTAGGAGCCGCCCTCGATGTTGAAGATGCCGTCGTGGCTCCAGCCATGGGCGTCGTTGCCGATCAGCGTGCGGTGGGGATCGGCGGCGAGCGTCGTCTTGCCGGTACCGGAAACGCCCAGGAAGAGGGCGACATCGCCGTCGGGTCCGACATTGGCGGAGGAGTGCATGGGCAGGACGCCACGTGCCGGCAGCAAGTAGTTCAGCAGCGTGAAGATCGACTTCTTGATCTCGCCGGCATAGGCGGTGCCGCCAATGAGAATCAGCCGACGGGAGAAATCGCAGGCGATCACGGTATCGGAGCGGATGCCGTAGCTGACCGGATCCGCCTTGAAGCTCGGCAGGTCGATGATCGTCAGGTCGGGGATGAAATTTTCCAGTTCCTCGATCGCCGGATGGATCAGCAGATCGCGCACCAGCAGCGCGTGCCAGGCATATTCGGTGATGACGCGCGTCTTCAGCCGATGCTTCCTGTCGGCGCCGGCAAGCAGATCCTGCACGAACAGTTCCTTGCCCACGGCGGCGGCGGCGAAATCGGCATGCAGCCGATCGAAGTCGTCGGCCGAGATCGGCTTGTTGTTGTCCCACCACACCGAGCGCTCGGTCAGCGCGTCGCGGACGATGAACTTGTCCCGGGGCGAGCGGCCGGTGTGATTGCCGGTATCGACACTCAAGGCACCGCCGGCTGCCACGGTTCCCTCACCGCGCCGAACCGCCTGCTCATAGAGGTTCGGTTCCTGCAGATTCCAGTGAATCGCTGCAAGATTGGTGAGACCGAGTGACGCGATGCCCTGCGACTTGTTTGGAAGTCCGGTCTGCTGCATCGAATTCTCCCCGTCGTTCGCGCCAGTGACTGAATATCCGCATAACCGCGCATGCCAATACGCTGGCAGAGCGCTTTGGCGTTACGCCGCTGTCATTCTGGTCGTCTATTGCTGTGGTTTAAGCGAGAAGGTAGGACGCCGCCTTGATCTAAACAAGTTGGAATTTTGATTTATACCGGAATCGGCCCGTGCAATAGGTATAATTGACTATATCGCAACGTATGGGCCGCCCAATTAATCTGATGATTTGCCCCGTTGCAGAAGCGTCGTCAACTCGACCGCTGCGCTGACCGGTGCGGCGAATTCCAGCCGCGCATCAAGCGTGCGACCGCCGTCGCTGCATTCCAGATCGAGCCCATAGGGGTCGGCACCGATCGCCCGCCAATCCCCCTCCGGTCGGCCGAGCTGCATGGCGACCCGTCGCAGGACCGACGCGTGATCGCGGTTCAACTCGGCGAGCACGTCGGGCTCGGCGGCGACTAGGCCTTCGGCCGCATCGATCGGCCGCACCAGCGCCGTGCCGGCGATGGTCTCGATGCGGCCGAATCCGGCGACCAGATGCGCCGAGACCACGTCCATCCGATAAAAGCCGAAATCGCCGAAGCCGACGTAGCCCTCGGCGTCGCGGTGGCGCGCCAGGAAGCGGCGACGGGCGGGTGCGATCGCGTCCGGCTCGGACAGCCGAACGATGGCGCCCACCACGGTGACGCGGCTGCCTGCCAGCAGATCGCCGACCGCGGTATGGCTGGAGCGGTCGTCGACGAGCAGCGAGGCGCGGGGATCGACAGCCAGATTGCGGGTGTGCACGGCGAGAGCGGAGAGAAGCAGCAGCGGCGCACCGTCGGGTGCCATGGCGACCGTCACCAGCGAGGCGAAAGGCGCGCCTGTCGCGGTGTCGAGCGTCGCCAGCGCGGCGGTACGTGCTGTCCGCATCAGGATTCTTGCGGTGGGCTCGGCTGCAAAGCGCATCGGCGGGTCCTCGGCAGTTGCAATGGCCCGCAACGATAGCCGCAGCAGCCGCAGTTTGCGAACCGGCTTGCCTGCCCGTGGCGATCCCGCTGCGCCGGGCGGCGCGTTTGCGGTGCCGCTCAGCCCGGCCCGATCGCCTTCCAATAGAGCAGCGTGCCGGTCAAGCCGCCGTGCGGCTTATAGGCGTAATTGGGGATCTCGCCGGCCAGCACGAAGCCGTGCTTCTGGTAGAGGCCGCTAGCACCGCCGTCGGTCGCGGTATCCAACACCAGCAGGGTGCGACCGCGCGCCACCGCCAACCGCTCGGCCTCGGCCAGCAGCGCGCGGGCGATGCCGCGGCCGCGAAACTCCGGCAGCGTCATCATCTTGGCAATCTCGCCGCGGTGCGGCTGGTTGGGCGGACAGTTGAGGATGAGCGACACCGTGCCGACCAGATCGTCGCGGTGATAGGCACCGAGCGCAACCAGTTCGCCACGGTCGGCGGCGGCCAGCCATCGCTCCCAGAAGGCAATGGCCTCGGCCTCGGCGAGCGGGTGCATGAAGCTGACCGAGCCGCCGGCGGCAACCGTGGCGATCAGCAGGCGGGCGAGGGCGGCGACGGTGGCCTCGGACGACGACAGCGAAAAGATGGAGACATCCGACATCGACAGCTAGCTCCGGGTGAGCGCAATGACATAGCGGCAGCAGGCGGCGGATTCGTTGGCGATGGTGACGTCGGCCGGTTGGCCGAAGGCGAGGCAGTCGCCGGGGGCGAGCTCGTAGCGCCGGCCGGGCTCGCAGACGACGAGGCGGCCGTCGCGTACCCACAGGATCTGACGGATCAGCGTGTAGGAGGCGGCGGCAAGCGTCACCGACTGGCCGGGCGGCATCTCCACATCCACCAGCTCCATCGGGTGGTCGGCGCGCAGGAACAGCTGGCGGCGGCGATAGCCGGTGGCCGGATCGGTCCAGACCGCCTGGTCGGTGGCGCGGACGAGCCGACCGTCGTCGCCTTCCGCCTTGACGAGGAGGCCTGCAAGCGTCAGGTCGATGGCGGCGGCGAGCCTGACCAGCACCGCAGCGGTCGGGCTCGTCTCCTCGCGCTCGATCTTGGAAATCGTCGCCTTGCCAACGCCGGAGCGGGCGGCGAGATCGGCGAGCGACCAGCCTCGGGTCTCGCGCTCGAGCCGCAATCGCCGAGCGATGCGGCGGTTGGTGTCGTCTACTAGAGCATCCATTCGTCTCTTATAGGAGACGAATGGATGCGAAGCAAGCGGCGTCGGCCGGCTGGATGGCGGGCAAACAAGCTGCGGGCCGTGCGGGGTCCGGGCAGGCAGGCCGCGGCAATCACCGGCGATTCCGTCAAGTCGGCAGCCGCTCGAGCGGCAACGCGTCCGACGACGGCGCTCTTCGGCCGCAGGCGGCGTGCCGGGGACGTCCGGGCTCCGGCTCGCTTTCCCTCCGGCAGCAAGCGCCGCCATCGGCCACGATCTCGGGGCGAACCGCCGTCGACGGCGCAACGCCGGCCGATCCGCCGCCGCTTCCCACGGCCTCCTCGGTGGCCGGGCGCGCGAAACAGCGTTCATTTTACCTAGGGCCATAAATCCGGTATGGTTTTCGCCATGAATTCCGCGCATTCGCGCGGTCAAGGAGGGTCAGGCGCGAGACTGCGGTTCGATTTGCGTCCCTGCCGCCTGCTCTTCTCAACGGCGCCGAAGCGCCGACAAGACCGTTTGAGGATCCTGAGACGATGCCGACCATCGCCCTCGTCGACGACGACCGCAATATTCTCACCTCTGTTTCGATCGCCCTCGAAGCCGAGGGCTACCGCGTGCAGACCTATACCGACGGCGCCTCCGCCCTCGACGGGCTGAAGGCCAATCCGCCGGATCTGGCCATTCTCGACATCAAGATGCCGCGCATGGACGGCATGGAATTGCTGCGCCGGCTCAGGCAGAAGTCCGAGCTGCCGGTGATTTTCCTCACCTCCAAGGACGACGAAATCGACGAATTGTTCGGGCTCAAGATGGGCGCCGACGATTTCATCCACAAACCGTTCTCGCAGCGCCTGCTGGTGGAGCGGGTGAAGGCGGTCCTGCGGCGCGTCAGCCCCAAAGGCGAGACCGGAGCCAAGCCGACCGACGCGCAACGCATCTTGGAGCGCGGACTGTTGTCGATGGACCAGGAGCGGCATACCTGCACCTGGAAGGGCGAGCCGGTCACGCTCACGGTCACCGAGTTCCTGATCCTCTATGCGCTCGCCCAGCGCCCCGGCGTGGTCAAAAGCCGCAACGCTCTGATGGATGCGGCCTACGACGATCAGGTCTACGTCGACGACCGCACCATCGACAGCCACATCAAGCGGCTGAGGAAGAAGTTCAAGGCGGTCGACGAGGACTTCGAGATGATCGAGACCCTCTACGGGGTCGGCTATCGCTTCAAGGAATCCTGAGGCCGACGCCGCGCCCTGGCGCCGCCGGTTGGATGCCGCTTTCGGCCGTGGCGTTCGCCGGCCACGAATTCCCGTCGCGGCCGAAGCGGCGATCGATCGGTTTGACTGTGCTGGAGCGGATACTGCCACATGTAACCATGCGACAGCTGGCTCAGCGCTCCAGGCGATTGGCGGGAGCCCGATGCAGAGGCAGGAATGGCGGTCGAGTTCAGCGAGAATGGTGAGCACGCCGGAGAAGACCGAGGCGGCAATCGCGGCGGCAATGACCGGCAGCGCTCCTCGCAACGCGCGCGCTGGCGCGTGGTGAAGCTCGCCGTGACGCGGCTTGGCCGGAACCTGCGCGGTGTGGCGATCTTCTCGAGCCTCACCCGCCGCATCGTCGTCCTCAATCTGTTCGCGCTGGTCGCGCTGTTGTCCGGTATCCTCTATCTCAATCAGTTCCGCGCCGGTCTCATCGATTCCCGCCTGGAAAGCCTGTTGACCCAGGGCGAAATCATCGCGGTCGCCATCGCGTCGTCCAACTCGTCGAGCCCCGACCAGATGACGCTCGATGCCGACGAACTGCTGAAGCAGGATGCCGACCGGCCGGAGTCGCCCCTCGACGACAGCTTGGCGGCGCTCGACTTCCCGATCAACCCGGAGCGCGTCGTGCCGGTGTTGCGGCGGCTGATCACCCCGACCCGGACGCGTGCCCGCATCTTCGAGAAGGACGGGCAGCTCGTCATCGACAGCCAGGACCTCTATCAGCGCGGCGACTTCCTGAAGGGCGCCGGCAAGCCGGAGACCGACGACGAGCCGCGGCCGATCGACCGTATCGTCGAGTTCATGGCGCGCATCTTCACCGGCACGCAATATCCGACCTATGTCGAATCGACCTCCGGCAAAGCCTACCCGGAGGTGGTGCAGGCGCTGGCCGGCACCTCAGCGTCGATCGTGCGGCGCACGGTCAAGGGCGAGCTGATGGTCTCGGTCGCCGTGCCGATCCAGAAGAATCGCAACGTCGTCGGCGCACTGCTGCTATCCACCCAGGGCGGCGACATCGATGCCATCGTCAGGGCCGAGCGGCTCGCCATCCTGCGCGTCTTCGTCGTCGCCGCGACGGTGACCATGATCCTGTCCGTCCTGCTCGCCGGCACCATCGCCGCACCGTTGCGCCGGCTGTCGGCAGCGGCCGACCGCGTCCGCCGGTCGGTCAGGGCACGCGAGGAGATCCCGGACTTTTCCGCCCGCCAGGACGAGATCGGCCATCTGTCGAGCGCGCTCCGAGACATGACCTCGGCGCTCTATTCGCGGCTCGACGCCATCGAGAGTTTTGCCGCCGACGTGGCGCACGAGCTGAAGAACCCGCTGACCTCGCTCAGAAGCGCCGTCGAGACTTTGCCGGTCGCTCGCACCGAGGTGTCGCGCGGCCGGCTGCTGGAGGTCATCCAGCACGATGTGCGCCGGCTCGACCGGCTGATCTCCGACATTTCCGACGCGTCGCGGCTCGATGCCGAACTCGCCCGCGAGGACAGCCTGCCGGTGTCGATCAGCCGGCTGGTCGGGGCGGTGACGACGCTGCAGCAGGAACTCGCCCGCGACAAGGGGCAGAAGCTCGTCGTCGAGATCCAGCCGGATAGCCGCGGTGCCGCGGCTTTCGACGTGCTCGGCCACGACATCCGGCTCGGACAGGTGCTGACCAATCTCCTCGACAACGCCCGATCCTTCAGCCCGGCCGGCGGCACCATCCACGTCAGGCTCCGGCGCGAGGACGGCGATATCGTCCTCGTCGTCGAAGACGACGGTCCGGGCATCCGGGCGGAAAACATCGAACGCATCTTCGAGCGCTTCTACACCGACCGGCCGGAGCAGGAAGCCTTCGGCAACAATTCCGGCCTCGGGCTGGCCATCAGCCACCAGATCGTCACGGCGCATCGCGGCTCGATCGTCGCGGAAAACCGCAAGGGCGATATCGATCCGGAAACCGGCGAACCGCGCATGCTCGGGGCCCGCTTCACCGTCAGGCTGCCGTGCGCATGAGCGAAGACAGTCCGCCATCCGCCGCTTCCGAGCGGCCGGCCTCGATCCATGCCAGCGCGCTCCTCGTCGGTCCGCGTGCTGTGGTGATTCGCGGACCATCCGGATCGGGCAAGTCGAGCCTGACGCTGACGCTGCTGCACGATGCAGCGGCGCGCGGCGTATTCGCCCGGCTGATCGGCGACGATCGCGTGCGCTTGACAGCCTGCGCCGGGCGGCTGGTGGTGCGCGGCGTCAACGAATTGCACGGCTACATCGAACTGCGCGGCCGCGGCATCCTGCAGATGCCATACGAGCCGGCCGGCGTGGTCGCGCTGGTAGTCGATCTCGTCGCCGGCGAGCCGCCGCGCTACCCCCAAGCTGCCGAGACGGCGACCGTCGTCGGCGGCGTCCGCATTCCGCTGCTTGCAGTTGCGGGATACGGCGTACCACGTAGCCAGATGGTCCTAACCGCGCTACTCACGCCTGGGATGCCCGCCGAATAGCGCACTTGGAGGTCGGTTGGCCGGGCCCGAGCGCCAGTTTACACTGCAAAACCGTATCAATCGGCTACCGTTCAAAATTGCCTCTTGAGTTTCTCGGTGAGCGCGACCATTTTTGCGCCCTGCCCGGTCGCCAGTGACCGGCAGGCGGTCGACACCGATAACTGTAGAGGCGAGGCACCAAACGTGGACCTGAACGTCCCAATGGAACGTTGGGCGGGCGCCAGTGGAGAGCAGACTCGATGATTGGTCTCGTCCTCGTGACCCATGGGGATCTTGCCAAGGAATTCTTACGAGCGTTGGAACATGTCGTTGGCCCGCAGAAGCAGGTGGCATCCATCTGCATCGGACCGGATGATGACATGGAGCGTAGAAGGGCGGACATCCTGGAAGCCGTGGCCGATGTGGACGACGGGTCCGGCGTCGCCATTCTCACCGACATGTTCGGCGGCACGCCCTCCAATCTTGCCATTTCGGTGATGAACGGCGCCTCGATCGAGGTCGTGGCCGGCGTCAATTTGCCGCTCCTGGTCAAGCTCGCCAAGGTTCGGGCGGAAAAGCCGCTGGTCGTCGCCGTGACCGAGGCGAAGGAAGCCGGGCGCAAATATATCAATGTCGCCAGCCAGGTGCTGCAGGGGCAATAGCTGAATCACCTCTGCCCCCGGCGGCTCGAGCGAGCAGACCGCCTGGTCGCGACGCGGTTGGGCCCGCCTGGGCAAAGGCACACGAACGCGATTGATAACAAAGCGTTAGAGTGGGATTTGGCGCCAAGGCCGCACACGCCTTTCGCCATCCCGCTCTAGTCGCACCGCCAGCGAGCGCATCCCTCCAGCCGGTGCATGAACTGCCGTGACCATTCGCGTAAAGGCCGTAGCGGGATGGCAATTTCGGCGGTCTGGCACAGATGTGGCGGCCGGCTTTCCGGGGCGTTTACCGATTAGGCCGATAATTTCTCGACTTCGCCGAAAAAATGCCCTCTAGAATTGCTTAATGCAGCTTGAGCGGCGGCGAGCGCGGCAGCGAGGACGGGTGAATGTCAGACGCGGGGAACATTGCACACGACGAAATGGCTGCAATGCACGGACTTCCGGCACTTTCGGTTGAACTGTTGATCACCAACCGGCGCGGCCTGCACGCCCGCGCTTCGGCGAAGTTCGTGCAGTTGGTCGAAGGTTTCGACGCCGAAGTGGAAGTGTCCAAGGACACCCAGACGGTCGGCGGCACCTCGATCATGGGGCTGATGATGCTGGCGGCAAGCCCGGGAACGTCCATCCGCGTCGTGGCGCGCGGCCGTCAGGCCAAGGAAGCGCTGGCCGCCATCGCTGATCTGGTGCAGTCGAAGTTCAACGAGGAATAGCGCGCCGCCCATCCCCGGGGACCGTCACCCTGCCGCAGACCGGAGCGGACCAATCGCCGGCCGCTCAGCGCGACCGTCTCACACCACCCGCCGACCCTGACGCCAGACCGCACGCACCACCGGATGATCGTCGGCCATGACGACACGGACGAGGTCGGCGCGCTTTCCCGCCGCGATCTCGCCACGATCGGTCAAGCCCGTCGCCACCGCCGGGTTGAGCGTGACCGTGCGGATGGCATCCGCCAGCCGAATGCCCGGCACGACGTTCGGCAGCATGAAGGCAGCCATGATCAGGCTCGCCGGGATGTAGTCGGACGACAGAATGTCGAGATAGCCGCCTTCCGCCAATTCCGTCGCCTTGACGTTGCCCGAGTGCGAACCGCCGCGCACCACGTTGGGCGCGCCCATCAGCACGCGGATGCCGGCCTCGTGCGAGCGGCGGGCCGCTTCCACGGTAGTCGGGAATTCGGCAATCGCCGCGCCGTCGCCGATCGCCTCCTCGACATGGTCGAGAGTGGCGTCGTCATGGCTCGCCAGCACGATGCCATGGCTCTTCGCCATCTCGACCAGACCGCGGCGATGCGGGGCGGCGCGCTCGGCGTGCAGTTCGACCCGCTTGTCGACGATCTGCAGCAGTTCGTCGTCGGGGCGCGACAGCTTGCGCCGCCAGTAAACCAGCAGCTTCTCGACGTCGCGGAACTGCCGCTGGCCCGGCGTGTGATCCATCAGCGAGATGAGATCGACCTTGTTGCGAGCCAGGAACGCCTCGGCGTCGGCGAGCACATTCCAGGCGCAGACTTCGCACCGCAAGTGCAGGTGGTGGTCGGCGCGGGTCAGGTCGGCGTCGCTCGCCGCCTTCAGCGCGTCGGCAAGCTCGAACACCTCGGTGGAGAACGACTTCTGCTTCGGCTGGTCGGCCTCGAGTTCGTCGCCGATCCTGAGCGAATCGAACACGGTGGTGATGCCGGAGGCGGCGATCTGACTATCGTAGGCAAGCACCGCCGCCATAGGGTTCCAGAACACTTCCGGGCGCGGATTGAAATGCGGCTCGAGATGGTCGGTGTGGAGTTCGATGAGGCCGGGGATGATGGTGTCGCCCCTGAGATCGGC
>JARLIU010000301.1 GCA_031291595.1 Ancalomicrobiaceae bacterium | reverse complement strand
GCCGTCAGCGTGAACTTCGGCGGCGAGTCGGTCAGCAGCTGGTAGAGACTGCCGATGAAACCGGCCGACACGAACCCTGCAGCGACGGCATAACCAATCAACGCGATCTGCACCAGCATGGGAAATACGCCCCCTCGATCAATCCTTCCTTAACTGATTAGCACGCGCGGCGCGGCCTGTCGCTCGGGTGCAGGGGCAGTGCGCCGGCAAATCTTTACGATTGGTTAACCACACCCGCCGCAGCCTCTCAATGGCGCGCCGACCATCGCCGGCAGGGCGCGATAGGCCGATCATCAGGCCATTTCAGCATGTTACGTAGAAATGCGCAACGACTCGCGCCGCGCGCCGGTGCGCGACCGGGACGATCGGAGGCTCGGCGGCATGGTGTTGCAGCGACTACGGCACGCGACGATCGGCCTGGGGCTCGGCCTGGCCGCACTGGCCGTTGCCGGCCTCCTCTACGACTGGCTGACCGATGGCCGGCTCGGGCTCATCGCCACGCCGCCGGCGCCGCTCGGGACGGCTCCGGTCGCTGTTGTCGTCGCTGGAGAAAACCTGTGGATCCCGGCGAACCTGATCCGCTTTTCCGCCGAGCGCCGTGCCGGGGCCCACGACCGGCTCGATCTGGCGCTGCTGCTGCCGGACCTGACCGGCCAGACGGCCGAGACCGCGCCGGAGTTCCTGCGGCCGGCGCGCGACGGCCGGCTGGTATTCATCACCATCGCACCGGCGGGCGAGGCCCTCGACACCGCGCAGATGCTGGCGACGATCTATCAGCGCTATCTCGATCCGGCTACGGCGCCGGGTCCGGCCGGGCTCATCCGCCAGACCTTCAAGCCCGATACGTCGTATGCCGGCGACGAACTGGTATTCGAGCCCGGCTCGGTCCACCCGTTCGCCGCCCGCTGCTTCGCCGAGTCCAGCGGCCAGCCGCCCGTCACCTGCATGCGCGATGTGCGGCTGAGCGGAAAGCTCATGGCAACCATCCGCCTGCCCTATCGGCAACTCGACACCTGGTCCGATCTCACCGAGCGGCTCGACGCCATTCTGTCGGGCTTCCGGCAGCCGCACTGATCCGGCCGCCGCCAGGACTCATCAGCCGTCGAGGTCCATTTCCAGGATCGCCATCTGGAAATTCCAGGACACTTCGCCGTCCTCGTCATCGCGATACATGACGCCGATGAATTCCTCGCCGATGAACACCTCGGCGGAGTCCTTCTTCTTCGGCCGCGCCACGATCTTGATTTCGGGCAACTTGAATTTCAGCCGCATATAGGCTTGCAGCTTGGTGATTTCCTGCTTGTCCAACGTATGCCTCCGGGCAAAGTCTGCCGCGCATCCGAATCGCGACGGTCGGCGACAGACTTCCGCTTCACGGCCCCCACGTCAATCGCAGCAGCCGGCATCCACGAATGCGGTGGTGTCGCATCGGCTAGATGTTGACGTCGTGCTCGTGCAGGATCTGATCCATGGCGCGGGCGGGGGAATCGCACTCGGGCGCCGCACCGACCACCTTGGCCGGCACGCCGGCAACCGTGGTGCGTGGCGGCACCGGCTTCAGCACCACCGAGCCGGCGGCGATGCGCGAGCAGTGGCCGATCTCGATATTGCCGAGCACGCAGGCATTGGCGCCGATGAGCACGCCGCGGCGGATCTTCGGATGGCGGTCGCCGATCTCCTTGCCGGTGCCGCCGAGCGTCACGCCCTGCAGGATCGAGACATCGTCCTCGATCACCGCGGTCGCACCGATGACGATGCTGGTGCCATGGTCGAAGAACACGCCGCGCCCGACCGGAACCGCCGGGTGGATATCGACCTGGAACACTTCGGACGACCGGCTCTGCAGGTAGAGCGCAAAGTCGCGCCGCCCGTGCCGCCACAGCCAGTTGGCCAGCCGGTGCGTCTCGATGGCGTGGAAGCCCTTGAAGTAGAAGATCGGCTCGATGAAGCGATCGCAGGCCGGGTCGCGATCGTAGACCGCCTGCAGGTCGACCCGCAGCATGGCGCCCAATTGCGGCTCGTCCAGGAAGGCTTCCTCGAATGTCTGACGAATGAGGTTGGCCCTGACGGTCGGGTGATCGAGCCGTTCGGCCAGACGATGGATCACCGCATCTTCGAGCCGGCTGTGGTTCAGCACGGTCTCCCAGATGAAGCTCGCCAGGGCCGGCTCGTTGGCGACCGTCTCCCCGGCTTCGGCGCGCACGCGCTGCCAAACCGGATCGATGTCGCGGACGGGTGCCGTCTCTTTTGACAGTCTCTGCATGTTCGTCTCCTGCCCGGGGGTCAAGGTCCCAGGTGCATCGATAGTACTACCACATGTATGACGCTTCGCCCATTACGGCTAGGGGCCGGCGTCCGATCCGGTTACGAACTCGTTGCCGAAGCGCAAGCTCGTCGAGGAGGCGCAACTCCTGCGCCGAAGCGCAAATCCCGTCCAGTCCTTGCCGCGTTGGGACCGCAACCGGCTCAGCCCGCGGCCGGTTCGAAGCCGGTGGCGCGCCCGACCGCTTCCCACTGGTTCAAGTCCGCCAGCAGGCGCTCGCCGTGCTCGCGCACCGCCGCGACGCAATCGATGCCGAGTTGCAGCCTGAGCGGCATGGTCTCGGCGGCGAGCGCCGTTTCGATCGCCGCCACCGCCTTAGCCGGATCGCCGGCCTGCGTGCCGTCCATGCCGCGGGCGAAGTCGCGAATGCCGGCCAGCCCTGGTGCGTAGGCCGCAACGACCGGCATGTGCCTCAGCGCGCCACCGGCGAAATCGGTGCGGAAGGCGCCGGGTTCGACGATCAGCACCTTGATGCCGAAAGGTGCGACCTCCTGCGCCAACGCCTCCGACAGGCCTTCGAGCGCGAATTTCGAGGCCGAATAGGCGCCGAACCCGCCGTAGGACAGCTGGCCGCCAAGGCTCGACATATTGACGATGGCGCCCGAACGCTGCTGCCTGAGGACCGGCAGCACGGCGCGGATCACCGCAGCGGCGCCGAAGAAGTTGGTCTCCATCTGCGCCCTGAGTTCGGCATCCGGCGTCTCCTCGACCGCGCCGACGATGCCATAGCCGGCATTGTTCACAACGACGTCGATGCGCCCGAAGCGGGCGAGCGCCGCGGCAACCGCACGCTCGGCCTCGTCGGGGACTGTCACGTCGAGCCGCGCGACCAGCACCCGCTCGCCGCCAGCTGCGGCGAATGCCGCCAGCCGTTCGGGCGACCGGGCCGTGGCAACGACGTTGTAGCCCTTCTCCGCAGCGGTGCGGGCGAACGCCAGGCCGAAGCCGGTGGAGGCGCCGGTGATGAACCAGGTGGGACGGTGATCGGTCATGGGATGGCTCCTCTTCTGCCGCCGACAGTCTCGTTCGCTCGCGGCTTGAGGGGAGCATGCGCCAATCGCCGTTCGACGATAAGGCAGTTCATTTGCGATTGATTATGCGATACGATGCATGAATGGATCGTGATCTTCTCGCCCATCTGCCGATCGTGCTGGCGGTTGCCCGCCACAGTGGCTTCGCTGCCGCAGCGGCTGCGCTCGGCATGAGCCCATCCGCCGTCAGTCACGCGGTGCGCGTCGTCGAGGATCGCCTCGGCGAACCGCTGTTCGCCCGCACCACCCGTTCGATGTCGACGACGGAGGCGGGCAAGCGGTTTCTGGCGACCATCGGTCCGGCGCTCGACGACATCGCAGGCGCCTACGAGACGCTGGCCGCCGACCGCGGCGAGATCTCCGGCCACCTGCGCATCAACGTGCCGCGCTCATCCGTTGAGTTCGCCGTCACGCCGCTCCTCATCGAGGCGATGCGGCGCCATCCGCGCCTGGTCGTCGAAGTCGTCACCGAGGAAGCCTTCGTCGATATCGTCGCCCGGGGCTTCGATGCCGGCATCCGGCTCGGCGAGGCGGTCGCCGAGGACATGGTAACGGTGCGCCTGACGCCGCCGTTTCAGACGATCCTCGTCGCAGCGCCGGCCTATCTCGCCGAGTGTGGCGTGCCGGCCTCGCTCGGCGATCTGCCCGGGCATCGCCTGATTGGCTACCGCCTCGCCGGATCGGGCGAGATCTATGCCTGGGACCTCAACGACGGCGGCCGCGACGTGAAACGGGCCCTGCCTGCGGCCGTGATCGTCACCGATGCCAGCTACGCCCGCGACCTGGCGATTGCCGGCATCGGCATCGCCTACCTGCAGCAGCCGCTCGTCGCCGCCGAACTCGCCGCCGGCAAGTTGATCCAGCTGCTGCCGGAGACTGCGGTTCAGGAGGAGGGGCTGTTCCTCTACTTTCCGCGCCGCGCCGCCATGGCACCGAAACTGCGCGCCTTCATCGACCTGGCACGCGCCCGGCCGCGCTGAACCGGCTGCCGCCCTGCCCTTGGCCCATCAGAGCCGGCGCCCGCCCTTCGTCTGGCTCGCCTGCCGCCGCCGTCCTTGCTAAGCCGGGGAAAAGCCTGAAGGAGGGTGCAATGCCGATCGAGACAGACAAGCCTGCCAATGCCCCGCGCATCCTGGCCGAGATCGACGGCGCCGTCGGCCGGCTGATCGTCGACAACCCGGCCCGCCTGAATGCCGTGACGCTTGCCATGTGGCGGGCGATCCCGGCCGCCGTCGCCCGGCTGGAGGCCGATCCGCATGTCAGGCTCATCATCGTGACTGGCGGCGGCGCAAAGGCCTTCGTTTCCGGCGCCGACATCTCCGAATTCGCTGCCGTCCGACGCGATGCCGACAGTGCCAGGAGCTACGAGGCGGCCAATGCCAGCGCCTTTCGCGCCCTGCGGCAGGCGAAAAAGCCGACGCTCGCCGCCATCCGCGGCGTCTGTCTCGGCGGCGGACTGGGGCTGGCGGTCGCCTGCGACTTGCGGCTTGCGGCGGAAGGTTCCACCTTCGGCATTCCCGCCGCCCGGCTCGGCATCGGCTATCCGCCGGAATGCGTCGGCGACGTGGTCGCCGCCGTCGGCCCCTCGCGCGCCAAGGAGATGTTCTTCACCGCGCGCCGCATCGAGGCGAGCGAAGCGGCCCGCATCGGCCTGATCAATTCGGTCGTGCCGGCGGAGCGCTTCGATGCCGAGATCGCCAGCCTCGCCGCCACGATCGCCGGCAACGCGCCGTTGACGCTGCAGGCCGCCAAGTCGGCGATCGACCGGCCGCTGCACGATCCCGACGGCTCGGGGCTCGCGCAAGCCGTCAGGCTCGCCGATGCCTGCTTCGAGTCCGCCGATTTCGCCGAGGGGCGCACGGCATTCCTCGAAAAGCGCCAACCGGTGTTCAGGGGCGAATAGCGCCGCTCACGTCCGGTCGTTGAGGAAGCGGGCCACGCCGTCGAGAAAGACGCGGTCGCCGACGGCGCGCATATGGTCGCGCCCGGGGATCGGCAGGTACTGGCCGCGCGGCAACAGCTTGACGAGATCCGGGCCGGAGCCGGCGATATCGTCCGTGGTGCCGACGGCGACGAGGCTGGCCATGCCGATCGTCCTGATCTCCTCCTCCGACACTTTGCGCCGCGAACCGCGCATGCAGGCGGCGAGCGCCAGACGGTCGGAGCCTGTCTGGTCGGCAAACGCCCGGAAGGCGCGCGGCTGGCCGGTGAAGCCCAAGGGGCTCGGAGCTTCGAGTGCCGCGGCAATGTGCTCCGCCCCATCGAGGCCGGTCACCACGGCATAGCCGAGCCCACCGAGGATGGCCGAGCGCACCCGCTCCGGATGCCGGATGGCGAGGAACACGGTGATGCGGGCGCCCATCGAATAGCCCATCACGTCGGCCCGCTCGATGTCGAGATGATCGAGGAGCCGGCGCGCGTCCTCGGCCATACAGTCACGCGAATCATAAAGATCGGGGTCGTACAGCCGCTCGCTGCCGCCATGACCGCGGTTGTCGATGGCAATCACCCGCCGCCCTTCTTGCACCAGCCGGTCGACCCAACCCGGATTGACCCAGTTGACCTCGGAGGTGGAGCCGAAGCCGTGGATCAGCAGGATCGGCTGGGCGTTCGGCTCACCGGCCAGCAGGTAGGCGATGCTCACGCCATCGGAATCGAACACAGGCATTCCGTCTCTCCAGAGCTTCGGCGCCATTCGCGCCGCAGCTTCCCTCTATCCAATCGGGCGGGCTCCACCAACCCCTATCCGATTTTCCTCAAGTTCGGGTAGGGGTTGGTGGTTTTGATCGACGCATGTTGTCGTCGTTCGGATGTTTCCATCCGAACGGAACTTGCGCTATGGTCCGCCCGTCGAGAAACGCATCCATCGAGGCTTGCTGCATGGCCGACGCTTACGTGCCCCATTTCGCCAATGATGCCGGACACGCCCGCATCGCCATCGGCGCGCATGAGTTCATGTGCATCGGCGCCCGTCCACCCTTCGATCACCCGCATGTGTTTCTCGACATGGGCGGCGACCACGAGATCATCTGCCCCTACTGCTCCACCCTCTACATTCTCAACGATAAGCTGAAGCCGACCGAGTCCGAGCCCGCAGATTGCCTCTATCTGCCCGCTGCGGCAGAGTGATCCAGCGTACCGGCCATCGACGAAGTGCGAATTGAGGCCGGAGGCGATTTGCGATCAGATCGATGTGGACAGGAATTTCGACCGAGGGCATGTCGCTTGGTCGCTGGCCCGATTGATCGATCGGACCGGCGACGCTGAGAGACGGCTTTGCGGACGTCGCCGTGTCCCTCGAGGCTCCGGCCAGGTTCCTCCCAGGCCGCAACCACAACAACGACAAACCGAGCCCGGTCGTGGAATAGAGGCATCTCGTTTGCCTCGCGGCCTTCCACGTCGCGAGGGTATCCGGCTTGAACGGGATCGACTAGTGGAGCGAATTCGACGTTTGAGTCCCAGCGTGCGGGGAGAGACAAACTCAAATGTCGAATTCAAAGCTCCACTAGATTCAATAAGTTGCTAGTGGCCCTTTGACTCCGACATTCGCTCAAGCACGTGCGGCAAG
>JARLIU010000053.1 GCA_031291595.1 Ancalomicrobiaceae bacterium | reverse complement strand
CTGCCGACCAGCGTCGCCCCCTTCATCCTCAGGGGCGTGTCGCTCCTCGGCATCGACTCGGTGATGGCGCCTCGCGCCAAGCGCGTTGCCGCCTACGCCCGGCTGATGACCGATCTTGACCCGTCGCAACTCGCCGCCATCAGCCGCGAGATCGACCTCGCCGACGTGCCCGAAGCGGCCGCGGCCATCCTTGCCGGACGGCTGCGCGGTCGCACGGTGGTCAAGGTCGGTTGATCGACGGCGCCGCTTCGGGCGAGGGCGCCGGAGGTCCGGCTTCGGGCGGTCCCGGCTCGCCTGGTTCGGGTGCAAGCGGCTGCGGCTTGATCATCAGCAGCTTCTGGTAGAGCCAGCCGATGGCGATGAGGCTGAAGCCGAGCCCGATGAACGAGAGGGCACGGAAAATGCCGGTCAGCGCGCTCATGTCGAGGAGGAACACCTTGACCACGGTCAGGGCGATGATCGCCGCCGAGGCGAGCCGCACCGCGGGCGAGCGCATCAATCCGCCGGCGATCAGCGTTGCCACGCCGTAGAGAAGCCAGACCACCGAGTAGGTCCAGAACTCGGCGTCGCCCGTGCGATGTTGCGACGAGAACTCGATCAGGCGGAAAGCCGTCAGGTCGCCGCCGTGGTACCAGTGCCTGACCATCAGGCTGGCGTAGACGAAGCCGAGCGCCAGCGCGGTCAGCCCGAGCGCCACCACATAGGCCCGCGGCCGCGACCGCCTGCTCGCCAGGGCCGCCGCTCCGGCGGCAAGTGCCGGGACGAGATAGCCGAGCAGCAGGTCGTTGAAGAAAATATTCTCGCCGACGTCCTCGCCGGAGAATGCCGGATTGAAGCCGAACAGCAGCCCGACCAGACAGACGAACAGCGAGGCGGAGGCGATGACGAGCGACGCGCCGTCGTAGATGGGAGATCCGAGCCGGCCCGCCAGCCGCGACAGCGCGGCCGAGAAGATCAGCCCGACGGAGATCATCAGGCCCATCTCCATCAGCGAGGAACCACGTGCATAGACGTCGCCGCCGTGCACGAGATGACGGATCTCCAGCACCATGAGCAGGCCGGTGAAGATCACCGCCAGCGCCTCGATGATGGCGATGGCGGCGTCGTTCTCCGCCTCCTTGGCCTGACGGCGCCGGAACGCATGCGCCGCATAGCCGAAACCGAGGGCCGGTACGCCGTAGCCGTAGAGCAGCCAGTTGAAGATCGGCGTCGTGCCGAGGTCGGAGCCGACGATGCGCGGCTCCCAGGCGACGCGGGCGAGCACCATGACGCCGAACAAGGCGGCGAGCGGCTTCAGGATGGCGATGCGGCGGGCGCCGTGCACCCAGGCGATCGCCGGCACGACGAGGGCGAGCGCGATGGTCAAGGCGCCGCGTTCGAGCGCGATGGTCAGCGCCAGCCCGAGGGTCGCGACCGTGCCGATGGCGGCGACGGCAACCGACAGTGCCGGCTTGTCGATGTATTCGCGTTGACCTAGCGCCCACGTCAGCGCGGCCGAGAGGACGGCGAGGACCAGCGCCAGCATGGCGAACAATGGGCTCGGCGCCCAACCGTCGATCCGGAGCCAGGCCGCGAGCACGATGAGCGCCGGCGTAAACGTCGCGGCGCCGGCGAACCAGCCGCCGGTGCGGTCGGCTCCGGGCGTCGAGCGGATGGCGCCGAGGCCGCCGTAGATCACGAAGACGCCGACCAGCAAGCTGGCGATGCCGGCGTATTCGCCGATGAGCTTCGGCCGGATGCGGTTGAGCCCGTCGACGCCCTGCACGAGCACGCCGTTGTCGAGATTGGCCGGAATGTCGACCGCCCAGGACAGCGCGGAGCAGAAGGCGAGAAACGCACCGATCGCCGCCGCCGGCGCCATGGCCGGACAGCGCCAGGCGAGCCCCAGGCTGGCGGCGAGCACAAGCGCGGCGGTCACCCGGCCTGCCAGCCCGTAGTCGTCGGCCTGCAGCAGCAGGAAGGCGAGCACGGCGAGGCCGAGAATGCCGGCCAGCCCGAGCGGGTCGAGCGGCCGGTCGTTCGGCGGGAACACCGGTTCGTCGATCGAGACGACGAGGATGCCGGCATGCAGCGCCAGAAGCCCGATGAGATAGGCTGCCGCCTCGACGGGCAAGGCAGTTCGCCCGCCGACCATGGCGACGATGACGAAGCCCCAGGCCAGCGCCAGCACCAGCGCCACGCTCGCCGCCCAGCGCCAAAGCCGCAGGCGGGCAAGGCCGAAAGCCGCCAACGTCACGGAGAGGAGATAGATGACGAGAGCGGCAACGTTCGGCTGGTCGGTTTCGATGAGCAGCGGCGTCGCATAGGCGCCGAGCATGCCGAGCGTGACGATCCACGGTCCGTGCAGCAGCGCCACCGCCATGGTGCCGACGGCGACCACGCCGAGGAGGACGAAGGCGACGCCCGGTCCGATCAGGTCATAGAGCGCGTAGGCGCCGTAGACCGTGGCGAAGGCGGCAATGGTACCCGCCGCCGTCAGCACCGATGGAATCGGTGCCGGGGTGGAGGCCTCGCTCGCCGGTTCGCGCCGACGCATGAATTCGCCGGCAACGATCAGGGCGGCGGAGAACAGGCCGGCGAGGATGATGCGGGCCAGCGGACCGAAGTAGCCCTGATCGATCGAGTATTTGACCAGGAACACCGCACCGAGTGCCAGGGCGAGGCCACCGAGCCAAACGCTCCAGCGCGTGCCGAGCGATTCTTCCAGCCCCGGACCGGCGGCAGGGGCCGGCGCGCCGCCCGGCATCGGCGGCAGGTTTCCCGGTGGCGGCGTCTGCGGTGGGATGGGTGGGGCGGCCGACGGCGGCAACGGCGGCGGAACGGCCGCCGCTCCGGCTGGTTCGGTGGCAGCCTCTCCGATGGGTGCCTGAGCCGGCGGGATCGTGCCCTCCGGCGTCGTCTCGCTCGTCTCGGCGGCTGGCGGCTGGCCTGCAGCGGCCTCGCCGGGAGCTGCGACCGAAGGCTCGGGTCGTGGCCTGGGTTCGCTCGCGCGCTGCCGTTCGGCATGGGCGAGCCGTGCGGCGAGCACCGCGATCTGGGCGACGTCGGCCTCGCGCAGCCGCTCGAGAGTGCCGATCCGGGTGCGCGCGGTCCCGACCAGGATGAGCGCGGTCAGCGCCATCACCGGAAACGCCACCACGAACAGAAGGCCCAACAGGATGAGGCCGGCATCGTCCATCGGACACCACCCGCTTGCAATAGGAGGAGATTGCGCCGCCTGCCCGGGCTACCCGCTCCGGGGCGCCGCCAGGCTACTTTTTGACCGCCGGTGTCAGCGGCAGGATGATCGGCATCTGCGCCACCCCCGGACCGTCCTGTCCGCCGAGCATGACCTGCGGCACGTCGCCCTTCCAGTTGAGCTTCGCCTGGGCTTCCAACAGCCGGACGTAGCCGTCCGCCCCGCCGGCGGCCTCGAGCTTCGCCTTGGTGGCAATCGCCTCGGCCTCGCCCTTCAGCTGGATGCCCTTGGCGTCGGCTTGGGCCTTCAGCAGGTTGCCCTCGGCCTCCGCCTTGGCCCGGGCCAGATTGCCGGTCGCATCGGCATTGGCGCGGGCGAGATTGGCGCGCGCCTCGCCCTCGGCCTGGGCGGCGCGGGCGTCGGCTTCGGCCCTGGCCTGGGTGACCCTGGTCTTCGCCTCGATCTCGGCGCGGGTCGCGTCCTGCTGCGCCGTCAGCGATTTGGTGCGCGCGAGCGTCGCCTGGTTGATCGCTTCGCGGTATTGCGGCGAGAACTCCAGCGCATTCAATTGCACCGCCGAGATTTCCAGCTTCAGGATGCTGTCGAGCACGCCGGTCAGCCCGGTCTTGATCTCGCCGACCACCTTCTCGCGGTCGACGCCGGCGATCTCGTTGGCGGTGTGCTTGGAGATCACCTCGCGCACCACCTCGTTCGACAGCTTCATCACGTTGGAATGGATGTCGACGCTGCCGGCCTGGCCGATCTCGTACAAGAGGTGATAGGCGGCGGCCGGCGGCACGCGATAGGTGATGCCGATATTGAGCGTCACCTCCTGGGTGTCGCTGGTATAGGCCTTGCGTTCCGGCAGTTCGAACGTGTCGGTCGTCGTGCTGAGACGGTCGGCGACGTCGATGAACGGCAGCTTGAAGTGCAGTCCCGGGCCGACCGGGCCGGCGTCGCGGCCGATCACCTGGCCGAAGCGGGTGACGAAGGCGACGTCAGTCTGCGGCACCGTGTAGAAGCTGTTGGCCGCGATGCCGGCGATGACGACAACGACCACGACGGGGATGACGAGCCGGCCGAGACCGGCCGAGACGCCCTTGGGCGTCAACTGGGACAAATTGGCAGCCATGAAATCCGACCGCTAAAGCGCGGTCCTCCCTAATGGAAAGTCACATCGAAATCAAACCGTCGGCAAGTTGGGCATGCCGGCTAACGAAATGCAATGGGGTGCGGCGATCTGCGTCGGCGGCTGCGAATTTCCGAATTATGGCGCAGCAACCGGGCGATGCGCAATGGGGGCGTCGGTCGCTGTCGGGCGACTGTCCCGTCAGTCGTTCAGTTTGAAGTAATGCCACACCCCGTCCGGACCGATGCCCAGCGCGTAGAAGGAATATTTGCCGCCCGATTTCATCTCCTCGAAGTCGCCGGAGGTGACGAACTTGTACAGTTCCACCATCTGCCGGTCCGACAGCTTGTCGAGCGGGATCGTGGCGAAATACGGCCAGACGTACATTTCGTTCGGCCCGCCGGCATCGACGCGTGCCCAACCGGCTTCGAGCACGTCGGTCATGATGGCGAGGATTTCCAGGCCGGCGCCGTCGCCTGATTGGCCCTTCAGGTAGTCGATCGGATCGACCACCTCATTGACCGAGAACACCGGCGGCGTGGCGTTCTGCTGGATGACGGCGCGCAGCTTTTCCATGTCGCCGGAATAGGCCGCCTCGAGGATCTTCGTGCGCATCGCCGCCACGGCCGCCGGCAGGCTGTCGAGATCCTTGTGGATCTCCGGCCCCTTGGCATCATCGGCTGTCCTGGCGTCGGTCCCGATCGGCAGTCCCTCGATCGGTTTCTGCGGCGAGACGGTGATCCGCTCGGTCTCCACCTTCTTGGTGGCGGCTAGGGCAAACTGCGGTACGGCAAGAACCGGCGCCGACAGGGCAAGCAGGACAGTGCGGCGATCAATCATGGGGACCTTCCGTTCGCCGGACTTTAGCCGAGCTTTGCGTCAAAGAAAGGCTCGGCGGACGAGAATCTCAAGCTGTTGCGCCAATGCTGCGCCGGGGACCATCCCGGAGCCGCAGCCGGCCTCGTTCGGGAGCTTGCCTTAAGCAATGACCCGAGGCGGGCGGCCATCGTTCCGGGCTGTTGTTATTCTGCCATTTTGCGCATGATCGCTCCGGGCGTCGATTCCGTTCGGCCGGACCGTTCGGCGGCTCCGGCCGGGTCCGGCCGACGGCGGCAGTCGGGATCGCCCGCGGCGGCGGGCGAGTTGGCGGATACGGCGCCCGCCCGGCAAGCGAGGCTTTGGTGGAGCTCATCTATCTCATCGAGGGGATCATCATCGGCGTCGCCTTTTCCGCGCCGGTCGGGCCCGTCAACATCGTCTGCATCCAGGAGGCGATCCGCCGCGGCTTTGCCGCAGGCTTGGCGGCCGGCGTCGGCGCGGTCTGTGCCGATACGCTGTTCGCCGCGATCGCCAGTTACGGCACGACCGCGATCACCGGAATGCTGATCGGCTGGGCGTTCTGGCTGCAGTTGATCGGCGGCGCATTGCTGATCGCCTTTGGCTGGCGCATAGCGCTGGCCGCGCCATACGTCGGCGACGGCAAGCTGTCGTCGTCCTCGACGCTGTCGACCGCGCTCGGCGCCTTCGGCCTGACGTTGACCAATCCGGTCACGGTGTTCGGCTTCGTCGCCGTGCTCGGATCGCTCGGCAGCTGGGCACCGCGCTCGGGCGATTATCTTGGCGCCACGAGCCTCGTCCTCGGCGTCTTCACCGGCGGGGCAGTGTGGTGGGTCGCGGTGGCCACGGTCGTCGGCTTCGTGCGGTCCAGCCTGTCGGATCGGGTGCTGACGCGCATCAACTGGGTGGCAGGCGCCATCCTCGTCGCATTCGGCGCCACGATGATCGTACGGCTGGCATTCGTCCCGCACTGAAAGGCTGCGAGCCGCATGGGGGCTGCGCCCCGGCGGACCTACTGAACCGAGCGGACGAGCGAGAACTCGCCGCGGCGCAGGCGTTCGGGGAGCTTTTCGGCGAGGCCCGCCACGGCCTCTTCGCCATAGGCGTTGACCAGATCGGTGAACACGGCGAACAGCGCCGCCTGCACGACGATTTCGCGCTCGATCCCTTCAACTTCGGCATCCATCATCGCATCGGTGACGATTTCGAAAGCCGCGCGCTTCTTGTCGGCGATGATCCGGTCGAGTTCGTCGGGTGTCTGTGTCTCGTCGAGCATGATCGGTATTCGTCCTCCCGCGCCCCGAAATCCGGTCCGAGGCAGTCCGGCGCATGCGCCTTTCGACCGTCTCAGTCCGCCCGAAGCGCCTTCGCGCCAGCCCAGGAACTCCTTAGCACGGCTTTCACCGTCAGTGCGATTAACCGTTTCACAATGTTAACACGGATTAAACTTCGTCAACGGGGCATTAACGAGTCTAGCGAATTTCGCTGATTCTCTTGAGCCGCCGTGGCAGGAAATGCACAGATTCAGCGCTTGCCGTAGCGGTCGAGCACGTCTTCCGAGAGTTTGGCGCCCTCGGCTAGGTAGCGTTCGATGATCGCCTGCGCGCCGGGCGTACAGGTGCGATAGACTTCGGCGAACGAACGGTAGCTGCGGTTGAACTTGTCGATCAGCCGTCGGCGCCGGTCCGGCGTCGGGTCTTCGGCGGCGATCAGCGCGTTCATCTTGTCGCGCCAGATCTGCGGCTCGTTGGCACCGCACAACGGCCGCAAGTGGTGCAGGCCGCCGAGGATTTCGGCGAGCCGCATGTACTGCTCGTCGTAGGGCGGGTCGCCGGGCGCGGCCATGGCCGGCGGCATCGGCAGCGAGACGGCGACAGCGACGAAGAGGCCGGCAACGCCGCTCCCGATTGTGCCGCTCATGATGCCATACCGCCGCAAAGCGATTCTCCTCACCCCGTCCGCCGGCCTCTTAAGCCATCGCCCGACAAAAATCACGCTCTTACCAGTCGCCGCGTCGCCAGAATATAGGGAAGCGTCCCCTCGACCAACGGCACCTGTGCGAGCCGGTCGATCGCCACCCATTCGGCCCGGTCGGCGTCGTCGCCGGCGACCGCTTCGCCGGCGAGCCAGCGGGCGGCGAACACTGCAAGCACGACGTGGTGGCGCGCTTTCGGCCCCGCTTCCGGCGCCAGGATTTCGCGCAATTGCGAAAATTCGATGATCTCGCAGGCGACCGAGGTTTCTTCCGTCACTTCGCGCAAGCCCGCCTCGATCAGGCTCTCGCCCCATTCGACCTTGCCGCCGACCGGCGCCCACATTCCGGCGCCCGGCGGCTTGCCGCGCTTGACCAGCAGCACCTCGTCGCCGCGCCACACGCAGATCGAAACGCCGAGCATCGGGCGGCAGAGCACATGCGGATTGTCTGCAGATGTCATGGGGGGACGGACCGGGCCGGGATCAGCACCGACCCTATGCCATCGCGGGCGCGCCGCCAAGTCGGCCAGCCTCCGGGCATCGGCGCCAGGCGTCGCGGCGTTCGGGCATCGGCCGCCGGTGCGGCGCGAGCTGCAGGGGTCGGACCGGCGCTATTCGAACAATTCGTCGATCGATTCCTGCGCCGTGTCCTGCATCTGGTGGTTGGCCGGCACGAAGCTGATGGTGCCGTTGATCAGGCCGCCGGTTTCCGCGATCAGTGGTTTCAACTGCTGTTCGACCAGTTCGCGCAGATGAAAGTCGGTCTCCAGATCGAGCGGATCCTCGCCGGAGAGCATGGCCTGGGCCATCAGCATCGCCGTATTCAGCTCCTCGACTATGCCGTCGAAACGCCCCCGCAGCACCGGATCAGCCCGGCTGTAGGCCAGGATCGCCAGGTCGCGATGGCGGAAATGCGATTGCGCGAAATACGACGGGTAGTCGAGCGGCTGCCAGCCGAGCACTTCCTCGGCGCATTCCGGCATCGACGAGATGAGGTCGAGCAGCATGACGACGTTGTTGAAATGATTGAGGTAGTCCGTGGCCAGCCGGGTCGCCGGATTGATGTTCGCGTCGGCGAGGATCGACGGCGCCAACAGCGCGTCCACGTCCTCTTTTGCGGCCTCTGCGATCACCAGCATGGCTCCCACCAATCGCCTCGTCCAAGCCCGGGGGCTGCGGCGAAGGCCGGCTGCCCGTCGATGCAAGGTCAGATGCACGGAGCCCCGACCCTCCCGTCGGTCCGGCGCGCATCGCTATTGCCCACGCCAATCTAGCCGGGCATGGTTGCGAATTGCTTACCCGGCTGGCGTAGGCATTCACGCGCACGCAACTGATCCGCCGGTTTGGCTTTTCGGCTATAGTTGGAGCATGTGTGCCAGATTCACCCTGACGGCGCCGCCGGACGAGGTCCGCGCGCTGTTCCGCTATGACGACCTGCCGAATTTCCCGGCGCGCTACAACATCGCGCCGACGCAGCCGATCGCCATTGTCGCCGTGTTCGAGGGCCGCAGGCGGTTCATGCTGGCGCGCTGGGGTCTGATCCCCGGCTGGGCGAAGAACCCGGCCGAGTTGCCGCTGATGATCAACGCCCGCGCCGAAACGGTCGCCGACAAGCCGTCCTTCCGCGGCGCGTTCCGCCATCGCCGCATGCTGGTGCCGGCGACCGGCTTCTACGAATGGCAACGGCTCGGCAAGGGCAGGCAGCCGTTCCACATCCGGCTTGCCGCCGATCAGGCCCCCGACGGCCTGTTTGCCTTCGCCGGCATCTGGGAGACCTACCTCGCGGCCGACGGGTCCGAGATCGATACTGCCGCCATCCTGACGCTGCCGTCGCTGCCGCCGGTGTCTGCCGTGCATGACCGCATGCCGGCAGTGGTGATGCCGGCGGACTTCGATCGCTGGCTCGATTGCCGCGAGACGAGCCCGGACGAAGCACTGCAGCTGATCGTGCCGGGCGTGCGGTTCGACCTCTTTCCGGTGTCGACCCGCGTCAATTCGGTCAGGAGCGACGACGAGGGTCTCGTCGTGCCGCTCGCCGAACCGATGACCGCCGCGGAGCCAGAGCCGGAAGCCAGATCCGCGATCCCTCCACCCGCGCCATCGCCCGATCGGGGCGCAGGCGATACGGGTGAACGCGATCTGTTCGGTGCTCCCACCGCCCCGCCGCGGCAATCGCGGGCTAGGCGCGGCACGGCTAAACGCGGCTGAGGCGTGGTGGATTCGCGGTCCCGCCAGTGGCCGGTGACCGTGTGGTGCGCGCCGTCACATGCCGGGCACCGGCAGCACCGGCATCAATTCGACCGAATCGCCGGGGAACAGGGCGAAGTGGGGGTGGTCTTCGAACATCCGTGCTGCTGCCTCGAACGAAGCGGCGCGGACGACGGTGAAGCCCGACAACCCATTCGATATGTCCTCGATGCCGGCAGGGCCGATCTTCTTGGTCTTGCCCAAGGGGCCGCCCATGACGACGATGGCGTCCTTGTGGGTCTCGACCCAGGCGTGCCAGGCGGCGAGGCCTTCTCGCCCCTTGGCCTTCTGTTCGGCCTCGGGCATGGCGTTCCAGGCCGCCACCTTCGGACTGTCCATTGTGCCTAGGTAGATGGCGAGATAGGTGGAGTCGTCCGACATGAATTTCCCTCCGCTAATCATTAATACGGCTTTCCAACCGCAAAAATGTTGATATCAACGTTTTATGTCCCAGTCAACGACGGCGCCTGATTCGGTTGCGAGGGAAGTGCGCGATGCCTGCCTGTGTCTGGCGGCGCAGCGGGCGTCGCGGCGGCTCGCCCGGCACTTCGACCGCGCATTTCAGCCGGTCGGCCTGACCAGTTGGCAGTTTTCGCTGATGGTGGCGCTGGTCGGGCTCGGGGCGACCCGCATCGGGCAATTGGCGGAGTTCCTCGCCATGGACCGCACGACGCTGACGGCGGCCCTGAAGGTGCTGACCCGGCAGGGACTGGTCGCGGCCGTCGCCGATGCCAAGGACGGCCGCGCGCGCCAGATCGCGCTGACCGAAGCGGGCAGCGACAAGGTGCTGGCGGCGGTCGAGATCTGGCGGCGCGAGCACGGCGCCATCGAAGTGCAAATGGCCGACGGCCACGCCCGGCAGCTGCGCGATCTGCTCACCGAGTTGGCGATGCTGCCGGCGATGAAAGACTAGCGTTTCTCGGGGCGCTCGCGGAAGAATTGTCGCCGATATTGGCAGTTAATAGACAACGTAACTGCTGTATATTAATGGGTCAGATACAAGTAAATATTTACAACAACACATACTGAGGCTTCGTAATTGCGAGCGAAGCGAAGCAATAAAGTTTTTTTATCCGGTCTCTGGATTGCTTCGCTTCGCTCGAACTGACGACTGTGGCCAGAATTGAAGCGTCGAGCGTTACAATACCCGGCCGGGATTGAGGATGCCCTTCGGGTCGAGCATGGTCTTCAGCCGGCGCATCAAGGCCATCTCGGCCTCGGAGCGGACACTCGGCAGGAGGTCGCGCTTCAGCCGGCCGACGCCGTGTTCCGCGGCGATCGAGCCGCCCATCGCGGTGACGATGCCGTGGACGACGGCATTCATCTCCTCCCAGCGCGCCAGGAAGGTCTCCTTGTCGGCTCCGACCGGCTGGGTGATGTTGAAGTGGATGTTGCCGTCGCCCATGTGGCCGAATGGGACGGGCCGGCAGCCGGGGATCAGCGCTTCGGCCGCCGGAATGGCGCGTTCGAGGAAGGCCGGTACCAGCGCGACGGGCAACGACACGTCGTGCTTGATCGAGCCGCCCTCCAGCTTCTGCACGCCCGACATTTCGTGCCGCAATCTCCAGAAGTCATCGCGCTGCTTCAATGAGGCGGCGGGCGTCGCGTCGATGACCAACCCGGCTTCGAAGCCTTGTTCGAGGACCGTCTCCATGATCGAGCGCGCGGCCGCTTCCGTGGTCCCGACCGAGATCTCGACGAGGAGATACCACGGCTGCGGCGTGGACAGGGGATCGCGGGTGCCGGGCAGATGCTTGACCGAGAATTCGACCAGCTGGCGCGGCATGATCTCGAAGGCGGTCAACTGGCTGCCGGCATTGGCTTTGGCCAGCCCCAGCAACTCCAAGGCAGCGGCCGGCGTCTCGACGCCGACGACCGCGACTTCCCGGGCGCGCGGCTTGGGGAAAAGCTTGATCACCGCCGCGGTGATGACGCCGAGCGTGCCCTCCGAGCCGAGAAACAGGTGTTTCGTGTCGTAGCCGGCATTGTCCTTCCTGAGCGAGCGCAGGCCGTCGATCACCTCGCCGGTCGGCAACACCACTTCGAGCCCGAGCACCAGATCGCGGGCATTGCCGTAGGCGATGACGGCGGTGCCGCCGGCGTTCGACGACAGATTGCCGCCGATGGTGCAGCTGCCCTGCGCCCCCAGTGTCAGCGGGAACAGACGATCGGCCGCGTCCGCCGCCTGGTGGATGGCGTCGAGGATCACCCCGGCCTCGACCGTCATGGCGTCGCCGGCCGCATCGACGTGGCGGATGCGGTTCAAGCGTCCGAGCGACAGCACGATCTCGCTGCCGCTGGCATCCGGCACCTGCGCGCCGACGAGGCCGGTATTGCCGCCCTGCGGGACGACGGCGGTGCCGGTCTCCGACGCCAGCTTCAGGATCGCCGCCACCTCCGCCGTCGTGCCCGGCCGCAGCACGACCGGCGTCACCCCTTCATAGAGATCGCGCCATTCAATGAGATAGGCTTTCTGATCGCCGGGATCGGTCAACGCGTATCTGTCGCCGACGATTGCCGCAAAGCGGGCGATCAGCTCGGCCGTCGGGACGGCATGCGGCTCAGAGGAGGCGAACGGGTGGGCGACGGTGCTGGTCGTCATGACGGGCTTCTCACAAGGCGAGCCGGCAGCTGGCGCCGCAACGGCAGTCAAGCGTCAGATGTGCTTCTACGGCATATAGCGGCTTCGTTCCAAGCATCGAAGCGGCAGGACAGCCCGGCGAGTGCCGAGTTTAACCCGAATGGCGTTCGGTGCTTGCGAGAGCCGCAGCGCTCATGCGATAGAGGCCCACCGCTCGACAGAAATGGCTTCGAGAAGAAGGGTGATCAGATATGGCCGAGGCGAAAGGGTTGATGGCTGGCAAGCGCGGTCTCGTCATGGGGGTCGCGAACAACCGGTCCATTGCCTGGGGCATCGCCAAAGCGGCGGCTGCCGCCGGTGCCGAAGTTGCGCTGACCTACCAGGGCGATGCCCTGAAAAAGCGCGTCGAGCCACTGGCCCAGGAGATCGGCGCCTTCGTCGCCGGCCACTGCGACGTGACCGATGCCGCTTCGATCGACGGCGTGTTTTCGGCACTGGAGAAAGAATGGGGCCGGCTCGACTTCGTCGTCCATGCCATCGCCTTCTCCGACAAGGACGAGTTGACCGGCCGCTTCGTCGATACGACCGAAGGCAATTTTTCCAAGACCATGCTGATCTCGGTCTATAGCCTGACGGCGATCGCCCAGCGGGCCGAACGGTTGATGACGGATGGCGGCTCGATCGTCACGCTGACCTACTACGGCGCGGAAAAGGTCATGCCCAACTACAACGTCATGGGCGTCGCCAAGGCGGCCTTGGAAGCCTCGGTCAAATATCTGTCGGTCGATTTGGGGCGCCACGCGATCCGGGTCAATGCCATCTCGGCCGGCCCGATCAAGACGCTCGCCGCTTCCGGCATCGGCGATTTCCGCTATATCTTGAAGTGGAACGAATACAACACGCCGCTGAAGCGCACGGTCACCATCGAGGAAGTCGGCGACAGCGCACTCTATCTGCTCTCCGACCTGTCGCGCGGCGTCACCGGCGAGATCCTGCACGTCGATTCCGGCTACCACGTCGTCGGCATGAAGGCCGTCGACGCGCCGGATATTTCGGTGGTCAAGGATTGAGCGGCGGTACAGTCTTCATATACTGAAATCGTCATTGCGAACGTAGCGAAGCAATCCAGAATCCTTCACGAATTCTGGATTGCTTCGGCTTCGCCTTGCAACGACGGACCCGGGCTTCAAGACGCTCGAACCCGAACGTCCGGCCTTACGCCGCCATGGCGGCGATGTCGGCCTCGACCGTGCCGATCGGCTTCAGCTCGAAGGTGTCGACCAGCACCTTCAGCACGTTGGGCGTGACGAACGCCGGCAGTTTCGGCCCGATGCGGATGTTCTTGACGCCGAGGTGCAACAGCGCCAGCAGCACGCAGACCGCCTTCTGCTCGAACCACGACAGCACCAGCGACAACGGCAGGTCGTTGACCGAGCAGTTGAAGGCATCGGCGAGCGCCAGCGCGACCTTCACGGCGGAGAACGAGTCGTTGCACTGGCCCATGTCGAGCAGGCGCGGCAGCCCGGCGATCGTGCCATAGTCGTGGCCGAGGACGCGGTACTTGCCGCAACCGAGCGTCAGGATCATGAAGTCGCTCGGCAGGGCGTGGGCGAGATCGGTGAAGTAGGAGCGTTCGCCCTCCGAGCCGTCGCAGCCGCCGATCAGCGTGAAGTGCTTGATCTGACCCGACTTCACCGCGTCGATCACCTTGTCGGCGACGCCGAGGACCGCGTCGTGGCCGAAGCCGACCAGATGATCGGCCTCGCGGCTCTCGTCGGTGAAGCCCGGCTCGGCCAGTGCCGCCGCGATGAGCGCGGAGAAGTCGCGACCCTCGACGTGGGCGACGCCCGGCCAGCCGACGACGCTGCGGGTAAAGAGCCGGCCCTCGTAGTCCTCGAACGGCATCATCAGGCAGTTGGTGGTCATCAGGATCGGACCGGGGAATTGGGCGAATTCGCGCTGCTGCTTCATCCAGGCGCCGCCGAAATGGCCGACGAGGTGCTTGAATTTCTTCAATTCCGGATAGCCATGCGCCGGCAGCATCTCGCCGTGCGTATAGATGTTGATTCCCTTGCCCTCGGTCTGTTCCAAGAGCGCCTTCAGATCGACGAGGTCGTGGCCGGACACCAGGATCGCCTTGCCGGGAACATGGCCCATCAGCACCGGCGTCGGCGTCGGTTTGCCGAAGGTGTCCGTATGGGCGGTATCGAGCAGCGCCAGGGTCCTGACCGAGACCTCGCCGCACTTGAGGTTCAGGCGGAACAGTTCGCTGATGTCGGCGAGGCCGGCATCGATTGCCGCCAAGGCTTCGACCACGAAGGCATCGACGGCAGTGTCGGTACGGCTCATCTGCCGGGCATGATGCGCATAGGCGGCCATGCCCTTGAGGCCGTAGAGCAGCAGCTCCTGCAGGCCGGTGGCATCCTCGCCGAGTGCGCTCTTGCGTGCCTCGATGCCGGACCCCTTCGCCCAGGCGATGACGGCGTCCTGGCTGGCGGCAGCCGAGATGCCGGCGGCGAGCCCGGTGACGGCATTGAGCCTGTTGACGAGTGCCAGGATCACGTCCGGGTCGAAGTTGACGTTGGTCACCGTCATGAACAGCGCCTCCTCGAGCAGAACGGCGACTTCCGGGCTGCGTTCGGCGGCCGGGACGGCGGCAACGCGGCTCGCCAGTTTGCGCGCGGCGAAGATCAGCGCGTCCTGCAGATCGGCGGCCTCGGGCGACTTGCCGCAGGTGCCGATCTTGGTGCAGCCAGTGCCGTGCGCGGTCTGTTCGCATTGATAACAAAACATCGGGTCTCTCCGTCTTGGGACTTCGGCGCTTGTGGGCTGCCGGAAAGGTGACGGAGAGGACTTAGCCGAGGTGGCGAGCGGAGTTGTTGTTCCCCGACAAACAGAAATGCGGTTGAAGCAGCCTACTCTTCCGCCAGGGCCGCCAGCCGCTTGGCATCGCGCACCACGATGCGCTGCCGGCCGGATTCGACGATGCCGTCGCGCTCCCAGGCGCTCAAGGTGCGGCTGACGGTGTGCAGCGTCGTGCCGGTCATCTCGGCGACATCCTGCCGGCTGATCGGGAAGGCGATCTCGACACCCTCCTTCGTCGGTTTCCCCGACTGTTTCAGCAGCCGCAGGATGGCATGGGCGACGCGCTTTTCCACCTGTTCGGTCGACATTTCGACAACACGGGTATGCGCCTCCGTGATGTGCGAGCCGGCCCATTGCAGCATGTTGGCGGCAAGCGGCGGGCAACGCTGGATCATGCCGCCCCAGGCCGACGACGGCCAGCGGATGACGACGCTGTCGACGGTCGCCACCACGCTGGCCGGGTAGGTGCGCATGCCCAGCGCCACCGCGACGCCGAAAATCTCGCCGGCGGCAACGTAGCGCACCACGACCTGCTGGCCGGCGGGGGTGATCTTCACCACCTGCAGATGGCCGTTGAGCAGCAGGAAGAACGAATCCGGCTCGTCGCCTTGGGCGAACACCGCCTCGCCGCGGGGAACTTGATACGACCGGGCATCGTGCAGGATGTCGCGCAGCACGTCGGTCGAGAGCCCCTGGAACAAGGGCGTGTCGGCAATTGTCGCGGGATCGAGCTCAGCCATGGGAACCTCGGGTATGTCTTCTTCGGTTTGTTGCCGGCCGGTGATGCTGTCTGAGGCAATAGCAGGCAACGGCTCCGCTTCCAAGCGCGCGGGCATGGCCTCTCCGTCGGCCGATCGAGCGGCGAACCCGTGCGCTCGGATGCTTGGCAACGCTTGACAGACGGCGGTTCCGCATGGTCTTCGGGCGGATCATGCAAATGCCCCTTCAATCCGTCCTCCTCACCGGTTTTCTCCTCGGCTGGTCGGTCGCCTGGCCGCCGGGCCCGATCAACGCCGAGATCGCCCGCCGCTGTCTGGCGCGCGGCTTCTGGGCCGGGTTCAGCCTGCTCGTCGGCGCCTGCTCGGGCGATGCGCTGTGGGCGGTGGTGGTGTCGCTCGGCATGGGCGTGGTGCTGACCGGGCATACCATCCGGCTCATCATGGGCGTGACCAGCATCCTCCTGCTGCTCATCCTGGCCGGCATGTTCTTCAAGGGCGCCTGGAGTTCGATCCGGGCCAAGCTCCCGGAGGAGGTCGCTGCGGACACTCCCGCCCGCTTCGACAGCCGCCGCGCCGGGTTTCTGCTCGGTGCCGGCATGGCGCTGACCAGCCCGTGGAACGTCGCCTTCTGGCTCGCCGCCATCGGCCGGCCGGAGATGGCCCGCTATGGGCTCGCAGCGCTGCTGCTGATGGCGGCGGCCGTCCTGGCCGGGGCTCTCGTCTGGGGCGTCTTATGGTCGGCCTTCGTCACGCTGGTGCGGCGGTCGGGTGGCGGCCGCATCTGGGATATCGCGGTGAAGCTGTTGACCGGCCTGCTGATGCTGTATTTCGCCGTGGCCTCCTGGATCGATCTGATCAGCGCGAGTTGAGCGCGGCGATGCCGTTGATGAGCCGGCGCGGTAGCCGGCCGTCGATGAGGACGAGGCCGCCGGCAATCATCGCCATGCCAAGGATCTGGCGCGGCTCCAGGTGTTCGCCGAGCACCAGCACACCGAGGAAAATGGCGCTGACCGGGACGAGCAGCGTGATCAGGGCCGCGTTGGTCGCCCCGGCCGAAGCGAGCAGACGGAAAAACAGGATATAGGCGAAGGCGGTCGAGAGCACCGCGATGCCGATCACCGCGCCGACCGAGGCCAGTCCCGGTGCGGCCAGATCCCAGGGCCGGTCGACGAGCAGCGTGATCGGCACCAGCACCACGGTCGAGCCGGTCAGCTGCCCGGTCGCGGTGACGATCGGGTCGAGCCGCATGCGGCCGAAGCGGCGGCCGTAGATGCCGGCAAAGCCGTAGGAGACGGTCGCCGCCAGACAGGCCAGTTGGGCGATGAAATCGGCCGAGACGCCGGAGAACGCCGCCGGTCCGACCATCACCGCAACGCCGACGAGGCCGGTGAGGATTCCGGCGACCTTGCCGGGGTTGAGCCGCTCGTCGGGGGTGAGGAACTGGGCAATGACGGCGGTGGTCAGCGGCGTCATGGCGTTGAGGATCGCCGCCAGGCCGGCGCCGACGCGAGTCTCACCCCACACGATCAGCGTGAACGGGATGACGTTGTTGAGAAGCCCCATCACCAGGAAAGCCGCGAGCGTCGGGCGGTCGGTCGGGAAGCGGCGGCCGGTCAGACGCAAGACGACGTGCAGGATCAAGGCGGCGAGCGCCACCCGCGAGGCGACGATGGTCAGCGTCGGCAGATCGGCGATGGCCACCCGGATGAAGAAGAAGGACGCACCCCACACCACCGACGTGACGAGAAGGACGCCCCAGTCCGCGGCGGACATGACGGGTTTCGGGCTCGACGGCACGGGCATCTGGGGTTCCTCTCGGACTAGTCTCAGGGACTCGACAGATGCGACCGTAGCGACGGCCGCGCTGACCGGCCATCGGCTTCTTGCAGCCGAATTCGATCGGTGGGCGCTATCGGGCGGATCGCCGGGCCGTCACCATTTCGGCGCGATGCGGCGGTCGAGGCTTTCGTGGAAGCGCACCGGCTCGGCCGTCGACGGCGTGACGAGCTCGCCCTCCCACATGACGCGACGGCCGCGCACGATGGTGCCGACCGGCCAGCCGGTTACCGTCATGCCATCGTAGGGCGTCCAGCCGGCGCGCGATGCGGACCGCTCGTTGGTGATGGTCTCGCGGCGCTTCAGGTCGACGATCGTGAGATCGGCATGCAGACCGACGGCGATGCGACCCTTGTCGGCCAGCCCGAAGATGCGCGCCGGACCGTGCGAGGTGAGGTCGACGAAGCGCTCGATCGTCAGTCGTCCTTTGGCGACGTGGTCGAGCATGACCGGGACCAGCGTCTGCACCCCGGGCATGCCGGAGGGCGAAGCAGGATAGATCTTGGACTTTTCGCCAAGCGTATGCGGCGCGTGGTCGGAGCCAATGACGTCGGCAACGCCCTGGTCGAGCCCCCACCAGATGCCGGCCTGATGCGCGCGGTCGCGCACCGGCGGATTCATCTGCATGAACGTGCCGAGGCGGGCATAGTCGTCGGCCGACAGCGTCAGGTGATGCGGCGTCACTTCGACCGTGGCGACGTCCTTCTGGTGGGCAAGGAACACCATCTCCTCGGCGGTCGAAATATGCAGCACGTGGATGCGTGCCTGGACCTCGCGGGCGATGCGCACCAGCCGTTCGGTACTCCTGAGCGCCGCGACGGCATCGCGCCAGACCGGATGCGAGGCGGGGTCGCCCTCGACGCGCAGCGGTTTGCGCTCTTCCAGCCGATATTCGTCCTCGGAATGGAAGGCGGCGCGGCGGCGGGTGCGCCTGAGGATCTCGGCGATGCCGGCGTCGTCGGCGACCAGCAGGTCTCCGGTCGACGATCCCATGAACACTTTGATGCCGGCCGCGCCGGGCAGCCGTTCGAGTTCGGGGATATCGGCGGTGTTGCCATGCGTGCCGCCGACCCAGAAGGCGAAGTCGCAGTGCATGCGATGGCGGCCGCGTGCGACCTTGTCGGCGAGCGTCGCCTCCGTCGTCGTCTCCGGCTTGGTGTTGGGCATCTCGAACACGGCCGTCACCCCACCCATCACGGCGGCGCGCGAACCGGTCTCCAGATCTTCCTTGTGCTCCTGGCCGGGCTCACGGAAATGCACCTGGCTGTCGACGACGCCGGGAAGAATATGCAGGCCCTTGCAGTCGACGATTTCGCCGGCCGAATGGCCCGCCAGCGAGCCGATGGCAGCGATGCGTCCGTTGCGCGCGCCGATGTCGCGCAATCCCACGCCGTCGTGATTGACCACGGTGGCATTCACGAAGATCGTGTCGAAGGTCTCGGCCATGGGAACTCCGGATCAGGCGTTTCGGCTGAAGCCATAGCGCATGTTCCGATCCGGCGAAATCCCGTCTCTCGTCCGGGGGCGCGGGCGGGCGACTGCCGGCCGGCATGGCCCCGACCTTGCTTCTGCGGCAGCGCCGGCTTGCCATGCCGCTGCCAGAGACCTACCTCTGCGGCTTGAAGGAGCCTCGCCATGACCGATAAGCACGCGCCGAACATCGCATGTCTCGCTGACCGCGCCGTCGTCTCGGTGACGGGATCGGAGGCGACGACGTTCCTGCACGGACTGACCACCGCCAACATCGAGGCGATCCTGCCCGGCGCTGCCGGCTACGCCGCGCTCCTGACCCCGCAGGGCAAGATCCTGTTCGAGTTCTTCGTCGTCAAGATCGACGGCGGCTATCTCATCGACATCGCGGCGTCGCAAGCGCCCGGCTTCCTCAAGCGGCTGACCATGTACAAGTTACGCTCGGATGTGGCGATTGCCGATCGCTCGGCAGAGTTCGACGTGTTGGCGCTGCTGCGGCCGGCGTCCGAGGTCGATCTGCCGGCGGCGAAGGTCTATGCCGATCCCCGCCTCGAAGCCGCTGGCGCGCGCGCCATTGTCGCCAAATCTGCCGGAGTACGGACAGAGGCGGGCGCCGCCGAGGCCTATCGGGCCAAGCGGATCGCCCTGGCCCTGCCTGAAGCCGGCGCCGACTTCGCGCTCGGCGATGCGGTGCCGCACGACATCAATCTCGATGATCTCGGCGCGGTCGATTTCGTGAAGGGGTGCTATGTCGGCCAGGAGATCGTCAGCCGCATGAAGCATCGCGGCACCGCCCGCCGCCGGCTCGTCATCGTGCGTCCGGCCGCGACCGGGGCCGCGCTGCCCCCCGAGGCGACGCCGATCAAGGCGGGCGAGCGCGACATCGGCACGATGGGCTCTTCGGCGGGCGGGCAGGGCCTCGCCATCCTCCGTCTCGACTGGGCGCGCGAGGCGATCGATACCGGCTTGGGCGTCACCGCCAACGGCGTGGCCCTCGCCGTCGAGTTGCCGCCCTATGCGCGGTTCGGCTGGCCGGCGCCGGCAACCGTCTGAGGGCATAGCTTCCGGCGATGTCGGCCAAGTTCGCCGCGCGGCCGGCTTGGCGGGGATGCGCAACCCGGCTATCACGTCTGAGGTTGCAACCGCCCGACTCGACAGTGACATGGCCGATAAACCCGGAGCCCCGCCCAGAGCCTGGCAGCGCATGCTGTCCGGGCGGCGGCTCGATCTGCTCGATCCCTCCCCGCTCGATGTCGAGATCGCCGACATCGCGCACGGGCTGGCCCGCGTCGCGCGCTGGAACGGCCAGACGCGTGGGGCGCACGCCTTTTCGGTGGCGCAGCATTCGATCCTGGTGGAAGACATCGCTACCCGTTACGAGCCGCGGCTCGACACGCGCTGGCGGCTCGCCATCCTGTTGCACGACGCGCCGGAATACGTCATCGGCGACATGATCTCGCCGTTCAAGCAGGTGATGGGCGGCAACTACAAGGAGATCGAGGCACGGCTGGCCGCTGCCATCCACCTGCGCTTCGGACTGCCGCCGAAACTGCCGGCGGAGATCACCAAGCTTGCCAAGCGCGCCGACCTCGTCTCGGCCTATTTCGAGGCGATCGAACTCGCCGGCTTCACGGTCGAGGAAGGGCGGCGCATCTTCGGCCAGCCGAAGGGCTTTCCCGACAAGCTCGGGCTCGAACCCGTCCCGATCGACGCGGCGCAGTCGGCCTTCCTCGCCCGGTTCGAGCAACTGGCGTCGTAAGGCCGGCGCGTGAGGCGAGCACGGCGGTGGGCCGACGTGCTATGGTGCTGCCGGTCTTGCGGTGCCGGTCCCCGCCGACACCGCCCAATCGGAGCCCCTGATGCCGTCGATCCACGTCTGTTCGCTCGCCCGCATGCCCGATACCGTCGCCGAGATCGGCGCCAGCCATATCGCCACACTGATCAGTTCGGGGACGCCAGTCCCGACGCCGCTGTCGATCGCTCCCGACGATCATCTGACCCTCGCGTTCAACGACATCATCGAGCCAATGGAGGGCATGGTGCCGCCGGGCGAGGACCACGTCGAGGCGCTGATCGACTTCGTCCGCCGCTGGGACCTGATGCGCCCCATGGTCATCCATTGCTATGCCGGCGTCAGCCGTTCGACCGCCGGGGCCTTCATCGCGCTGTGTGCCCTCGATCCGGCAGCGAACGAGGCTGACCTGGCGTTGGAACTGCGCCGGCGCTCGCCGTCCGCCACCCCCAATGCGCGCATGATCCGCATCGCCGACCGCATTCTTGGCCGCGGCGGCCGCATGGTCGCCGCCATCGAGGCGATCGGGCGCGGCGAGGACGCCTTCGAGGGCGTGCCGTTCAGCATCGCCGCCGGCCGGCGGACCGGCGTTGCGAGGGCAAGCACCGGGGGGTGAACGGGGCCTGGCGATGATCGAGATTGGGCAGGGGCGGCCGTCGATCGAGATCGGCCTTTCGGCGGCGATTGTCGCCATCGACGGCGACAAGCCGGCGATCCTGGTCGTTGAGCGTCCGGGAACGGTGCCGGCTCTGCCTTCCGGCCCGTTCGATCCTTTGACCCACCGCACGCTCGAAATCGGCCTCAGGGGCTGGGTCGAGGCGCAGACGGCGCTGAAGATCGGCTACGTCGAGCAGCTCTACACCTTCGGCGACCGCGGCCGCCACGCCCGCTTCGCCGACCGCAGTCCGCACGAGGTCTCGGTCGGCTATCTCGCCTTGACGCGCATCCCGGCCGGATCGGCGCGCGGCGTCGGCACCGATGCGGCGTTCACGCCCTGGTACGATTTCTTCCCTTGGGAGGACTGGCGCGGCGACAGGCCGGCGATGCTCGACGAGCTCATTCTGCCGGAACTCCGCGCCTGGGCCGACGAGGCGCCGACCAGCCATGACGCGAGCCGCGGACTCGACCGGCGCGAGCGGCTGCGGCTGTGCTTCGGCGAAGACGGCATGCCATGGGACGAGGAACGGGCGCTCGAACGCTACGAACTGCTGTACGACGCCGGGATGGTTGAGGAGGCGGCGCGCGACGGCCGTGAGCGCGGCTTGCGCCGTCATCGGTCCGGTACCGCCCCGGCGCTCGGCCGCACCATGCAGCACGATCACCGCCGCATCCTGGCCACCGCAATTTCGCGGCTCAGGGCGAAGCTGAAATATCGCCCGGTGGTGTTCGAGTTGATGGCCGAGACCTTCACCCTGACCGAACTGCAGCGCACCATGGAGGCTGCCGCCGGCCGGCACGTGCACAAGCAGAACTTCCGCCGGCTGGTGGAGAACAGCGCGCTGGTCGAACCGACCGGCGGCACGACGCTCAGGACCGGCGGGCGGCCGGCACAGCTGTTCCGCTTCCGCCGCGACGTGCTGAAGGAACGCCCTGCGCCGGGGTTGCGGCTCGGCGGACGGGGCTGACTGCCGCATCCGGGCGGCGATCGACGCCTCAGCGCTCGAAGCGGGCGACGACCTCGACGTGGTGCGACCACAGGAACTGGTCGAACGCCTTGACGGAGGCGAGCTTGTAGCCGCCGTCGAGCAGATAGCGCGCGTCACGCGCCAGTGTCGCCGGATTGCAGGACACGGCGATCGCGACCGGCAGCTTCGACTTGGCGATCTCCTTGGCTTGCGCCGCGGCGCCGTCGCGCGGCGGGTCGAACACCACGGCGTCGAACGCCGACAATTCCTTCGCCATCAACGGACGGCGGAACAGGTCGCGCGCCTCCGCCTCGACCGGCTTCAGCCCGGGGGTATGGCGGGCGGCGCGATCGAGTGCCTCGAGCGTCGCCTTGTCGTTCTCGACCGCGGTGACCCGCGCCGTCTCGGCCAGTTGCAGCGCGAAGGTGCCGCATCCGGCGAACAGATCGGCGACACGCTTGGCTCCCTTCGTGGCAGCCAGCACCTCGGCGACCATCGCGTGTTCCGCCGGCTGCACCGCCTGCAGGAAGGCGCCCGGCGGCAGCGTGACCGCCGCCTTGCCGAAGCGGACGATCGGCGCGCGCGCTTCGACGATGATCTCGTCGCCGACCGAGAACCGGGCGAAGCCGAGCTTCAGCACCAGCCCGATGGCCTCCTGTCGGCGGCTTTCGGCGAGCTTTCCCTCCGTCGCGGTGACGTCGAGGCCGGTCTCGGTATCGACGACGGTGAAGATCGCACCCTTCTTGTCGAAACTTAAGACCTCGGCGAGCCGGGCGAGCGACGGCAGCGCGGTGCGGATCGTCTCGGTGACGATCAGGCATTGGCCGGCGTCGGCGACCGTATGCGACAGCCGCTCGCGGAAACCGACGACCGTGCTGCGCCCCGAGCGCTGCACGGCGATGACGGCGCGGCGGCGCGACTTCGGCGGCACGGCGACGGGCAGGGGTACCTCGACCGTGATGCCGCGATCGGCAAAGGCGGCGACGATCGCCTGGCGTTTCATCTCCAGGTAGGCAGGTTCGGCCATGTGCTGGAGGGCGCAGCCGCCGCAGGTGCCGAAGTGCGGGCAGGGAGCGGACACGCGATCGGGGCTCGGCTCGATCAGTTCGACGATCCTGCCGCGGTCGCCGCTGCGATCGACCCTCAGCCGCTCGCCCGGCAGCGACAGCGGCACGAACAGCTGCCCGCTGCCGGTTTCGGCGACGCCGTCGCCCTTGTGGCCGATGGCGGCAATCGTCACGATCTCTTCGCGTCTGTCGTCCACGCCGGTCCCCACATCGTTCAGCCGGCTTCCTTGGGCCCTGGGCCATCGGATTGCAAGCGGCAATGACCGGTGCGGTCGCCGCCGCCGTCAATCGCGCCGCACGCCGATCAGATATTCCTGGTTGCCGTCGCCGCCGGCAATCGGCGAGGCGATGCGGCCGATGAGCCTGCAGCCGAGGTCCGACACCAAGGCCTCGATACCGGCGACGGCAGCCAGCGCCGCTTGCCCGTCCCGGACCAGCCCGCCCTTGCCGACATGTTCGCGGCCGACCTCGAACTGCGGCTTGACCAGGAACACGCCGAAGGCCTGCGGCGCGGCAAGCGCCAGCACCGCCGGCAGCACCAGTTTCAGCGAAATGAAGCTGACATCGGCAACGACCGCATTCGGCGCATAGGGCAGGGCAGCGGGCTTCAGATCCCGCGCATTGACGCCTTCCATCGCGATAACGCGCGGGTCGGCAGCGATCGTCGGCGCCAGCTGGCCGTGGCCGACATCGAGGGCGACGACGCGCGCCGCGCCGCGCTGCAGCAGCACTTGAGTGAAGCCGCCGGTCGACGCCCCGACGTCGAGGCAGTCGCGGCCATCGGGCGCAAGCGCGAAGGCATCGAGCGCCGCGGCGAGCTTCAGCGCCGAGCGGGAGACGTAGCCCCGCGCCGGATCATCGACCACGACCGTGTCGCCGGGCTCGACGAGCTGGCCGGGCTTCGATGCCGGGCGGCCGCAAATGACGACTTCGCCGCGCAGGATGGCGTCGCGCGCCCGCGCCCGCGACGCATAGACCCGATGCTCGACCAGCCATTGGTCGAGCCGCACCCGCGCCTCGTTCGGGGATCCCACCGCCGTCACCCTTGCGCCAGCAGTTCCTTGAGCTTGGCGATCGTCTTGGACGCATCTTCCTGATAGTTGATGAACCCGACGAACCGGCCTTTGGAGTCCATCAGATAGACCGCCGCGGTATGGTCGACGAGATAGTCCGAACCGCTTTCCGGGTGGGTCTTCTTCACATAGACGCGGTAATCCTTGACGATCGCCGCGGTCTCCTGCGGCGTACCGGTCAGGCCGCGGATGCGCGGATCGAAGGAGGTGAGATAGTCCTTGAGCTTGTCCTGCGTATCGCGCTCGGGATCGACGGTGACGAAGACGAATTGCAGCTTGTCGGCATCGGGGCCGAGCGCCTTCAGCCAGTCGCCGACTTCGGCCAGCGTCGTCGGGCAGACGTCCGGACAGAACGTATAGCCGAAGAACATCGCCGCCGGTTTGCCGAGGAGATCCTTGTCGGTGACCGGCTTGCCGGTCTGGTCGGTCAGGTGGAATGGGCCGCCGATGGTGGTGGTCGGGGGGATGAGCAGGCTCGGTTTCGACAGGCCGGAGCCGCCAAGGATGGCAAAGGCGGCGCCGCCGAGAATGAGGACGGCGGCGATCGCGACATAGGCCGTCAAGCGGATCGTCTTCAGGCTCATGCGTGTGGTCCTGGCCTTCATGGCGAGCCGTCGTGCCTCGCGTGGGTTGCGGTCGTCGCACCGGTCGCGTCGTGGTCAGGCCGACTGGTTGCGCCGGCCGGCGATGGGCCGGATCGCGGTCTGATCGCGGCCGAGGGCTTCGAACACTTTGGCGACGATGCCGTTGGCATCGAGCCCGACCGCGGCGTAGAGCGCTTCGGGCGACCCGTGGTCGAGGAAGCGGTCCGGCAGGATCAACGTCCGGATCTTCAGCCCCTTGTCCAACAGCCCGTCTTCGGCGAGAGCCTGTAGCACATGGCTGCCGAAGCCGCCGATCGCCCCCTCTTCCACCGTGATCAACACCTCGTGTTCGCGCGCCAGGCGCCGGACGAGGTCGCGGTCGAGCGGCTTCAGGAAGCGTGCGTCGGCGACGGTGGTCGGCAGGCCGTAGCCGGCCAGTTCCTCGGCCGCGTTCAAGGCCGCCTTCAGCCGCGTGCCGATCGACAGGATGGCGACCGAGCCGCCCTCGACGACGATGCGGCCGCGGCCGATATCGAGGACGGTTCCATGCGCCGGCAGGTCGACGCCGACGCCCTCGCCGCGCGGAAACCGGAACGCCGAAGGCCGGTCGTCGATCGTGGCGCTGGTCGCCACCATGTGCATCAACTCGGCCTCGTCGGCCGGCGCCATGATGACGAAATTCGGCAGGCAGCCGAGGAAGGCAAGATCGAAGGCACCGGCATGGGTGGCGCCGTCGGCCCCGACCAGCCCGGCCCGGTCGATGGGGAAGCGAACCGGCAGCTTCTGGATCGCCACGTCGTGCACGACCTGATCGTAGCCACGCTGCAGGAAGGTCGAATAGAGCGCGCAATACGGCTTGAAGCCATCGGCGGCGAGCCCGGCGGCAAAGGTCACCGCGTGCTGTTCGGCGATGCCGACATCGAACATGCGCTTGGGGAATTCCGCGCCGAACAGGTCGAGGCCGGTGCCGCTCGGCATGGCGGCGGTAATGGCGACGATGCGCTCGTCGCGCGCCGCCTCCTGGACCAGCGCCTCGGCGAAGACGCGGGTGTAGCTCGGTGCATTGGCCTTGGGCTTGACCTGCTTGCCGGTGACGACATCGAAGCGGTTGACGCCGTGGTACTTGTCGTCGGACGCCTCGGCCGGCCCGTAGCCCTTGCCCTTCTTGGTCACCACATGCACGAGGATCGGGCCGACGTCGGCATCGCGGACGTTCTTCAACACCGGCAACAGGTGGTCGAGATTGTGCCCGTCGATCGGCCCGACGTAGTAGAAACCCAGTTCCTCGAACAGCGTGCCGCCCATGGCGAAGCCGCGGGCGAATTCCTCGGCCCGACGCGCGCCGACCTCGACGAAGCGCGGCAGCCGCTTGACGATCTCCCGGCCGATGTCGCGAAGCCCGAGGAAGGTGCGCGACGAGACGAGCCGCGCGAGATAGGCGCTCATCGCTCCGGTCGGCGGAGCGATCGACATGTCGTTGTCGTTCAACACCACGATCAGCCGGGAGCCCATGGCCCCGGCATTGTTCATCGCCTCATAGGCCATGCCGGCCGACATCGAGCCATCGCCGATCACCGCCACGACATGGCGCGCCTCGCCCTTCAATTCGCCGCCGACGGCAAAGCCGAGACCGGCCGAAACCGAGGTCGAGGAATGGCCAGCCCCGAACGGATCGAAATCGCTCTCGCTTGCCTTGGTGAAGCCGGACAGCCCGCCGGACTGCCTGAGCGTGCGGATGCGGTCGCGCCGGCCGGTCAGGATCTTGTGCGGATAGGCCTGGTGGCCGACGTCCCAGATCAGCTTGTCGCGCGGCGTGTCGAACACATAGTGCAGCGCCACGGTCAGTTCGACGACGCCGAGCCCGGCACCGAGATGCCCGCCCGTCACCGAGACCGCTTCGATCGTCTCCTTGCGCAACTCGTCGGCGAGCTGCCTGAGGCTCGCTTCCGGCAACTTGCGCAGATCCGCGGGCAGTTCGACCTGATCGAGCAGGGGGGTATTGGAAGTGGCGGTCACGACACGCCTTTCACCGCGCGGGCCCGGCAGGCGGGCAACTCGTCCGAAGCGGAACAGGATGGGGTCAGCAAGCACATGGCGCAAATGTCTTGAGTGATGGGTCTGGCCGGGCGTTACGCCTCCACGTCGAGCGGCTCGGTTCCGGCCGGAGTGCCGTCGGCGCTGAGCCGGATCTTTTCCACCCGCGCCTCGGCGGCATCGAGCAGCCGGGCGCAATGCGCCTTCAACGCCTCGCCGCGCTCGTAGGCCTTGATCGATTCTTCCAGCGCCACATCGCCGCGCTCCAGCTTGGCGACGATACTCTCCAGTTCGGCGAGCGCCTTTTCGAAGCTCAATGCGGCGACATCGGCGTGGGTGGGTGGCGCTGTGGTCACGATGGCGTCCTTCATCCGGGCAACGGCAAGCTTTATCCCAAGACGCCGCGAACGGAAACAGTCAAGCGCCCGCCGGCCCGGCATCCGGCTGCTGACGTCTCCGCTGGCCTCAGCCGGTCATCAATGCCGCGACATGCACGGCGACGCAGCGGGCGAGCGCATCGAGATCGTAGCCGCCTTCCAACAGCGAGACCACCCGGCCATTGCAGTGGCGGTCGGCTACCTCCATCAACTTATTGGTGATCCAGGCGAAATCAGCTTCGACCAGGCGCAGGCCGCCGAGCGGATCGCGCAAATGCGCATCGAAACCAGCGGAAATGACGATCAGATCCGGGCGGAAATCGTCGAGCCGCGGCAGGATGGCGGTATCGATCGCCTCGCGGAATTCGTGGCTGCCATCGCCTGCATGCAGGGGCGCATTGACGATATTGTTGCTGGTGCCGGTCTCGTTGAAAGCTCCGGTGCCGGGATACAGCGGCATCTGGTGGGTCGAGCAGTACAGCACGTTTCGGTCGGCCCAGAAGATGTCCTGCGTGCCGTTGCCGTGGTGGACGTCGAAATCGATGATCGCCACCCGCTCGGCGCCATAGGTCGTCTGCGCCCAGCGAGTGGCGACCGCGGCATTGTTGAACAGGCAGAAGCCCATGGCGCGCGCCTTCTCGGCGTGATGGCCGGGCGGGCGGGCAGCGGAAAAGGCGTTCCTCACCTTGCCCTGGAACACCTCGTCGACGGCGAGGCAGGCGGCTCCGACGGCCCGCATCGCCGCCTCCCACGATCCCGGCGAGACCGATGTATCGCCGTCGAGGTGGACGATGCCGCTCGCCGGGATCGCCGATCGGATGTCGGTCACATGCGCTTCGGGGTGCGCGAGCGCCGCCTGCTCGATGCTGCCGTACGGCGCGGAGTCGCGTTCGAGCGGCTGGAACTTCTCGTGCTCGAGCATCTGGTCGATGGCGCGCAGCCGGTCCGGACATTCCGGGTGACCCGGTGGGGTCTTGTGGCCGGCGAAACTCGGATGATGCAGATAGAGCGTCGACATCCGGGCACCTGTGTTACGCGTTTTCGGAAGGTTGTTCGCCAGTTCAGCAGATTTGCTCGCACCAGCCAAGCATTCCCCGACCTCATCAGGCCAAGGGATGAGACGGCCGCCGCGCTCCGATCGGATCAGCGCGGTGCGGCGGCGCGATTGAGCCGGTCGCGGATCGCCTCGGCGAGGCCGCCGCCGCGAACCGGGGCAACGGCGATCGCCGCGGCGCCGGACCGGTCGAGTTCCCGCATCAGTCGGAACAGGTTGCAGGCTGCCTCGACGATATCGCCCGTCTCACTCAAATTGGCGCGAGCGGCGGCTTTGTCGAGGCCTTCGGGCGCGCCGGGGCCGAAGCCGAGGAAGGCCTCGCCCGCTTCGACATGCTTGGCGTCGAGCCGCACGCGGGCATTGGGCGCGTAGTGCGAGGTGAGCATGCCCGGCGCCAGCGGCCGCTCCGGATCCTCCACCACACCACAGGTCTCGGTCAGCGGCTCGCCCAGCACCTGCTCGATCGCGCTCCGCGGCACGCCGCCGGGCCTCAGCAGCCGCGGCGGGCCGTCTGCGAGCATCAGAATGGTCGATTCCACCCCGACCGGCGACGGTCCGTCGTCGAGCACCACGGCAACGCTCGCGCCCAGTTCCGCAACGACGTCGTCGGCCGAGGTGGCGCTGATGCCGCCGGAGCGGTTGGCGCTCGGCGCGGCGATCGGCCGCCCGAGCCGGCGGATGACTTCGAGCGTCACGGCATTGGCCGGCATCCTGAGCGCGATCGTCTCCAGCCCGGCGGTAACGAGATCGGCGATCGGTGCGATGCCGGGGGCAGCGTTGGCCCGGCGCGGCACGACCAGCGTCAGCGGCCCCGGCCAGAAGCTTTCGACGAGTTGTTCGGCGATGGGCGACAGCTCACCGTGCGCCGCGGCCATGTCGATGCCCGAGACATGGGCGATCAGCGGATTGAAGCTCGGCCGGCCCTTGGCGGCATAGATGCCGGCGACCGCCTGGGCTTGCGTCGCGTCGGCCGCCAGTCCGTAGACGGTCTCGGTCGGCACCGCGACCAGCGTGCCGCGGGACAGCGCGCCCACCGCGGCGGCGATCGCCCGCTGGTGCGCAGCCCCGCCGTCCCGAACATCGAACCTCTGCATCGCCTCGTCCCGCCGGTCCCCCGGCCGCCCGCGCCGGCGGCTCCGCCCGCGCTCCAAACTAGTCATATAAAGCTGAATCACTGCTCTAGCTGCGGGCCGCAATTGACCGTGGCCCGCCGTCGCCTATCGTGGGACGCTTCTATCGGAGCATCGGGGCGGAGCGTCAAGTCGCCGGCTGCCGCTTCGTGAGCACGATGGCAAGGAGACGACATGAGCCGCATCCTGCAACTGTTCCTGGGACTGCGCGCGCTGATGCTGATCGCCTCGTTCGGCGCGCTCGCCGGTTCGGGCGTCATGTACTGGATCGGCGCCAAATATCTGCTCGAAGCCGTCGGCCTCGTCCATCCCGAGATTGCCGGCGGCGCGCATCTGCCCGCCGTGCTGGTGCTGGAAGCGATGGACGCCTTCCTCTTCGCCATCGTGCTGACGATCTTCGCCTACGGCATCGCTGTCGGCTTCGTGCTGCGCCTTGACGATGCAACGATCGAGCGACTGCCCGACTGGATGAAGGTCTCCGGCATCGGCGAGTTGAAGCACACGCTGGCCGAAGTCGTGCTGATTATCCTGATCGTCACCTTCGCCAAGGACGTGGTCGAGGCGGAGCAGCAACTCGACTGGAGCCAGTTGATCCTGCCGGTGGCGGTGGTGCTGTTTGCCGCGGCGCTGTGGCTGCTGAGGGCTGGCAAGCCGCACTGACGTGCGGCGAGGTGGCCTCAATCCGGCCTTCGCCCGAGATGCGCCCGCACGCAGGCGAGATAGGCGATGGTCGGCTTTCCCGCCTTCATGCGGCCGGCACAACTGGCCTTGACCGCATCGGGGGCCTGATCGACGTCGTTGGGCAATGCCACGACGATGTCCGGATCCATCGATTCGTAGCCCGGGCTGGCCTTGTCCCTTGCCGCAGCTGGAGCGATCGAACCGGCGAGCACGGCCATGAGCGCCAAACCAATCAGTCTCGACATGTGAACCTCCTCGGTTACGCCTGGCCCTGCTGCGATCCGCCTCACCCGACGAAGCGGAAGAACAGGTCTTCCAGGTCGCGGCCGAAGTCCTCGTCGCCGGGTTTGCCTGATTCGCGCACCGACTGGATGTAGGGTCGGAACGTGCGATAGATGCGCTTGATGTCGACGGAGATCGACCGCCTCAGCGTGTCCTCGTCGCAGGCGCCGACCTGCAGGCAGCGCTCGAACTGGTCGAAGGAGGCGACCAGCAGGTCGATATCGCCGTCGAGGTGCTGGTCGTGGATGAATTTCAGCAGCGTCGCGTCGCGCTTGGCGATCAATGTGGCGCGGGCATCCTCGCCGCCGGTGGCGGCAATCTGTCGCTGCAATTCGTCGATCCCGTCCCACCAGGGTTTCATCTCGTCGCCGAGGCGCATGTAGGCTTGGTGGGCGGGACTGTCGCCGAAGCGGTCGACCAGATCGAGCGCATAGGCGACCTTCTGCATCGAGGCGGCATCCGGCAGCGAGACGAAATACAGATAGCCGGCCGTGGCCCAGCCGGACAAGCCGAAGAGGAGCGCGAGCGCCGGCAACAGCCTCAATCCACGCACCTCCGGCGCGTTGGCCTGAGGCCCGTCGGCTTCGTTCAGGGACGCGCTCGACATCAGGGCGATGGACTCCGTCTCTATCGCCGCGGCGGGACCTTCGTGCAGCATGGCCCGCCGCAACAGGGATCGGGCCAAGCCGGCCGTTTCAACGGACGGTTCTGGGCGGCCACGGAGCCGGTGGCGAAGATGATCGCTACCACTACGATTGCCAGTTTCTTCATCATCTCAACAGGGGTCCACTCGGTCGATCAGCAACGGCTTGCAAGCGCCACTGATATCCACTACTGCCCCGTTCCTACCCAATCCAACATGAACGAGACCAGAATGGCGGGCGTCCGCGGCAAAACAATGTCGCTGCCCGGCGCCCCGCGTCAATCGCCGCGCGCTGCGGTTTGGCGATCGGTGCGGAACGGCGGATTGGGCGGTGGCGCGGGACGGCGGCTAACGATTGGTTCGGACGCGTAGTTTCATTGCCGGAAAGCGTCGGCTTGTCGAGAATGCGGCGTCAGCGCCGCTTGCGCATCCGCAAGAATGCTTCCAGTTCGGTGTCGCCGGCCTCGGGCAGCGTGATGCGCGGCTGGACGTAGAGATCGCCGCGGCCGCTGCCTTTGATCGGCAGGCCCTTGCCTTTCAGCCGCAGCGCCTTGGCTCCGGTGGTGCCGGCCGGCAGGGTCAGATCGACGGCGCCCTCGAGCGTCGGCACCCGCACGCGCGCGCCCAGCACCGCATCCTCGAGGCTGACGCCGAGATCGTGCCGGAGGTCGTTGCCCTCGACGCGGAACTGCGCATGCGGCCGGATCTGCAGCGTGACGATGGCGTCGCCCGGCGGCGTGCCGGGCTGGCCCTGGCCCTTGAGCCGAATCTGCTGGCCGCTCGCGGCGCCCTCGGGAAGCTGTACGTCCAGCGTCTTGCCGTTCGGCAGCGCCACCCGCACCTTGCCCTGGCCGACCAGGTCCTCGAGCGTGATCTCCGCCGTCACCTGCAGATCGTCGCCGCGCAGGCCGGCGGTGGCGTGGCTTTCGAAGCCGAAACCGCGGCCGGCGCCCGCTGCTGCGCCAGGTCGAGCCCGCCGGCCGCCAAATGCCTGACCGAGGATCTCGGAGATGAAATCGTCGGGGTCGCCGCCCGCACCGGCGTGTGCCCGGCCGCGCGCCCGCCCGCCGGCAAAGCCCTGGTTGCCGAAGTCCGCACCGAACCCCTCGAAGCCGGACATGCGCGGCTTGCCGTCGGCCCCGATCTCGCCGCGGTCGAACTGCGCCCGCTTGGCCTTGTCGCCGAGGATCTCGTAGGCAGCGTTGATCTCGGCGAACGCGTCCTTGGCCTTCGGATCGTTCTGATTCTGGTCGGGATGGTACTTCTTCGCCAGCCGGCGGAACGACTTCTTGATGTCGGCTTCGCTGGCCGAGCGCGATACGCCGAGCATGTCGTAAGGATCACGCATCATTCAAGCCTTTGTCGAAGTGAGCGCCGCCGGAGCGTTTCCGCGGCGCGTGGCCGGATCCGGGAACATATGCACCCTCTGCCGCGGCCGATCCAGCCCGCCCGGCCAGCAGCGCGTACCATCGCTCACGGATCTGTGAACCGCTCGGCCAAGATATGGTGGCGCTGGAGTTCATTGTCTACCGCCGGCAGGCGTTAAGCCGAGGAATTTGCCGGGAGGCGCCGCAGCTTCTGAACCGCTCGCGGCCGCTGGCAGCCATGCCATCGATGGCGCTAGCGCACGATCGTCTGGGAATCGGCCGGTTCGATCTTGGCGAATTCCCACGTCTCCACCACGCTTTTGCAAATCTCGGCGGAATACAACCGGACGCCGTCGACCGACACGATGGTCGACGAAAAGGCGCGGCAGTTGCTGCCGGGTTCGCGCGTCACCTTGGACACGTCGGTAATCGTGCCGGTGTCGCCCGTACCGGTATTCTGCCAGGAAATGCGCGTCTCGGCCGGCGCCTCCGGCGCCTTGGCCACCGTTGCGCGGATGACCTCCCAGTCGCTGTGCTCGCTGCCGGCATAGGAGAGCGCCCCCGTCCGCACAGCCGAACCCGTGACGTCGCCGGAAAAAAGGTGGATATTGCCGCAGCCGATGAGACCGAGCGACAGGAGGCTGCATGCCAGCCATCCGGTCGTGCGACGAAGACGCGCTTGGCAACCAGCGCTCGGTACTGACACACACCTGATCAAACTTCCGGCCAACGAGACCTCCGCGACCGCCATGACCGATCCATCAGTGCAGCCTCCACCATCTGAGTTAATGTCCGGTGACTTTTCCGGTGCGGACGAACCCGTCAAGCTGTTCGCCGACTGGTTCAAGGAAGCCGAACAGAGCGAGCCGAACGATCCGAATGCCATGTCAGTGGCAACCGTCGATCAGAACGGGATGCCGAACGTCCGGATGGTTCTGCTCAAGGGATACGACCCTGCCGGCTTCGTGTTCTACACGAATTTCGAGAGCCGCAAAGGGCAGGAGCTTGCGGTCGCGGCCAAGGCGGCGCTGTTGTTCCACTGGAAGACGCTGCGCCGGCAGGTCCGGGTGCGCGGTTCTGTCGAGGTGGTGAGCGAGGCCGAGGCGGACGCCTATTTCGCCTCACGCGCCCGTGGCAGCCGCATCGGCGCCTGGGCCTCGAAACAATCGCGCCCGCTGGAAAGCCGCTTTGCCCTGGAAAAGGCAGTCGCCGAATATTCGCTGAAGTTCGGTATCGGCGCGATCCCCCGCCCGCCGTACTGGTCGGGCTACCGGGTCGTGCCCGAGCTGATCGAATTCTGGCACGATCGGCAGTTCCGCCTGCACGATCGCATCGAATTCACCCGCGCATCCGTTGATGCGCCGTGGGAGAAGACGCGGCTCTACCCCTGAGCGCCAAGCTTCAGCTGGCGCCGACGTGCTGATCGCACACGTCCGCCACAGGCCGCGGCGCTGAAGGCGCGGTGCGCAATGATCCGGGTTCCGGCAGGGGCCTGACGATATCCGCCTATGGCACCGGCCCGTGGCCGCATTCGGCGGCGCTGCGCCCGGTTTCAACCCCCTCAGCGCCGGACTGGTTGTCGCACCAGGGCGTTGGGGGGAAAGCAGGGGCGAAGACGGTCGGCGGATCGACGGGTACTGGTCTACAGGGTCGTTCGGTCAGGACCGACGACCGAACGTTCAGGACATCTGGTCGGTGGACTTCTTCCTGTGCGACACCATCTCGGCGGCGGCACTGACGGCGGAGATGCCGATGGTCTTGTACTGCAAGTCCAGCTGCTCGCATTCTTCGTAGCCGGGCATTTCTTGAGTATGTTGCTTGGCCGGACGGTCGGCGTCGGGGGCGGACATGGGCTTCCTCTTTCGCTCGGTTTTCCGGTCCATCCCGGGGGCGGTCGAATGATCGATCTGGGGAGGACGGGCGGAGACGTTTATATCATCTACCTTCACTCCAAAATTTGGGTTAAATCACGCGAAGGGAGAAGTGCTGCAGGATCACACCAGCTGTCGAAATGTGTGCGAGAGCCGCTTAACCACCCGGAATGCCACGGTTTTACCGGTGACATAGCGTCGCAGGCGCAAAGTGATCAGTAGTGGTGCGGATTCGAGCGCTCGCTCAGACCGGCTGTTCTGACCGGCCGCTCACGCCAGTTTGTTCGCCGCCGAGCGAATCTGCAGCAGAACGATTTCCGGCGGCACGCCGAACCGGATCGGCAGCATGGAACAGCCGAGCCCGCCGGAGACGATGAGGTTGCGGCCCGCCTCGTTGAACTGCCCGTACATGTAACGGGCGCTCGGGTCATCCTTCATCCAGACGGCCGGTCGGCCGATGAACGGCAGCGCGATCTGGCCGCCATGGTTGTGGCCTGACATGGTCAGCGCCACGCGCTCCGGCATGTGCCGGATCATCTCCGGCTCGTGCGCCATGTGCAGGATCGGCGCATCGTCGGTGACGGCGGCGAGTGCCCGCTTCAGATCATCCTGACCGTAGTGGATGCCGTGCCCGAGCGGGAAGCCGTAAAGCGGGCTCGACAGGGCGCTGGTCGTTCCGGTCAGCCAGAAGTCGTGGCCGTCCTGGGTGATCTTGCGGCCCTCATTCATGTAGACGGGGATGCCGACGGCCTCAAGTCCGCGCTGGACCGGTTCGGGACCGTCCCTCCACCAGTAATCATGATTGCCGAGGATGGCGTGCACGCCGAGCGGCGCCTTGAGCTTGGCCAGCACCGGTGCCCATTCGCCGGGCATCAACGAGCGGTTCTTCAGCCGGATCGACGCCATGTAGTCGCCGAGCAACAGGATGATGTCGGCATCGAGCGCATTGGTCGTGGCAACGATCTCTTCGATGCGCGGCAGCGTCATCCACGGGTCGACGGCATGGATGTCGGCGACGAGCGCGGCCTTCAGCGGCTTGGCGCCCTTCGGCCAGCCGGGAAGCGGGAGGTCGTAGCGCGTCACGGCGAGCCGGTAGAGCGGTTCGATCGCCGAGGCGTAGGACGTCAACCCGAGGAAGCCGGTGGCGAATGTTCCCAGGAACAGGCGTCTCGAAATCATGGGACCTCTGCGGCTTGGGGTGCGTCCGCCGAAGCGATCCGGCCGGGCGTCGAAGGAGGGATCGGCCATAGCAGAAAGGGATTAAGAACCCGGCCGCGCCAGCGATGATGTGGCGATGCAATATGGCAAATTGCGGACCGCAGGCGTCGGGGCGCCGTCGCCCGAGGCCCGATCCCGCTGCAATCGCTGCACATGGTTAAGGCTGCGGCAAGGGGAGGAGGAGGCCTCCAGCCCCGCAATGGCCGATGGGCCGGTCAGCCGCGCAAGCCCTCGGCCCGGACCCAGGCCTCGGTATCGTCGAGCGCCTTCTCCAGCCGGTCGAACAATTCGGCGAGTTCGGCCTCGGTGATGATCATCGGCGGGCAGATGGCGATCGTCTCGCCGATGGCCCTGAGGATGGCGCCGCGTTCCTGCAGGAAGGCGACGGCCTTCGCCGCCACGCCGTATTTGGCCTCGAACGGCGCCTTGGTCGCCTTGTCGGCGACGAGTTCCAGCCCGCCGACCAAGCCCTTGGAGCGGACGTTGCCGACGAGCGGATGATCCGCGAGGCGGGCGAAATGCGCGGCAAAGCGAGGGGCGAGCCCCCGGACTTTGCCGAGGATGTCGCGCTTCTGGTAGATCTCGATCGCCTTGAGGCCGAGCGCGCAGCCGAGCGGATGGCCGCCGTAGGTAAAGCCGTGGCCGAACGTGCCGAGCTTCTCCGACTGCTTGTCCAGAGCGTCGACCATGAACTGCGGCAAGAGCACCGCCGACAGCGGCGCATAGGCGGCGGTCAGCTGCTTGGCGACCGACAGCGTGTGCGGACGGTAGCCGACGGTCTCGCAGCCGAACCAGTTGCCGGTACGCCCGAACCCGGTGATCACCTCGTCCGAGATCATCAGGATGTCGTGGCGTTCGAGGATCGGCTGGATCGCCGGGAAATAGGCGTCGGGCGCGATCACCACGCCTCCGGCCCCCATGATCGGCTCGGCGATGAAGGCGGCGATGGTCTCCGGCCCCTCGCGCTCGATCAGGGCTTCGAGATTGCCGGCAATACGCGCGACGAACTCCGCCTCGCTCTCGCCGTCGAGAGCGAAGCGATAGTATTGCGGGCAGTCGGTATGGACGACGCGGGCGACCGGCAGGTCGAAGTCGCGGTGATTGCCGGGAAGCCCGGTCAGGGACGCGGTCATCACGGTCACGCCATGGTAGGCCTTCACCCGGCTGATGATCTTCTTCTTTTCCGGCCGTCCGACGGCGTTGTTGTAGTACCAGGCGAGCTTGACCTGCGTGTCGTTCGCTTCCGAGCCGGAGGAAGAGAACAGCACCTTGGAGATCGGCACCGGCGCGATCTCTTTCAGCTTTTCGGCCAGTTCGATCGCCGGCTCGAAGCCCTTGGCCCCGAACAGGTGGTAGTAGGGCAGCCGGTGCAGCTGCTCGATGCCGGCCTCGACCATCTCCTTGTCGGAAAAGCCGAGCCCGGCGCACCACAGCCCGGACATGCCCTCGATGTATTCCTTGCCCTGCGTGTCGTAGAGGAAGATGCCGCGACCGTGGTCGATGACCAGCGGCCCGATCTCGCGGATGCGGTGCTGCGGCGTATAGGGATGGACGAGCGCCTCGATGTCGCGGACTTGCACATTGGAAAGCTGCGTCATGCCATCCTCCTCGTCGATTGTGTCGCGCGGCCCGGCTCAGGTGCGGTTCTCGGTCTGCGAGCGGCGTTTGTAGCCGGTTTGCGAGCAAGAACCCAGCCCTGCGCAAGCATGTCTAGGGCGCGACCAGGCCGTGGATCCGTGGTAATTCTGATGCGGGCGCGGCAGGCGGGGGCCGGAGCGGGTTCGGATTGGATCGGTGCGATCCGAACGCCGGCCGTACGCTGCAGCAATTGCATCCGGAGCAATTCCCGATCGATCGGATGGTTGCATCCAATCGGGACGGGTCCTGGGCTCCTCGCAGCGATCGCCCGTTGTCTCGACCGGTCATCCGGCGTTCAGCCGGATTGCGGCATTGAATTGGCGTTTTCGAGGAATGGTTGCGATGAACGATTGGTCTCAGCCGGGATTGCCACCTCTACCCAACCAGCGCCCGCCCTTGCCGCTTGTTCCACCGCAGCGGGGAGGGGATGCAGCATGGACCGGAGCCTGGGCTCCCGTGCCGATGCCGGCGGTACTGAGCGTCGAACGGGCCTATTTCGACATCGACACGCCCGGGGTGGTGGCGATGGCGATCTGGGGCTCGCTGCTGTCGTTCCTGACGCTCGGCATCTACCGCTTCTGGTTCACGGTGAACGTGCGGCGCGACTTGTGGCGGCGGGCGATGTTCGCCGGCTCCTCGTTCGAATACACCGGCACCGTCTGGGAGATCTTCAAGGGGTTTCTCGTCGCGTTGATCATCCTCGCCCCGATCTGGGCGCTGTATACGCTCGGCACGGCGCTTCTACCCTCCCGGCAGTATGGCGAAGTCGCCGGGCTGATGACCTTCGTCGCGGTCATCGCCTTCCTGTTCTTCATCTATTTCGCCACCTACCGCGCGCGCCGCTATCGGGTCAGCCGCACGCTGTGGCGCGGCGTGCGCTTCCACCAGACGGGATCGGGCGTCGCCTATGCCTTGATGAACTTCGGCTGGTGGCTGCTCGTGCCGTTCAGCTGCGGCGTGTCGATCCCGTTTGCCCGTGCCTCGCTCGAGCGCTACCGCATGAACAACACCTGGTTCGGCGACAAGCGCTTCCAGAGCCAAGCTTCCGGCTCCGCGATGATGCCGGGCTTTCTCTCCTATCTCGGGCTGGTGCTCGGCCCGTCGCTTCTCCTCGCACTGCTTGGTGGGGTCGCCCTCGCCATGGGCGTCGGTGTTCAGCACGTTGGGGAGATCTTCGATGAGCTGTCGCGCATGACGAAGATCGGCTCGACCGTCGGCGATCGGCATGCCGCCGGCATTGTCTTCGGCTTCGGGTTCCTCATCCTGGCGGCGATATGGCTCTGTCTTGCCCCCTTCGTCTGCTGGCCGATCTATTGTGCCTGGGAGTGGCGCAGCTTCACCGAAAGGATGAGCGTCGGCGGCGTCAAGTTCCGCTCCGACTTCTCCGCCTGGGAGTTCTACACCACCTATCTGGTGTTCCTGGCCATCATGACGGGGTTGCTGATGGCGGTGAGCATGGTTTCCGGGGTGGTCATCGGCCTTGCCTATCTGGCGCACGCCAAGGACAATTCGTTCCTGCCGATCATCGTGGTTGGCCCGCTATATCTTCTGGTGCTGTGGGGCCTGTCGGTGGCGCGGCTGAAGGTCTTCCTGTTCGGCCTGACGGGAAAGCTCATCCGCACCACCACCGTCATTGGTCTCGAACTTCTCGGCGATACGCTTTCCCGCCGCGACAAGGTAGGAGCGCTCGGCGACGACTTCTCCGGCGGGTTCGACATCGGCGCAATCTGATCGGTTTCGCCGCAGACCGAGCGGCGCGAGGACGTGAACCATGGAAATCCGCGGACCGGCAACCTACTACGACGGTCTCACCCCGAGAGTGCACGATGTGGCGATCGCCCTCGGCGTCGATGCGCTGACGATTCGCGACCTCGACGGCACGTTGGCGACCTGGCCGCTTCCCCGGCTCATCAAGCTCGATGCCCGGCGCGGCGAACTGCGGCTCGGCTCGGTCGATCAGCCGGATGGGCGGCTCGAAATCCGCGATCCCCGGCTGGTGAGGGAGCTGTCGGCGGCGCTGCGCGACCAGCCGAAGACCCCCGGCGCCAAGCGCTCGCGCGGCCTGGTCGCCGGCGGACTGGTGTTGGCGGCGCTGGCTTCGGTTGGCGTGCTGGTGGTGTTCGGCATTCCGGCGGTCGCCGCCAAGCTGGCGCCGCTGGTGCCGATCAACTGGGAGATCTCCATCGGCGAGGAGGTCAAGCCGCAGATCGTCGATATGCTCGGCAAGGGACGGCAGCGTACCGTCTGCGACGATGCCGCCGGCGCCGCGGCGCTTGCCAAACTGTCTGCGGAACTGGTCGAAGCCGCCGATCCGCCGTTGCCGGTGCAGATCGAGGTCATTCGCCTGCCGGTGCCGAATGCCTTCGCCCTGCCCGGCGGCACGATCCTGGTGTTGAGCGGCCTCATCGACAAGGTTGCCACTCCCGACGAACTGCGCGGTATTCTCGCGCATGAACTCGGCCACGTGGTGCATCGCGACGCCATCCGCCACGTGATCGAGACGGCCGGCCTGTCGGCGCTGTTCGGTCTCGTCCTCGGCGACTATTCCGGCTCGACCATCGCGGTATTGACCGGCCGCACGCTGGTCGATGCCGGCTACAGTCGCGGGATCGAGGCCGCCGCCGACGCCTTCGCCGTTACCGTGATGAAGCGGATCGGACGCGATCCGGGGGCGCTCGGCGACGCGCTCAATCACATTACCGGCAGCACGCCGAATTTCGGCGAATCGCTTGCGTGGCTGTCGACGCACCCGTCGACCCCGGACAGGGTCGCCAAACTGAAGGCCGAGGCCCGCGCGGTGCCGCCGGAGACGCTGCTGAGCCAAACGGAATGGGCCGGCATCAAGGCGATCTGCAAGTAGCGGCCGACGGCGGCACGAGCGCCCGCAGCCCGATCGACCATCCTTGCACCGCCACAGGTCCGCCCCTGTCGCATCGAGCGATTCCGTCGGGCGAGAACATGGGCTAGAAAGCTGCATGTCGTTCGCGCCGCGGCGCGCTCCCGGAAGTCGCCCCATGCTCTATCGTCCCCTGGTTCGCACCTCCCGCGCCGCGCTCTGGAGCCGGCGCCTCGGCGGCATTGCCGTGCCGATCCTGCTGGTGACGCTGATCGAGCATCGCGCCGATGTGATCGAGACCGCCCATGCGCTGGTGCTCGTCGCCGTCGCCACCACGCTCGGCATTGCCGCGCTGTTGTCGGCCGCCTTCGGTTTCCACGTCATCTGGGAACGCGGCTTCGTCGGCGCCCGGTCGGCCAGCCTCGGCGTGGTCTACGGGCTGATGGCGCTGGCGCCAGCCATCTACGGCGGCTATGCGGCGGCGACGCATCCCACGCTCTCCGACATTTCCACCGACTGGGTCGACCCGCCGCTGTTCCGCGAAGTCGCCTTTGCCCGCGTCGGTTCGTCCAACGGCGTCGATCCGCCGCCGCCCGAAAAGATCCAGCTGCAGAAGGCCGTCTATCCCGACATCGTCACCCGCCGCTTCGGCATCGGCACCGAACAGCTGTTCAATGCGGCCAAGAAGGTGGTCGATCGCAACGGCTGGAAAGTGCTGCAGGTGCTGCAGCCGAAGGAGGACGGCGATCGCGGCCGCATCGAGGCCGAGACCCATACGCAACTGCTCGGCGCCGAAGAGGACGTCGTCATCCGCATCCTCGCCGATTCGGCCGGCGCGCATCTCGACATGCGCTCCTCCTCCCGCTTCGGCACCCACGACATGGGCCAGAACGCCGAACGCATCCGCAGCTTCTTCGCCGCGCTCGATACCGCGGTGGCGGAGAATTTTGGCCAGTAGCTCGCCCGGTCGAGCGGCCTCAGGCCAGGTGGTAACGTGCCGAGACGCCGGGAACGGCGTCGGAGGTGACGATCCCCCGGGCAACCAGGTCTTCCAGGTGTGCCAGCACCGACAGGCCGGCCGCTCCGAACAGCTTTTCGTCGAGGCCCACATAGATCGCTCGGACCATGTCGGGGATGGTTTCGTCGCCCGCTGCCAGCCGGTCGAGGATCGCCGTCTCGCGGCCGAGCCGATGCATCCTCAGGCCGGCGACGAAGCGCTGGGCACTGTTGAGCGGATTGCCGTGACCGGGATAGTAACGCTCCTCTTCGCGGGCCAACAGCCGGTCGAGCGACGCCATGTAGTCGACCATCGAGCCGTCGGGCGGGGCGACAATTGTCGTCGACCAGGACATGACATGATCGCCGGAAAACAGCGCCTGCTCCTCTTCGAGCGCAAAGGCGAGATGGTTGGCGGCATGGCCCGGCGTGGCGATGGCCGTCAGGTGCCAGCCGTCGCCCACCACGACTTCGCCGTCCGCCAGCAGCCGGTCCGGCCGGAAGCCCGTGTCGCCGGACCCGTCGAGCGGCAGGGTCTCGCCGATCGCCACGGCGCGTGCCGGGCGGTGCGGTCCCTCGGCCAGCGTCGGCGCCCCGGTCTTCAGGGCCATCCGGGCGGCCAGCGGCGAATGGTCGCGATGGGTGTGAGTAACGAGGATCGCCACCACCTCCGCGTCGCCGATCGCATGGAGCAGTGCGTCGAGGTGGGCCGCATCGAGTGGCCCCGGGTCGATCACCGCCAATTGGCGGCTTCCGACCAGGTAGCTGTTGGTGCCATGGAAGGTGAAGGGGCCGGGATTGTTGGCCGTCACCCGCCTGACCAGCGGCGACAGGCTGACGGCCTCGCCGTAGCGCGGCTCGAACGACAGATCGAACTGGGGCGACGTTGGCATCGACGACTCACCGGGTATCGGAATGCCCGCTGGCGGGCCGGGACGCATTCCCGAAAAGCCGAATCTTTTCGGATGCAATAGGCGTGAACGCGGCGCCTTGCAGCAATTCCGATGCGGCCCCCACAAATGGGCTGACCGCCAAAGGACATCACGATGTACGGATAGATAGCAACTTATCGAAAGCTTCAAGATCTGAAGCTTCAAGGGCCGTTCTGGTATCGGCCTAAGCGATGGTCGGAGTGGCAGGATTTGAACCTGCGACCCCCTCGTCCCGAACGAGGTGCGCTACCAGACTGCGCTACACTCCGCCGCTGCAGGTGGGGCTTATAGCGATCGAAGTCGGTTGCCGCAAGCACCGATTTGGACTTTTGAATCCGCGTCGTTCCCAATGCGGCGGTCATCCACAGGCACGAGCGCCGCCGGGGCGGGATTCGGGATGCTTTGGTCGCGCTTGATCGGCGGGCGGGTTTGCGCCACGACAGGGCATGTCGAAGCCGCATCCGCAAGCCAACCATCATCATAGCCGTCCTCGCGATATCCCCGTCGCCGCGCTGGCCGAGCGCATCAGGGCCGGCGACCGGGCGACGCTGGCCCGCGCCATCACGCTGGTCGAATCGCGCCGCGCCGCCGATCGTCTCAAGGCGCACGAACTGATCCAGGCGATCCTGGCCGATACGGGGCGGGCAATCCGTGTCGGCATCACCGGCGTACCGGGCGTCGGCAAGTCGACCGCCATCGACCAACTCGGCGTCAACCTGACGGCCCGGGGCCACCGCGTCGCCGTGCTGGCGGTCGATCCTTCCTCGACCCGCTCCGGCGGCTCGATCCTCGGCGACAAGACGCGCATGGCCCGGCTCGCCGTCGACAGCAACGCCTATGTGCGGCCCTCGCCCTCGTCCGGCACGCTCGGCGGCGTGGCGGCGAAGACGCGCGAGACCATGCTGCTGTGCGAGGCGGCCGGCTTCGACGTCATCCTGGTCGAGACCGTCGGCGTCGGCCAGTCGGAGACGACGGTCGCCGGCATGGTCGACGTGTTCGTGGTGCTGGCCTTGGCCGGCGCGGGGGATGAACTGCAGGGCATCAAGAAGGGCGTGATCGAGATCGCCGACCTGATTGCCGTCAACAAGGCCGACGGCGACAACCTGTTGCGCGCCCGTGCCGCCGTTTCCGAATACCGTGCCGCCCTGAACATATTGGCGCCGAGGAGCCCCAACTGGCGGCCGCCGGTCGTCGCCATCTCCGGCCTGGCCAACGAAGGTCTCGACGATCTCTGGGCCGAGGTTGAGCGCCACCGTGCAGCCTTGACCACCTCGGGCGAATTCGCCGAGCGGCGCCGCCACCAGCAGGTCGAGTGGATGTGGTCGATGCTGGAGGAACGCCTGCTGACCTGGCTGAGGACCAACCCGACAGTCAAGGATCGGCTCGCGGCCTTGGAGGCCGGCGTCGCCGCCGGAGCCCTCGCGCCGAGCCTGGCGGTCGACGAAATCGCCGACGTGCTCGGGATTTGACGGAGCGACCGGGGGCGACCGCCGTGTGCTGCGGCCCAGCATCGTTCATCATTCTCGAACTATCCATCGCCGTAATAGCGGCTAATCAAAACGTTTCCGACGCTTACGTTGACGTGATGGGTTCAACGCCCGCTTCGAGCCGGTTCGGCGGCGGCGGGATCACGATCGGAGCATCGACATGACCAAGGTTCTCGTCCTCTATTACTCCGCCTACGGCCACATCGAGCAGATGGCCAATGCCGTGGCGGAGGGCGCCCGCTCGACCGGCGCCGAGGCGACTGTCAAGCGCGTGCCGGAGCTGGTACCGGCGGATGTCGCCAAGGCCTCGTATTTCAAGCTCGACCAGGCGGCGCCGATCGCCACGGTCGACGAACTGGCCGACTACGACGCCGTCATCGTCGGCGCCGGCACCCGCTTCGGCACCGTCGCCTCGCAGATGCGCAATTTCTGGGACCAGACCGGCGCGCTGTGGTTCAACGGCAAGCTGGTCGGCAAGGTCGGCTCGGTGTTCACATCGTCCGCCACCCAGCACGGCGGCCAGGAATCGACCATCCTCAGCTTCATCCCGACGCTCCTGCACCACGGCATGGTCGTCGTCGGCCTGCCCTATGCGTTCCAAGGCCAGATGGGTGTGGAAGAAGTGAAGGGCGGCTCGCCCTATGGCGCCTCGACCATCACCGGCGGCGACGGCTCGCGTCAGCCGAGCGCGGTCGAACTCGACGCCGCCCGCTTCCAGGGCGCCCATGTCGCCAGGATCGCGGCGAAGATTGCCGTCAAGGTGCTGGAGCCTGAAGCCGCCTGATTGCGGCATGCTCCGATTGGAGATTGCGCGGGCGCGTCCATCGGGCGTGCCCGCGTCTGTTTGCGGAGCCCGGATTAGGCGAGGAGCGCGCCAGCGGGCCGCAATGCTCCGACGCGGATGCCGTTCCAGTTGGTCAGCGTCGGTTCGAGGAAGTCGGCAAGCGTCGGTTCGCCGTTGAGACGGAGAAGCCTGGCGACGACGGCTGCCATCGCCACTTCCGCCGCCCGGGCCGCGCCGTCGTCGCACTTCAACGCAATGCCGAGCCCGAGTTCGGGGATCGCGCCGCAATAGACGCCCTCGGCCCCGACTTTCACGAATACGCGGGTTCCCAGTGCCTGCATGAACTTGGTGCAGAAGCGATCGGTGCCGGCGACCATGAACGGCTCGGCCAGCACGGCAGCGAACAGCCGCTTGGCCGCTGCGGCCCGGATCGGCTTGAGCCCGATGCCGGTGGCGAGCTTGGCAAAGCCGCGGGCGATGTTTTTCAGCGGCATGGCATAGGTCGGGATCGAGCAGCCGTCGGTGCCGCAGACGTCGGCGGACAAGAGCGAGCCGGTGACGTCGGCGAGCGCGTCGGTCACATGCCGCTGCACGAAATGCTCCGGCTTGACATAGCCGGCCGGATCCTCGCCGCAATGGCAGCAGAAGCAGATGAAGCCGGAATGCTTGCCCGAGCAGTTGTTGTGCAAAGCGGTTGGCCTTGGGCCAGAGCCAGCGAGTGACCCGGTTGGCCGTGGGCCAGAGCCCATAAGCGGCCCGGTTGTCCCAGGGCCAGAGCCAGCGAGTGACCCGTTGGGTTTGAGCGCCCCGGCCGCAAAGAGGGCGCCGATGTCCTCCGGTCGCGACGGCCAATGCGCGCCGCATTCCAACACCGATGCGTCGCGACCGGCTTTCGTCAGCATGCTCAGGGCGGTCTCGGTGTGCAGCGGTTCGCCGTTGTGCGAGGCGCAGGCGAACGCCAGTTCGGCCTGGGTCAAGTGATAGGCGTCAGCCGCACCGGACTCGACCAGTGGCAGCGCCTGGATGACCTTGACCGCCGAGCGCGGAAACGTCGGCTGCTCGATGTCGCCGAGCTGAAAGGCAATGCCGCCGTCGGCGTCGACGACGGCAACCGAGCCGCGATGCCGGCTTTCGACCATCGCTCCGCGCAACACTTCGACGATGACGGGATTGTCGGCCATGGCAGGTCTCCTTTCGGGTGCGCTCACACGGCGCCGGGGGTGGGATGACCGGCCGGACGAAGGCGGCCGCATCGGGCTGGATTACCACCCTCGGCCGCCTCGGGCCAAGGTGCCGACGGATGCCAGCCATCCACCTTTGTCGGATGGTTCTTACCGCACCGCACACTAATTCGCTCGACAGGCCGCATTTGCCAAGCCAATCGTATTGACACCAGCGCCTTGCGCCCCGAAGCCTATGCGGGCCTTTCCGGATCCCTATGAGGAAGACGCTCCTGTGAAGAAGATCAGCAAGATCCTTGTCGCCAACCGCTCGGAAATCGCCATCCGCGTGTTTCGGGCCGCCAATGAGCTCGATTTGAAGACGGTCGCCATCTTCGCGGAAGAGGACAAGCTGGCGCTGCACCGGTTCAAGGCGGACGAGGCCTATCAGGTCGGCAAGGGGCAGGGGCCGATCGAGGCCTATCTCAACGTCGGCGAAATCATCCGCGTGGCCAAGCTGTCCGGCGCCGACGCCATCCATCCCGGCTATGGCTTCCTGTCCGAGAGCCCGGAATTCGCCGAAGCCTGCGCCGAGGCCGGCATCATCTTCGTCGGGCCGACGCCCGAGACCATGCGCATGCTCGGCAACAAGGTGGCGGCGCGCAATCTGGCCATGTCCGTCGGCGTGCCGGTGATGCCGGCAACCGATCCTCTGCCCGACGACATGGAGGTGGTGAAGACGGAGGCCAGGCGCATCGGCTATCCGGTGATGCTGAAGGCCTCCTGGGGCGGAGGTGGCCGCGGCATGCGCGTCATCCGCGACGAGGCGCAACTCGTCAACGACGTCATCGCGGCGAAGCGCGAGGCCAAGGCCGCCTTCGGTAAGGACGAGGTGTACCTCGAAAAGCTGGTCGAGCAGGCCCGTCACGTCGAGGTGCAGATCCTGGGCGACACGCTCGGCACCATCGTGCATCTCTATGAGCGCGACTGTTCGGTGCAGCGCCGGCACCAGAAGGTGGTGGAGCGCGCGCCGGCGCCGTATCTCTCCGAGGCCGAGCGGCAGGAGCTCTGCACGCATGCCTTGAAGATCGCCAAGGCGGCGAAATACATCTGTGCCGGCACGGTCGAGTTCCTGATGGATGCGGCGACCGGCCTGTTCTACTTCATCGAGGTCAATCCGCGCATCCAGGTCGAGCACACGGTGACGGAGGTCGTCACCGGCATCGACATCGTCAAGGCGCAGATCCGCATCATCGAGGGCGCCGCCATCGGCGGGCCGCTCGCCGGCGTGCCGCGCCAGCCGGATATCCATCTGAATGGCCATGCGCTGCAGTGCCGCATCACCACCGAGGACCCGGAGAACAACTTCGTCCCTGATTACGGCCGCATCACCGCCTATCGCGGCGCCATGGGGTTCGGCATCCGCCTCGACGGCGGCACCGCCTATTCCGGCGCGGTGATCACCCGCTTCTACGATCCGCTGCTGGAAAAGATCACCGCCTGGGCGCCGACGCCTTTGGAAGCCATCCGCCGCATGGACCGGGCCTTGCGCGAATTCCGCATCCGCGGCGTCGCCACCAACCTCGATTTCCTGGAAAACGTCATCTGTCACCCGAATTTCCAGGAAAACCGCTATACCACCCGCTTCATCGACGAGACGCCGGAATTGTTCCAGGGGCCGAGGCGGCGCGACCGCGCTACCAAGCTGCTGACCTACATCGCCGACGTCACCGTCAACGGCCATCCGGAGGTGCGCGGCCGCGCCAAGCCTTTGGCCGACATCCAGCCAGCGACGCTGCCGACGTTTGCCGAACAGTCGGTCGAAGGCACCAAGTCGATCCTCAACCGTTTGGGACCGAAAGGGTTTTCCGACTGGCTGAAGGCGGAAACGCGGGTGCTCGTCACCGACACCTCGATGCGCGACGCGCACCAGTCGCTGATTGCCACGCGCATGCGCACCTATGACATCGCTGCCGCCGCACCGGCTTATAACGCCGGACTGAAGGGGCTCCTGTCGCTCGAATGCTGGGGCGGTGCCACCTTCGACGTCGCCATGCGGTTCCTGACCGAGGATCCGTGGAACCGCCTCGCCGCCATCCGCGAGGGCGCGCCGGATATCCTGCTGCAGATGCTGTTACGCGGAGCCAATGGCGTCGGCTACGCCAACTACCCCGACAATGCGGTGAAGTTCTTCGTCGAGCGGGCGGCGGCGAGCGGCATCGACCTGTTCCGCATTTTCGATGCGCTCAACTGGGTGGAAAACATCAAGCCGGCGATCGCTGCGGTTGCCGAGACCGGTCGCATCGCCGAGGCCGCGTTCTGCTATACCGGCGATATCCTCGATCCCTCGCGCGCCAAGTACAGCCTCAAGTATTACGTCGATCTCGCCAAGGAGCTGGAACGCTCCGGCGCCCATATCATCGGCATCAAGGACATGGCGGGGCTGTTGAAGCCCGCCGCGGCGCGGGTGCTGATCAAGGCGTTGAAAGAGGAGGTCGGACTGCCGCTGCACTTCCACACGCACGACACCTCCGGCATTGCCGGCGCCTCGGTGCTGGCGGCGGTCGAAGCCGGTGTCGACGCCATCGATGCGGCGATGGACACGCTCTCCGGCATGACCTCGCAGCCCTGCCTCGGCTCGATCGTCGAGGCGTTGAAGGGCTCGGAGCGCGATACCGGGCTGGATACCTCAGTCATCCGTCGCATGGCGGTCTATTGGGAGGCCGTGCGCAACCAGTATCGCGCCTTCGAGAGCGATCTCAAGTCCGGTGCCTCCGAGGTCTACCTGCACGAGATGCCCGGCGGCCAGTTCACCAACCTGAAGGAGCAGGCTCGCGCGCTCGGCCTCGAAAGTCGCTGGCATGAGGTGGCTGAGACCTATGCCGACGTGAACCGGATGTTCGGCGACATCGTCAAGGTGACGCCGACCTCGAAGGTGGTCGGCGACATGGCGCTCTCCATGCTCTCGGCCGGGCTCAGCCGCGCCGAGGTCGAGGATCCCTCCCGTGAGGTCGCCTTCCCGGATTCGGTGGTGCAGTTGATGCGCGGCGACCTCGGTCAGCCGCCGGGCGGCTGGCCGCCGGCGCTGCAGGCCAAGGTGTTGAAAGGCCAGAAGCCGTCGATAGAGCGTCAGGGCGCGTTGCTGCCGCCGGCCGACCTCGAAGCGCTGCGCGCCGAGGCCGCGCAGAAGACCGGCAAGTCCGGTCCCGCCGAGATCAGCGACAATGATCTCGCCTCCTACATCATGTACCCGAAGGTCTACACCGACTTCGCCCGCGCCCAGGATCTTTATGGCCCGACCGAGATCCTGCCGACGCCGGTGTATTTCTTTGGCATGAAGCCCGAGGAAGAGGCGCAGTTCCAACTCGAGCAGGGCAAGACGCTGGTGCTGGTCTGTCAGGCGCTCGGCGACACCGACGAAGAAGGCATGAAGAAGGTCTTCTTCGAATTCAACGGCTACCCGCGCATCATCCGCGTGCCCGACCGCTCGGCCACGGTGAAGGTCCTGTCGCGCCGCAAGGCGGAGGAGGACAATCCGGCGCATGTCGCCGCGCCGATGCCGGGCGTCGTGTCGAGCGTCGCTGTCAGGCCGGGACAGCCGGTGAAGGCCGGCGACGTGCTGTTGTCGATCGAGGCGATGAAGATGGAAACGATGATCCACGCCGATCGCGACGGCACGGTCGCCGAAGTCCTCGTGCACGCCGGCTCGCCCATCGACGCCAAGGACCTGTTGGTGGTGCTGGGGTGAGGATGTGATCGGTGCCTGGCCGCACTGGCGCGACGGGTGCCGTCCGCCGGCGGCGAGCGCTGGCTCACCCTGGCTGCAGCGGTACGCCGGGCGCGCCCGTCCGTTCCAGGTCGAGCAGCCACTGCTTCATCTCGATGCCGCCGCCGAAGCCGGTGAGGCTGCCGTCCGAGCCGACGACGCGATGGCAGGGAACGATGATCGGGATCGGATTGGCGCCGTTGGCTGCCCCAACGGCACGGCTGGCGTTGGCCCGGCCGATGCGCCGCGCCAATTCGCCGTAGCTGATCGTCCCGCCAAACGGGATTGTCGCCAATTCCCGCCAGACGGCGAGTTGAAATCCGGTGCCGTGCGGGGCGAGCGCCAGTTCGAAGCTGCGTCGTTGACCGGCGAAATAGGCCCGCAACTGCGCTCTTGCCGCGCCGAATGCGCTGTCGTCGCGCCGCCAGGTGTCACGCGGGGTGATGCAGCCTTTGCCCTGCGGCAACCCGAGGTGCGACAGCCGTTCACCGTCGCCGACCAGCACGAGCCGTCCGATCGGGCTGGCCAGGAACGTGTAGAGCGGTTCCGTCATCGGCTCTCTCACGGCCGCCGCAGCGTCAGTTCAGTGCGTGATTGAAAATCGCATCGGCAGCAGGGGCCGAACCTGCTGATGGCGAACAACCCTATCGGCTGTTTCCGACGGTGTCACGGCTGACGCTTCGACGGACTGAAGACCGTCAGCCACGCGACGGCGAGTGTCCACCGCCAACCCATGCTCTGTTCTGTGCACAGTGACCGGCAAGAAAGGCGTCGGCGACGACGAAACCGACGCCGAAGGCCCTCCGGAGTGATCCGGAGAGCCTCGGCATGGTGGAAATAGGTGCAACAACAACGAGCTGGAGCACCTTCTCGCCTTTGCTCGATGAGACGATGCTCCAGCGAGACCGGGGCTCAGAGGTTGCCGAGCAGGTCGTTGACGCGCTTCTCGGCATCGGACAGCGCCGCGTCGACGGGCTTCTGCCCGGTGACCGCGGCCCCGATTTCCTCGCCGATGATGTCCTGCAGCGCGAACTGGCGCTGCACTTGCGACGGCAACGGATGTCCGAGCTTGGCGACTGCCAGGATCGTCGAGCGATGCGGCAGAGCCTTGAACTTGTCGCTGTCGAGCACCGCCTGGACCGACGGCAGATGGCCGGTGCGAGCCCACTCGTAGTCATTGTCGAAGTAGAACTTCAGAAACTTGGCGATGGCTTCGCTCTGGGCGGCGGTGCGTTGCTTCACCGAAACGGCCCAGGTGTGACCGTCGGCGTACTGCTGATGGGCTCCGCTGAACAGCTGCGGATAGGGGTAGACTTCGTAGCCACCCTTGTTGAGCGCGGTGCCGGGCGTCTTGGACTGGGCATCGTAGTCGCCGACCACCCAGGTGCCGTTCAGATGCACGCCACCTTCGCCGGCGAGGAAGGCATTCAGCGCCGCACTGTAGTCCAGGTTCTTGGTGGTCAGGCCCTTGTCGAAGATCGTCTTGTACATCTCGACGAAGCGTTTGGCCTCGGGTGTCGTCAGCTTGATGTGCTTCGGATCGGCAAAGAAGGCGGAATTCTGCTGGAACAGATAGGTGTAGAGATCGCGCATATAGAGCGCCGTCTCATTGGCCAAGCTCAAGACGAAGTACGGCTTGCCGGTCTTGGCTTTGAATTGCTCGGCCTGAGCAATGAGTTCCTCCGGCGACTTGGGGAAGATCGGCGTACCGTCGGCATTGACGAGGCCGGCCTTCTTGAACAGGTCCATGTTGATATGGAACAGCTCCGACCAGGTATCGATCGGCATGCCGTAGAGCTTGCCGTCTTTGGTGGCGCCAACCTGCGCCGCCTCAGTGAACTGATCCGGCGTGATGCCGACTGTCTTCAGCATGTCGTTGAGCGGCATGAGCAGCTTCTTCGTCTGATAGTCAGACAGCGCCGACTCGTGCACCGTGACGATATCGGGCGGATCGCCGGCGGCGAATTGCGCATTCAGCTGGTCGTAGCCCGGCCACTCGACGTTGGTCACCGAGATATGGATGTCCGGGTTGCTGGCGTTGAACTTGTTGATCAGCGAGGTGATGATGCCGCACTCGCCAACGGCCTTGGAGACGTCGGTGTTGGTGCCGAACTGCGCGTCGCAGGCGCCGAAGAAGCGCTGCAGCTTGATTTCCACCTGATCTGCGGCCGATGCCGCCGGCGCCATCATGGCCAGAATCGAGATGGCGGCAACTTTCATGATTATCCGCATTCTTGTTTCCTCCTATGAGTGTAGATTGGCGGACACGCCAACCCTGTTGGCGCCCGGACACCGGCTGTGCCCGTTGCGCCTTCCCGTACCGGCCGTGCCCTTGGCAGGATCGCCGGAAAAGCCTGCCGTTGGAGCGGCTGGCGATCCGATCGCCTCGGCCGGCCGCCGCTCTTCTTCCTGTTGGAGCAGGTGGCGATCGGGCATTGCCGACCGACTTCTGCTCTAGCGGACAGCCGCGCCCGACACGGCCGTGACGATGTATTTCTGGAAGAACAGATAGACGATGAAGATCGGCAGACCGGCAAACACGGCTTGCGCCATCAGGAAGCCGACACCCTCGGATTGCGCGAAGTTGGACTGCACCGAGGCCATGCCGACGGTGAGCGTGTACATTTCCTTGCGGGTCGCCGAAATCAGCGGCCAGAAGTAGTCGTTCCACGAGCCGAGGAAGGTGAAGATGCCGAGCGTCGCCTGGGCCGGCAGCGTCAACGGCAACAGCACTTTCCAGAAGATCTTGAAGCGGCTGGCATTGTCCAACAGCGCCGCCTCGTCGAGTTCCTTCGGTATGGCGCGGAAGTACTGCGTCATCAGGAACACGCCAAAGGCGTTCGACAGGCCGGGCAGGATGATGCCGTGGTAGGTGTTGTGGAAGTGCAGAATCGAAAAGATCTGATGACGGGCAACGAGCACCGCCTGCTCGGGCACCGCCAGGCCGAACAGCACGATGACGAACAGCACGCGCCGTCCGGGAAATTCCAGCCGGGCGAAGCCGTAGCCGGCGAGCGAGGCCAAGACGAGCGTGCCGAAGGTGACCCCGATTGACACGATCAGGCTGTTGAGGATCCAGCGGAACACCGCGGACGTGCCGATGATGGCGATATAGTTGCCGATGATGTAGGGCGGATGGAACACCGAATTCGGGTTGGCCATCAGTTCGGTATTGTCCTTCAGCGACAGGCCGATGACCCACAGGACCGGCGCCACCATCGCCACCGACAAGACCAGCACAGCGGCCAGAATGACGTGGTCGCCGAGGCCGCGCCGCTTGACCGGAGAGGGGGAACTCGCGCTCATCAGCTCTCCTCCTGCCGGCGGCTGGTCAGGTATTGCATCATCGCCGCGATCAGGATGAGCGCGAAGAGCACCTCAGAGGCTGCAGCACCCAGTCCGACGTCCCAGCGGCGGAAGGCCGTCTCGTAGATGTAGAGGACGATCGGCTTGGTCAGGTTGTTGGGTCCGCCCTTCGTCAGCAGCCACGACTGGCCGAACAGCTGGAACTGCAGCACGATCTGAATAATCAAGACGAGCACGAAGGTGCGCCGGATCGACGGCAGCGTGATGGAGATCAGCGTGCGCCACCAGCCGGCATTGTCGAGCGCCGCAGCTTCATAGATGTCGACGGGGATCTGCTGCAGGGCGGCAAGGAACAGCATCATCGGCAGGCCGATGCACCACCAGATCGTGGTCAGCGCGATGCCGATCATGGCAAGGTTGGGATCGGAGAGGACTGCCGGCGCCTCGGCGCCGAACCAGCCGTAGATGGTGGCGAGCAGCCCGAACTGCGGCACGAACACGATCCGCCAAATCAACGTGACGATGGTGACCGACAGCACGGAGGATGAGAAGTAGAGGCTCCTCAAGACCGTTGCCAGCCGCGAGCTCGAGTTGAGCGCCAAGGCCAGCATGAGGCCGACAATGGCAAGCGTCGGCACCGTCAGCAAGACGAAGTAGAACGTGTTCCAGATCGACTGCAGGAAGACACGGTCATTGAACAGTCTGATATAATTGGCCAACCCGACGAACGGGCCGTCGCTGAAGGTGTCCGCCTTGTGGAAGCTCAGCCAAATTCCCCAGAACAGCGGGAACACCAGAAGCGCCAGGAAGAAGAACAGGTACGGCGCCACGAACAGCGCGTTCCTCCAGTCGGAGCCGATGGGGCGAGGTCGACGGCGGGCGGGGCTCATGGCGCGGCCTCCCCGGCGTGGAAGGCGGTGCCGTCGGCATCGAACAGGTGGGCCTTGTCGCCGGCAAAGCTGAGGCCGATCCGCTCGCCGATCCGCAGTCGCGTCTGGCCGGCCTCGTAGGCGACCACGCCCTGACCGTCGGCGAGACTGGCATGCACCAGCGACCTGTCGCCGAGCCGCTCCAGCACGTCGACGGTGGCGTCGATGGCGCCTTCGCCCTCCTCAACGACGCGCACCGACTCCGCCCGGAGGCCGAGCACCGTCGCCCGGCTGGCCGTCGGCGGATCGATCGGCACGTCGATGGCCAACGCGCCGCACGTGACCTTGACATTCGGCGATACGGCCGCAAGCGCTGTGATGGTCAGGAAGTTCATCTGCGGCGTGCCGACGAAGCCGGCGACGAAGCGCGTCGCCGGACGGTCGTAGATGTCCATCGGCGAGCCGATCTGCTCGATCTTCTTGTTGTTCATCACCACGATGCGGTCGGCGAGCGTCATCGCCTCCATCTGGTCGTGGGTGACGAAGATCATGGTCGACTTCAGCCGCTGATGCAGCTGGGCGAGTTCCACCCGGGTGCGG